>CAYFQD010000019.1:17622-36951 GCA_964345275.1 uncultured Oscillospiraceae bacterium
GAAATCTGCCAAGCCAGGGATAACTCCTAAGGCAGCTCCTAAGGCAGCTCCTGAGATAAAGACTGAAACAAAGCCTGAGATAAAAACAGAAGGAAAAAAGACAAGGAGCAACATCAGAGTTGTTAAGAAAGCAGAGGATGTAAGAAGAGAAGAAGCCGAAGCGAGAGAAAGGCGTGCTGCGGCTAAAAAGGCTGCCGAAAAGAAAGCTGTTGAACAAAGAGCTGCTGAAAAGTCTGTCAAATCCTCCGACAGACCGGCTCGTCCATCCCGTAGAGACGAGAAAGAAGCTGTATCGGCACCGGCTGCAGCAAAATCCTCCACTAAAAAGAGCAGGGTCAAAGAAAGAGACAGGGGTAAAGATAAGGATAAGTTTTCAAGATTTGAAAGAGGTCCTCGCAAGCAGAGCGCCAGGCCTGAGCTTAAGTCTCTTGAGAAACAGGTGAGACCTAAGAGACAGAGTAAGCCTAAAGTGGAAGATACAGAGCCTAAGGTTGAACTGCCTGCAGGAACGATACTTATCAATGTTCCTATTACGGTTCTAGGATTTGCAGAGCAGACTAAGACAACTATTTCTCAGGTTATTATGACTCTTATGAAGATGGGAGTAATGGCAAATCAGAACCAGAATCTGGACGAGGACACCGTACAGCTTCTGTCTGATGAACTGGGAATCGCAATAGCTATCGGAGCTATTGATGAGGAAGAAGAATATCAGGAAGAGGAAGGTATTGAAACCTTTGAGGATAAGGAAGAAGATCTTCAGGATAGAGCACCGATCATTACTGTAATGGGACATGTTGACCACGGAAAGACATCTCTCCTTGATGCAATCAGGAATACTAATGTTACATCAGGAGAATCCGGTGGAATAACTCAGCACATTGGTGCATCGGAAGTTGAAATTCACGGACAGAAAATTGTTTTCCTGGATACTCCCGGTCATGAAGCCTTTACAGCGATGAGAGCACGGGGTGCACATGCAACTGATATTGCCGTACTGGTAGTGGCGGCCGATGACAGTGTTAAGCCGCAGACCATTGAATCCATCAGCCATGCCAAGGCGGCAGGTGTCCCTCTAATTGTAGCTATAAACAAGATTGATAAGCCGACGGCAAATCCTGATTTAGTAAAGAAAGACCTGGCAGAGAATGGAGTTCTGGTAGAAGATTGGGGCGGCGATGTTATCAGTGTACCTGTCTCTGCAAAGACAGGTGAGGGTATTACCAATCTGCTGGAAATGATTCTGCTTCAGGCTGAAGTTCTGGAGCTTAAGGCAAATCCAAACAGACTGGCTCTGGGTACCGTGCTGGAAGCCAGACTGGATAAGGCCAAGGGACCTGTGGCTTCGCTGCTGATTCTTAATGGTACTCTCAGGTCAGACATGAGTATCGTTGCAGGAACATGCTCCGGCAAAATAAGGCTTATGACAAACAGCCGCGGCGACAAGCTCAAGAAGTCAGGTCCGGCCACTGCTGTGGAAATTCTGGGTCTGTCTGATGTTCCTGTGGCAGGTGATGTGTTTAACGCAGTCAGGAGATCCAGTCAGGCTAAGGAAATTGCATATAACAGACAGGTTAAGGTAAGGCAGGAAGTAATGGCTCGAAATGCCAGCTCAACTCTGGAGGAATTGTTCAGCCAGATACAGGAGGGTGAAGTAAAAGAACTTAATCTCATTATCAAGGCAGATGTACAGGGGTCTGTAGGTGCCATAGTTACTTCACTGGAAAAATTGTCTGACGAGAATGAAGAAGTAAAGATTAATATAGTACATACAGGTGTCGGCGCCATTAATGAATCCGATGTAATGCTGGCCGGAACATCCGGTTCTATAATAATCGGCTTCAATGTCAGACCGAGTGTGACAGTGTCTAACATGGCTGAGAGAGACGGAATCCAGATCAGAACATACAATGTTATCTACAACATCCTTGATGATGTTGAGGCTGCCATGAAGGGTATGCTTGATCCGGAATTCGTAGAAGTTGTTCTGGGGACCGTTGAAATCAGAACTACCTTCAAGGTGCCGGGCGTTGGAATCATCGGTGGTGCATATGTTACGGACGGCAAGGTTGTGCGTAACGAAAAGATCAGGCTGGTAAGAGACGGTATAGTAATTCATGAAGGTAAAATATCGTCCCTCAAGAGATTTAAGGATGATGCCAGGGAAGTTAATCAGGGCTATGAATGTGGTATCGGTATAGAAAATTACAACGATATCAAGGAAGGCGACATAATCGAATGCTTCACTATGGAAGAAGTTGAAAGAAAGTAACGAAGGACTGATAATGGTAAAAGGATACAGACAGGGCAGAATCGGTGAGGAAATCAGAAAAATAGTAAGTGATATGCTTCTTCATGGTCTCAAGGATCCTCGTCTCGATTCAATGATAAGTATTACAGCTGTAGAGGTTACTTCGGATAACAGCTATGCTACAATATATTTCTCATTAATTAGTTTGAGCACTGATACCGACAGGGCTTCAGAGCAGAAAGCCGAAATAATGGATGCTTTTAACAGTGCCAGGGGATATATCAGGAAGGAAATCAGTCACAGAATGAAGCTCAGACATGTGCCGGAACTGATTTTCAAGATAGATAATTCACTGGAATACAGCAGACACATAGAGGGAATTATCAGCAAATTATGATAGCAAATATCACATTAAAGGAAATTGGTGATATTCTGGAAAAGGCTGAAAGCGTGTTGCTTTTTCCGCATGAGAATGCCGATGGCGATGCCATCGGTTCTTGTGTTGCACTGTGCAGCACTCTCAGAAGCAAGGGAAAGGATGTCTATGTTCTTATGGACTCGCCTCTGGCTGAATATATTGCATTTCTGGATGAGGGGGATGAAAAAAGATTTTGCACAACGGAGAAAAATGTTATTTCCCGGCCGGATGTCTGCCTGTGTATTGATTGCAGTGACATGTCAAGAATTCCGAAACTTGAAGATGTTTTTCACGGCGGTAAAATAAAGATGGCAGTCGACCACCATGAAGTCAGTGAATGTAAACTTGATTATTACTATATAGATCCCAAAGAGGCCGCAACAGCCCAGATTATCCGGAAATTGCTGAGTGAAATGAAATGTGAAATTGATATAGTTGCTGCAAATGCTCTGTTTACGGCCATCAGTTCAGACACAGGCAATTTCAAGTATTCCAATACGACTGCTGAAACCCTTAGAATCGCAGTAGAACTTATGGATATGGGTGTTGATCATAATAAAATTATGGTCAATCTATATCAGAAAAAGGATATCAGGCAGCTCTGCATTGATAATGCGGCGGTGAACAACATGGAATTGCTGGCAGAAGGCAAGGTTGCATTTGCTTGTGTTACCCGTGAAATGTTTGCGAAATGTAATGCAAAAATCGAGCATGCTGAAGAAGTCATTAATACAATCCGTGATATTGACGGGGTTGAATATGCGTTTGTTCTGAAAGAAATCGGACCCGATAAGGTCAAGGTAAGCATGAGAGCAAAGTCATACGGAGATGTGGCCGGCATTGCTGTCACGCTGGGGGGAGGAGGACATCTGAAAGCAGCGGGATGTACTTTGAACTGCGGACTGGAGAAGGCTGTCATCAGGGTTAAGGCTGAGATAGGAAAGCTTGGTTTATGAAAGACGGAATATTGATTTTGAATAAACCGCAGGGATGGACATCCAATGACTGTGTTGCAATATGCAGACGGGCACTTGGGGTTTCGGGAGTGAAAAAGGTAGGACACGGTGGAACGCTTGATCCTATGGCTACGGGACTTTTGCCTATTTTTGTCGGTCAGGCTACCCGAATAATGGAATATCTGGATCTGGATTACAAAACATATATATGTACTGCCAGACTGGGAGTAATCTCGGATACCCAGGATATCTGGGGCGAATGTGAAGAAGTTATGACCTTGAGTGAAATCAAGGAAAGAGGAATTATTGTCGTAGAAACAATCGAAAATATTCTTGCCGGCTTTGCCGGAAATATTCAACAGATACCTCCTAAGTACTCAGCGGTTAGAATAAATGGAAAACATTTGTATGAATATGCTTACAGCGGAGAAAAAATTGATGTTGATATCGAACCGCGCAAAGTTCATATAAGTGATATAGAACTTCTGAGTGTGGACAAGGAGAAACTTGAATTTTCTTTCAGTATAACATGTTCTAAAGGAACATATATCAGAACAGTATGTAATGATATGGGAAGAAAGCTGGGCTGCGGCTGCGTTATGGCAGCTCTTGAGAGAGTAAAAGTGGGTAACATGGAACTGTCTGATGACGCAATCGGTGCAGATGAGATCAAAAGAATAACCGCTGGTGCGGGACAGGACAGGGAAAAACAAATGCAGGTGTCCGAGAAGCTGGAGGCTTTGCTTATTCCCGCAGATTATCCGCTGGTACATTTCGGAGTTGCTTCAATGCCGGCGGAACGTGCCGATTATTTCTGCCGGGGAAATCCAATCAGACTGAGGCAGGTTACCATAGAAAAGGAGCCTGAAATTCCCGGAGGCCGGAACAAGGGGGAGATGCCCCGTAATGCACGGGGACGCAGATATGACCGCATATACAATATATATGAAAATGATACTCGCCAATTCCTGGGAACGGGATTTCTGGACAATAAAAATAAAGAGATGAAGGCGGACAAAGTTTTTGTGCCGAAATGATAATTATGAGAATTTATAACAGTTTGTCAGAAGTAAATAATATAGAACCCACTGTTGTGGCTCTTGGCAATTATGATGGAATTCACAAGGGGCATCAGGAGATTATCGGCAGAACAGTGAATGTGGCTGAGGCTGCAGGTCTGAAAAGTGCAGTGTTTACATTTTCAAACCATACAAGTACGGTTCTGGAAGGCGTTCCCCGTGTAAAAAACATTCTTTATGCGGATGAAAAAGCTGCAATAATAGAACAGCTGGGTGTTGATTACATGTTTAATATTCCCTTTGACAGGGATATTTTACAGATGACTCCGGAGAGCTTTATCAAAGATATTCTGGTGGATAAGTTCAACATAAAGGAAGCGTATTGCGGATTCAACTACAGATTCGGACATAAAGGAGCCGGGACACCTGAAGTACTCATGCGCGAAGGGCTGAAATACGGTTTTGGAATCCATGTTCAGGAACCATACATGATTGACGGCGTGGTAGTCAGCTGTACCCATATCAGGAAGCTGATAGAAGAAGGACAGATGGAGGAATGCTCCAGATTTCTTGGCAGAATGTATGCCATAAAAGGAGAGGTTGTTGTGGGAAACAAATTGGGAAGAACCATCGGATTCCCCACATCCAATCTTATCATCGATGAAAATATGGTTACTCCTCCAAACGGTGTTTATACAACAATATGCACTTATAACGAAGAACAGTATCCGAGCATTACCAATGTAGGGGTCAAGCCTACAATCGGAACATATAACAAAAGTGTTGAAACTCATATCTTCAATTTCGACCGTGAGCTCTACGGCAAAAGAATCCGTGTCGAATTTATCAAAAAAACACGGGATGAGTTCAAGTTTGATAGCGTCGAGGCATTGAGTGCTCAGATAAAGAGCGATTGCATTGCTGCAAAAGCCTATCACAGGGAAAAGGGGATGCTGTGATCTTTTCGGAGTAAACCGGAGTGAATAAAAACAATCGAAATAAAAGTCAGAAAAATCTGAATAAAAACAATTAAAAAACAATTCAGACCTTGACTTTGCTTTACTTCGATAGTATGATGAACTCAACGAAAGGGAAGGTCGCAGACCTGAAACCCCTTGTTAATATTAATAATCAACCCAGACTCCTGAAAATGTGAAAGTACCGTTGCTGTCCGAACATGGTCGGGGACAGAGCAGACCGCAAGGAGCAGGAAACCCGGAGGGGACCCGATGAAGTCGGGAATGGAAGCCCGCAAGGGATCAGGACCGAAGCCTGAATTAGATATCCGGACGGGATGACCGGGTAGAGTGATCAGGATGGAAGACTGAAAAGAGAGTGCTCAGGTAAGCCGCCCGAAATCAAGTAAGAGAAAGTAAATCGGAAGTTGGGTAAAACAGGCTAAGTTATTTGAGAACTATGAGCCGGGAGTCGAAGCTGATGGCTCGGAATGATGTGATTCATTCTCCGGGATATTGGTAAAAAAGGAGTGATGTAGAATGAGGGTGTTGCAAATCGACAAGTAATGGGCTACGATGAAGCCGATAAGGTGGAACGTAGCCCATTATTTTTTTTGAGAAATTACATTTCAATAAATGTGTTATAATGGTTCTGCATTAAATAGATTAAATACTTTAAGTGGGAAAAGCTCTCAACACGGTGGGAAGCGCTGAAAACAAAAGGATTGAGAACGACATTGCCGCCAAAGCGGTAACCGTTGTGAAGAATAACAACAATACGCTTCCCTGCAAGCTGACAGAAAAAAGCAGAGTGCTTATTCTTTCACCATCCGCCAGTCAGGCAAAATCTATGCTGCAAGGATGGAATAATGCTAAAAGATCTGGAGTGGTGCCGGACAGTGCTGTCATAAAAACACGAACTTACTCGAAGAAGAATTACAAGGTCAGCGGCAAAATAAAATCCCATTTAAATTGGGCTGATGTTGTAATAATAACTTCCGATGTATCAAAGAACTCGCAGTTGTCGTACAAAAGATGGCATTCAGCGGGTCCGCAGAATTTTGTGAAATATTGTGCCAAGAAGGACAAAAAATCCATCATAATTTCAGTAGACAAGCCTTATGATATCAGACTGTATCCTGCCTCAAATGCTGTAATTGCCGTGTACGGAGATATGAGATCCAATCTGTCGGCCGGAATTGAAGTGGCCCTGGGTCTGCGTCCTGCGACAGGCAGATTGCCCGTGAAGGTGGGCACATATAAAAGAGGTCATGGTATAAACTATGATGCTCTACTCCCTTTGGAAAGCGTTAAACCCGAATTGACAGATAATAAAACAGAAGACTATCAGATTCTGGAGAATTTAATTACATTTAATGGCATTTAATGTAATTAAATAGTAAACAATATTGACATTTGGGCAAATAAAGGGGATAATACCGGAGTCAAACAAGAAGGGAGAATACATTAATGTTTAAGATAGTCGTTAAAAAAACCTACGAGGAAGTATCGGCGGAAGCATTTAAGCTGATAAAAGAGGTTATGACAAAGGAAAAACCTGTACTGGGTCTGGCAACTGGAAGCTCTCCGGTTGGTCTTTATAAAGAAATGATTGAGGATCACCGTGAAAATGGAACATCATATAAGAATGTTGTCACTTTTAATCTGGATGAATATGTCGGCCTTCCTAAAGAGCACAAGGGGTCATACTATGCATTCATGTACGACAATCTGTTTAACCATATTGACATAAATGAAAACAATATTAACATCCCTGACGGTAATGCAGCTGACCGGGAAGCTGCATGCAGGGAATTTGAGAAGAAATTGAACAGGTATGTTATCGATATTCAGGTTCTTGGTATCGGTTCCAACGGGCATATAGCCTTTAATGAGCCGGGATGTCCGTTTGATATCAGGACACATACTATAGAACTTACAGAGCAAACCAGAGCTGACAATGCCAGATTCTTTGACGGGGATATAAGTCAGGTGCCTGTTATGGCAATTACACAGGGGCTTGCGGACATAATGGAAGCAAAGAAGATAATTATGATAGCGATGGGCGAAAACAAAGCTGATGCAATAAGAGATATGATTGAAGGTCCCAAGTCCGTTGAATGCCCTGCATCGGTTCTGCAGGGTCATCCTGATGTGACAGTATTTCTGGATGAAGCTGCGGCAGGTAAGCTGAGGGACAGGAAGAATTTCGACAAGGAGAGTTTCAATGTACAGGATTAAAGAATTGTTCAATCTGAACCATACAATTGCCAAAGAATATCTTGAGCAGTTTACATATCCCTGGGAAGCACTTGCCGGCATTGAGGATATGATTGTCAGCCTTGGAAATAACCTGGATAAGGGTGAATATGAGGAGAGAAGCAAACATGTCTGGATTCACAGGAAGGCTAAAGTTTTTGAATCTGCATATATAGGTGCACCATGCATTATCGGTCCCGGAACTGAAGTGAGACACTGTGCATTTATCAGGGGGTCGGCCCTGATAGGTGCCGAATGCGTTGTCGGCAACAGTGCCGAATTAAAGAATGTTATCCTCTTTGACAGTGTTCAGACTCCACACTTTAACTATGTGGGAGATTCTATCCTGGGATACTGCTCACACATGGGGGCGGGATCAATAACCAGTAATGTAAAGTCGGATAAGACTACGGTTGTAATCAGAGACGGCAACACGGAAATTGAAACAGGAATTAAAAAAGTCGGTGCCATGCTGGGAGATTATGTTGAAGTGGGCTGCAATAGCGTGCTCAATCCCGGCGTAATAATCGGCAGGGAATGCATCGTTTACCCGACTTCATGTGTCAGAGGGGTTTTGCATGAGAACTCCATTTGGAAAAACGACGGAAGCATTGTAAAAAAGCTTGCAAAGACAATGCATAGATGATATATTGCTTTAGTATGGTTGTACCTGAAACTTAGTTGTCCGACACTCCGACGGCGACCCGGTTACAGGTGAATAAAAGAATATGGAGGAAATTACAATGATTACTACAGAAAAGAAAGCAGAAATAATCAAAGAGTATCAGTTGAAGGAAAGCGATACAGGTTCCCCTGAGGTACAGATTGCAATCCTTACTTACAGAATCAATGACCTTAATGAGCACTTGAAGGTTCACAAGAAGGACCATCACTCAAGAAGAGGTCTCCTGAAGATGGTTGGTCAGAGAAGAAATCTCCTGAACTATCTTAGGGAAAGTGATCTGGAAAGATACAGAAACCTTATTGCCAGATTAGGACTGAGAAAATAGTCCCGGCTGGCGAAGTTTACTAATGGTAATTCGAAGCGGGGTGAATAAACTCCGCTTCATTTTTTACAATGTTAAATCAGTACCCTTATGGGTGCAGGAAGTGCAATTTACAGGAGGTAGTTGTAAATTATGAAGTATGAAGATTATAAAACATTCAGGACAGCAATCGGCGGCAAGCTTATGGAAGTTGAAATAGGCAAGGTTTGTGAGCTGGCCAATGGACAGGCGTGGGTTAAATACGGTGATACGGTTGTAAATGTTACCGCATGTGCATCCAGTGAACCGAGAAAAGACATTGATTTCTTCCCGTTGTCATGCGATTACGAAGAGAAGATGTATTCTGCGGGAAAGATTCCGGGCGGATTTATAAAAAGGGAGGGTCGACCTTCAGAGAGAGCGGTTCTTTGTTCCAGACTTATGGACAGACCTTTAAGACCTCTTTTCCCGAAGGGGTTCTATAACGATGTTCAGGTTGTGGCGACAGTTATGTGCGTCGATAACGATGCGCCGAGTGAAATCGCAGCTATGATAGGGTCATCGATTGCTCTTTCCATTTCCGATATTCCATGGGAAGGACCTACAGGTTCGGTTGTTGTCGGTATGATAGACGGACAGTTTGTAATAAACCCATCGGAAGCTCAGAGAGAAGAGTCTGCTCTGCATATGACAGTATCCGGTACAAAGGATGCTATCATGATGGTTGAAGCCGGTGCTGAAGAAATCCCCGAGGATATTATTCTGGATGCGATTATGTTCGCACATGAAGAAATCAAAAGGATTGTTGAGTTCATAGAACAGATAGTTGCCGAGGTTGGCAAACCTAAAATGGAAGTTGAACTTTATCGGGTTCCGGAGGATATAGATACTGCAGTAAGGGATTTTGCAGAGAGTAAGATGAGAAATGCTATCCAGACCTATGACAAGCTGGAAAGACAGGAAAAATTGGACGCCGTTGAAACGGAAACCAAAGAGCATTTTGCGGAAATATATCCGGATAACACTAAAGATATTAACAGCGTTCTCTACAATATAACCAAGGAACAGGTAAGGAGAATGATTCTGGACGAGGGTATCCGCCCCGACAACCGTAAGTTTGATGAAATAAGACCTCTGTGGATTGATCACGGCGTCCTTCCGAGGACTCATGGAACAGGTCTCTTCAAGAGAGGACAGACTCAGGTACTGTCAGTATGTACACTGGGACTTCTCAGTGAGAAACAGACTATTGACGGAATTACCGAGCAGACAGAGAAACGATATATGCACCACTATAACTTCCCGCCTTATTCAGTAGGCGAGGCCGGAAGGATGAAGAGCCCGGGAAGAAGAGAAATAGGGCATGGTGCTCTGGCAGAAAAGGCTCTGATTCCGGTTCTGCCGGATGAAGAAGAATTTCCTTATGCCATCAGAGTAGTATCTGAAGTTCTGTCATCAAACGGATCAAGTTCCATGGCATCAACATGCGGAGCCTGTCTGGCGCTCATGGACGCCGGTGTGCCTATCAAGGCACCGGTATCGGGTATAGCCATGGGTCTCATTGAAAGAGTTGAAGAGGACGGTTCTTCAAAGATGGCTATTCTGTCAGACATTCAGGGGATGGAAGACTTCCTGGGTGACATGGACTTCAAGGTAACCGGCACAGCCAAAGGAATAACTGCAATCCAGATGGATATTAAAGTTCATGGACTTTCAAGGGAAGTTCTTGAAAAGGCTTTGGAACAGGCAAAAGAGGGCAGAATGCATATTATGGCAGCCATGCTGGAAGAATTGCCTGAACCTCACAAGGAGCTGTCACCATATGCACCTAGAATTCTGACTATGCAGGTTGAAACAGACCAGATCAGGACAATCATCGGTAAGGGCGGTGAAACAATCAATGGCATTATCGACAGAACGGGCGTTAAGATTGATATTAACGATGACGGTATGGTGTTTATAGCATCGCCTGACGGAGACAGTCTGGAAGCGGCAAGAAAAGAAATAGAAATGTTGGTTAAGGAACCTGAACCGGGTGAAATCTATGAGGGTAAGGTTACGAGAATCATGAACTTCGGCGCTTTCGTTGAAATCCTGCCGGGCAAGGAAGGCCTTGTACACATAAGCAAGATTGCAAATGAAAGAATCGACAAGGTTGAAGATGTACTAAATATCGGTGATGAGGTAAAGGTTAAGGTTATTGAAATCGATTCTCAGGGCAGAATCAATCTGAGCAGGAAAGAATTGCTGTAGAATATATAAAACTAAGAGGAGCTGCTGCGCTAACTGATTTAGTGCAGTGGCTCTTTTCTAATCTGCTTTGTCCAGTACATATCCAACAATGTAATGAAAAACAAGATTTTACATAAAATGCAAACAGAATTTACTATTAGAAAAAAACATAAGGAACTATAATAGTAGTAAGTGTAGTTTTTGACAGATAATTAGTTTCATCAGTATATTATTGTATATTATGTGTAATTCAGTTTAGTTAAGTGAGGAATTCAGAATGTTTTTTAATGATGAGTCGAGTATGACGCGAGACGGTTCGGATATGACGAGAATAATTCAGGAATCGGTTCCTGGTAAACAAGTAACAATTGCTCATGTCATAGCATCACCTACTCCTGATATAAATGAACGACTTGGCATTGATGATAATGGTGCTATAGGCATTTTGACTTTAACCCCATTTGAAACTGCAATGATAGCGGCGGATATAGCAACAAAGTCAGCGACAGTGGATATAGGTTTTTTGGACAGATTTACAGGATCGGTGGTTATTTCTGGAGATGTCCAGAGTGTGACAATTGCATTACAGAAAGTCGTTGATACGCTTGAAGAGCTTCTTGGCTTTACAGTGGTTAATGTTACAAAGACATGAGAAAAAAAAGGATAATGATAATAGGTGCTAGAAACTGTGGTAAAACTTCTCTAGCAAATCAAATAAATGACTATAAAGGACAGCTTCGAAAAGTTCAAGACACGATTTATCATAAGAATACGATAGATGTTCCAAGTGGATATATTGAGAATTCATGGATGTATATGCACACTATCGCGCTGTCCCAGGATGCTTGTTGTATTTTGTTACTGATAGATCAGTCTAGACCGGTAATGGTATATTCGCCCGGTTTTGCTAGAGTTTTTAGATGCCCGGTTATAGGAGTCATTAGTAAAAGCGATTTGAACAAAGAAAATGCTGAAAAATGTGAAAGCCAGCTGTTGGATGTAGGTGTGAGACCACCTTTCTTTTATGTGAGCAGCAAAACAGGGTCTGGCATTGATGAACTAAAAAAACATCTTGTGGATTCAGGATGGATGAAAAATATTTGAAAAGAGCATTGAACAGCTCTTTTTTTTTAGTATGAATTCGAAATGAAAGCAAGAAGATTCAAAAAATTCAAAACGGTCAAATGGAAAAAACAAAACTTGAATTGGATATTACATTTATAGAAGCATAAAGACAATTGTTATTAACAATTAACACAAATGGATATTGTTATTAAAAAAAAATTAGTCAAGGTATACTTTTGTTGTAGAGATGTATGCAGATTAGAGTGAGTTTATATTTCAAAGAACTTATTATGTATCTAAAAATATCTCAGTTCGCTATTTCATTTAACTTCTCAAGGATTATGTTTTGATTATGATTCCATGTTTATGCAGGCGGAACAACCGGGAAATTTAATCTAACTAGCACGAAGGTTTCATAAGCATATACTAAGCTTTGAGTTTAATAATCGTACCCATAGTTATTAAGGATGTAAGATAAGGAGGTAATATCTAATGGCAATTACGGAAACCATTGGAAAAGGCTTTAACGAACCTACGGACAGAGTCAAAAGACTAAAGAAGGAAATCGTTGAGGCCATGCCGGTGATTGAAACAGAAAGAGCCAGATTAGTAACAGAAGCTTTTAAGGAAAGTGAAGGCCTTTCGCCGATTATGAGACGAGCGAAGGTCATAGAAAAGCTGCTGAACAACATGCATGTTACTATTCGTGACGATGAACTTATTGTAGGTTCAGCCGCAGAACATCCGCGTTCATCGGAAATTGGCATTGAGTTTTCAGTTGACTGGCTTGAGCCTGAGTATGATACTCTCGCAACAAGAGACAACGATCCGTTTATTATTACGGACGAGGCCAAGGCTGAAATGCTTGAGCTGGCAAAGTATTGGGAGGGCAAGACTCTAAGCGAATATGCGATGTCACTCATGACACCGGAGTGTCAGGCATGTCAAGATCACGCGGTATTTAATGTAGATAACTACAAATTGGCCGGCGTTGGTCACTATATCCCATTTTGGGAAAAGGTTATAGAGAAAGGATACAGCGGAATCATTGACGAAGTTAATGATGAAATTGCTAAACTTGATCATTCAGATCCTGACTCTATTGCAAAAAAACAGTTCTATGATGCGATAATAATAACGTATACTGCGGCAATTAACTTTGGACACAGATATGCAGCAAAGGCAAGCGAGTTAGCAAAAGGCGAAACTAACCCTCAAAGGAAAGCCGAACTAGAGCAAATTGCCAAGAATCTTCAGCGTGTACCTGAATATGGTGCAACTACATTTTGGGAAGCTGTACAGGCATACTGGCTCACTAATGTTATCATCCACGTAGAATCTAATGGTCATAGTGTATCAGGTGGACCTTTTGATCGTCAGATGATCAAATACTATAGAAACGACCCAACAATCACTCCTGAATTTGCTCAGGAACTTATTGACTGTTTGATGATTAAGTACAGCGATTGTAACAAAGTAAGAGACAGTATCTCAGCTGCAGCCTTTGCCGGATATACTCTGTTTGAATTAATGACTGTTGGTGGAACAGACGAGGACGGCAATGATTTGACTAATGAATTGAGTTATATGGTCTTAGAAGCACACGCTCATACAAAGATGCCATCACCGTCTATTGGTGTTAGAGTTGGTAATCAGACTCCTGATGAATTCTTGTATCGTGTGTGTGAAACAATTCGTTTAGGCACCGGTATGCCGAACGTGTTTAATGATGAGATTATCATTCCGGCACTAACAAACAGAGGCATTCCTCTTAGGGTTGCACGTACTTACTCACCAAGTGGTTGCGTAGAACCGGACATCTACCATAGAGAATTTGGATGGCATGACGCTGCATCATTCAACAGTGCAAGAATCATGGAAGCTACTATGAATAATGGTGTGCTTTATGATAATCAGGTTGGTCCTAAAACCGGTGAGGTTACAAGCTTCCAGAACATAGAACAGATTAAGGATGCTTATCAGAAGCAGATGGCATTCTTCGTGGCTAATATGGCTGAAGCAGTTAACTGTGTAATGAAGGCTCATGCAGACCAAGCTCCTCTTCCTTTCCAGGCAGCCTTGATTGATGGTTGTATTCAGAATGGAAAATCAGCTGAGGAGGGCGGAGCTATATGGAATTACACTGGACCTCAAACCTATGGATTTGTAGATTCAGGTGATTCACTGTACTGCATAGAGAAAAACGTATTCCAAGACAAGAGGTTTACTTTGGCCGAACTGAAGGATGCTATTGATAATAACTTTGGTTATGTTGGAGGCCCTGAAGGCGGTTCACAGGAACGTGCGATTGCATGGCAGTATGGTCCGGGAGTCGTAAATGATGGATGTCAGAGTGGAGCATTAAGCGATAGCCAGATCGAAGCAAAGATTTACGAAAAGGTTAAGGAAATGCTTGCAGGAACAGGCACAGTAGATATGGATGCTCTTAGAAGAGAAATTGCCACTTCTGGAAATTGTTGCGGAACCGCACAGCCAGGAAAGGCTTGTCCTGAAAAATACGAAGTAATTCGAAACATTTTAGATAATACGGCCAGTTATGGAAATGATATTGATGAAGTTGACGATTTCTCTGTATTCACTGCAAGGGCATATACTTCAGAGGTTGAAAAATACACAGACTATAGGGGTGGTCAATTCCAGGCAGGAATTTATCCAGTATCTGCAAACGTACTGTATGGTAAGGATGTTGGTGCGCTTCCTACCGGAAGACTGGCTAGAACACCTCTTGCTGATGGAGTTTCGCCAAGAGCTGGTAAGGACACCAATGGTCCAACTGCAGCGGCTAACTCTGTATCTAAACTTGATCACGCAAGAGCTTCAAATGGTACACTCTACAACATGAAGTTTTCACCTCAGGCATTGGCTGGAGATGTAGGCTTGAAGAAATTTGCAGCACTTATTCGCGGATATTTCCAGAGAAAGGGTATGCATGTACAGTTCAATGTTGTGGATAAGCAAACCTTAATTGATGCGCAGAATCACCCAGAACAGTATAAGGACTTAGTTGTTCGTGTTGCTGGATACAGTGCATTCTACACTACACTTGCAAGAGAGACACAGGACAATATTATTGCTCGTACGGAAATGAGTTTCTAAAAGGCATGAAATGATATTGTTCAGTAAGGATCAGGAGATTTGACAATGAAGATACCAATAGATTACAAAGCCAAAGGAGTGGTGTTTGACATTCAACGGTTTTCATTGAACGATGGACCGGGCATACGTACAATAGTGTTTTTGAAAGGTTGCCCATTGTCTTGTCGTTGGTGCAGCAATCCTGAATCGCAAGAAATCAAACCAACCCTTATGTATGATTCCCAAAGTTGTATAAGTTGCGGAAAATGCATTGCGACTTGTAAATATGGGGCTTTATCGGTTGAAAATCTCTGTTTTGTGGATCGTAGCAAATGTGTGGGCTGCGGGGAATGCACGAGCGTTTGTCCTGCAGGAGCACTTACTCTTAAAGGCAAAGAAATGACTGTGGAAGCAGTGATTCGCGAATTAAAAAAAGACGAAATAACCTATAATACGTCAGATGGTGGAATAACGATTTCCGGTGGAGAACCTTTGGCTCAATGGCAATTTTGCACAGAGCTGCTTAAGGCTTGTAAATCCCAAGGATGGCATACAGCAATAGAGACAACAGGTTATGGAAGTGATGAAGCTATAGAGTCAATTTTTCCTTTTATAGATCAAGTGTTACTCGATTGTAAAACAACTAACGATGAAGTGCACAAAATAAACACTGGTGTAACAGGAGAGCTAATTCGAAAAAATTCGAAACGTATAACAGAGATTGCGCATACTATCTTGAGAGTTCCTACTATTCCGGGAGTGAATGCGACGGAGGAAGACTTTGAAGATATCTGCAGGTATGCTAAAACACTTAATGACATAGACACAATACACATTCTCCCATATCACAATATGGGTATGAATAAATATAAGATGATGGGTGAAGATTATCAAATGTCTAAGGATTTAGAACCGCTGGAAGACACGGATGTACTCCCGTTTAAACAAATCGTCGAAAAAAATGGTTTTAAATGTCAAGTAGGTGGATAAATTGTTGAAAGGAGGTGAGAACATGGATGACTTGATTCAGAAAGTAGTAAATCAAGTACAGAAGGAAATGCAAGAAAAATCAAAGCAACCGAAATCTGAAGTTGAAGCTCGGGAAGTAAATTCACAGAGTTCGTTACAAGTTCTCTCAGAAAATTTTAAAGACATAGGTGTAGCGGAATATGTGGGTACAGCAATGGGTCCTACTATCGGATTGGTATTAGCAAGCATAGATTCTAATCTTGCTGAGAGGATGGAGCTTGGTAAATACCGTTCGATTGGCTTTATTGGCAGTAGAGCAGGATTTAACCCTCAGGCATTCGCTTTAGATGAAGCCGTTAAGGCTACGAATGTTGAGATGCTGAAAGTTGAGGCTCCTAGAGACGATATGGGAGGCGATGGTGCTTCGTCATATTTCATTATAGGTGCTGATGATGTATCGGATGTTAGAAGGTGTGTTGAGATTGCACTTAGTCAGGTAGAAAAGTACTACGGTGGTATTTGGGCGAATGAGTATGGCCATCTGGATATGCAGTGGACAGCAAGAGCAAGCTATTGTCTTGCGAAAGCATTTGGTGCTGAGATTGGCAAAGCCTTCGGAGTTATCAATGCAGGTCCAACCCCTATAGGTGCGATTCTTTCAGATACAGCTGTTAAGGCTGCTAATGTCGATATAGTAGATTACACATCATGTACAAGTGGAAGCGGATTTTCATACGCTAACGAGTTTACGATGACAATTACAGGTGACTCAGGAGCAGTATATCAGGCCGTTAAGGCTACAATTGAGCCAGGCAGGAAGATTCTGTCAGGGTTCGGTGGCGAGCCAGAATGTATGGGTGTTCCATACTATTAAAAACAAATACGGGCATAATGTCCGTTAAGTAGTTCCAACAATATTTTTACATATTTTATAATTTAATGGAGGAAAAAAATGATGTATGATGCTTTAGGAATGGTAGAAACTCACGGATTAGTGGGTGCTATTGAAGCTGCGGATGCTATGGTAAAGGCCGCAAATGTAACACTCGTTGGAAGAGAAAAAATTGGATCAGGACTGGTTACAGTTATGGTACGTGGTGATGTAGGTGCAGTAAAGGCAGCAGTAGATGCTGGTGCAGCTGCAGCTAAAGTGGTTGGAGAAGTTGTGTCTGTACACGTAATTCCACGTCCACACTCAGATACTGAACTGATAATTCCAAAAAGAGAAGAACAGAAAAAATAAACTAAAAATTGAAAGTGCGGTTTAACAATCATACTTTCAAAAGTAACAGGAGAGGGCAATTTATTTGCCCTTCTCCTGAAAAGACAGGAATTTGTTATGGATGAAAAACAGATAGATATCCTAACCGAGCGCATTTTAAAAAAAATAAAAGGTGAACTTTTTTTGGATATATTGAAGACAAACACAGATATGAATGACTGTATTCCGGATGAGGGCAAGTCATTGAAACACGCGGCGTATGTTGTTTTACCTAAAGATTTTTCTGTAGACATAACTGATGATGCTGTTCAAAGTATGGAGCGGTTAGCAAAAAACTATAAGGTTGTACTCGTCGTTCCTGATAGATGTGTGTGTGATATAAGCTGTTTGCTTGCGCATGCCGATTTTATTATAAAACGTAGTTGTGTTGGAATCCCTGCAGAAGGTGATGTTTGTGTGTTTATTTCAGCGTCTAGAGATTTGATTGTTAAGTCAGCGCTTTGCCTTAAATTGGGATTTGAAAGTAGTTTTTTAATTGACTTCGTTGAAATGGGTAATTCAGTATTTTTGTTAAAAGAAAAGAATACCTTTAATAGCCGTGAGCCAAAAGCCTATAAAAAGAAAATTGAAGCATATGAGAGCACTCTTGCAGAGTTTGGCGTGCACTTCAATTGCTTTCCGAATACGAATGTAAAATCTCAAAGCCCGGATTCAGACAAGACAAACACCTTTAGTCGCGGAAGGAAAATAATAACTGCTAGAGACATAAAAGGCATAGAGCCCGGTGAGAATTTTTATGTGACCAATGAAGATATTGTTACTGCGGTAGCAAAGGAAACAGCTGACAAATTTAATATTAATATAATCTGCCGTTAGAGCCGGAAAGGAGGAGACACATGAGGAATGAGACAATAAACGAAGCATTAGGAATGGTAGAAACTCGCGGACTTGCGACGGCGGTAACAGCAGCCGACATTATGGTAAAGACCGCAAGTGTTAAGCTGCTCGGAGTGGAGCGAGCTAAAGGACAAGGATGGGTTACCATCAAAGTGACAGGCGATGTTGCAGCAGTTAATGCTGCAGTACAGGCCGGGATTGCTGTGGCTGAAACATGTGGTGATTATGTAGCGTCAAAAGTTATTCCAAGACCTGAAGAAGGCGTCAGAGAACTTTTCATGCAGCCAGAGCAGAAATTTGACTGGGCTGAAGATTATGAAAATGCAACATTAGCAAAACTTGAAAGGAAAAGTGATAGCAGTGTTGAAAAATCATCAGATACCGACGAAAAAGTAAAAGAAATAAAAGAAGTAAAAAAAACTAAAGCAAATACAGTAACCAAGCCGGTTGAAGAAAAGAGTGCAAATAAAGAAACCCAAGTGAAAGGAACCGGTGTAAGTACTGTTAAGCCTAAAGAAGAAAATAAAGTTGAACTCGCTGATAAAAAAACAGAAGCGGCGGGAACCACAGTAAAATCCAAAACTGAAGATAAAACTGAGATAGTAAAAAGTAGTAATGCCAAAGCACCTGTACAAAAAACAGTTGTTAAAGAAAACGTTAAGGACACGTCAGATAAAGTAAATAAAGATTATTCAGAATAAGGGGAATTGCTATGGAATTTGGCGGCTTTGTTAAAAAAGATATATCTGTCCAGTCAGATTATATAGACATTGAAGATATGGTCCGAAGATCAAATGTGGCATTTGATAAGTTCAGTTGTTTACCTCTGAACAGTCGTAAAGAGATAATTAGTAAGATTCGACATAACTTGATGCCAATGGCTAATAGACTTGCTAATATGGAAATGCTGGAAACAGATATGGGAAAGGTTAGCGACAAAATCATCAAGATATTGCTTGCTATACAGAAAACTCCGGGGGTTGAAGATCTTACAACCGAAGTT
>CAYFQD010000020.1:0-35923 GCA_964345275.1 uncultured Oscillospiraceae bacterium
CTTTGGTGCGTCTTTTTTCGTTCCATGTTATACTATGTCCATGATAAACGGGAATGTAATTAACATACAGAGATACACGACAGATGACGGTCCGGGGATAAGGACAGAGCTGTTTATGAAGGGATGTCCTCTAAAATGCAGATGGTGCGGGAACCCGGAAGGATTTAACCGGAAGCCGGAACCGGGTGTCTATGAATCCAGGTGCATTGGAATTGATAAATGTGGATTGTGTTTCAGTGTATGTCCCGAAGAAGGGGCACTGGAATTCGAGAAAGTGGAAGCGTACAATGGCAGACTTGTTTCCATAAACAGGGACAAATGTACCGGGTGCATGAAGTGTTCGGAAATCTGTCCGGCAGATGCTGTTATTCAGTGGGGAAGAAGAATCACCATCAATGAAGCCATGGAAATAATCGAGAAAGACCGCAGCTTCTATGAAAAATCCGGCGGGGGAGTTACTGTTTCGGGAGGAGAGCCCCTGATGCAGGCGGATTTTGTTGCCGGGCTTTTTGAAGAATGCCGCGGCCGGGGAATACACACCTGTCTGGAAAGTGCCTTCTGTACAGAGCGGGAAACCGTCGATAAGGCAGTTGCCCGCGCTGACATGATTATTGCAGATATAAAGCACATGGACGGGGGAAAGCATGAGAAATATACGGGAGTATCAAACGAAAAAATACTGCAAAACCTTCGGTATCTCTCGGAGCTGAACAAACCTGTTATAGTCAGGATGCCGGTAATACCGGGATTGAACGATGATATGACAAATATGAAGGCTGCTGCAGATTTCATAACAGTTGAAATGGGTAACCGCATTGAAAAACTGCAGCTGCTGGGATTTATGAGACTGGGAGAGGAAAAATACCGCTCTCTGGGACTTCCTTACCCTATGGAGAAACTGGAGTTCAACAGAGATAATTTCAATGAGAGGCTTAAAGAAACAGCGGATTATTTTATCGGCCGGGGAATAAACTGTGAAATCGGCAAGTGAGGGAAAGTGCAAGTGAGGGAAAGAGATGGATAAATTCGATAAAACCTATGGGATAGGATATGAGGTGGGACATGAGGACTGGTCCCCGTATCCGCGAGTAAACCGGCTGAGGAAGAGATTTCTTGATCGGGAATTTAACATTGACATTGAGAGAATGCGAAATGTAACGCAGGCATACAGGGAGAATGAGTCGGAAACCGTTAAGATAAGATGTGCGAAGGCCTTTGAGAAAATACTCATGAATGCCACCCTGCATATATACGATGATGACCTTATTCTTGGAGAGATTGCCGCTCCTGCCAAGGCATCGCCCCAGTATCCCGAGTTTTCGGTTAACTGGATGCTTCATGAGGTTTTGCATGAGCCTTTTGAGGAGAGGGAGCACGACCGCTTTTACTTCGTCAGTGAGGAGGACAGAGAGGAATTTATTGAGTTATGCCATTACTGGAAGGGCCGGGCTGTGGATGACATGGTGAATGCCTATCTGGATGAGGAGCAGCTTAAAGGATCCCAGACCGGAAGAAAGATATTTCAGACGAACCTGTATCACTATGGCGGTGTGGGACATTTCGTCATGGATTACGAGAAGATATTGCGAATAGGTTTCGGCGGAATGGTTGCCCAGGCGGAAGAGGGAATGTCACGCCTTGATAAGAAGGATCCGGAGTATGCGGTAAAGAGGGATTTTTATCAAGCGGTAATAATCTGTCACAAAGCGGCAACGGCCTATATTATGCGATATGCGAGTCTGGCTGAGGAGAAGGCCCGTTGCGAAAAGGATCCGAACCGCAGAAGCGAGCTTGAAGCTATGGCGGCAAACAGCAGACAGGTTGCAGCAGGACCTGCGGAAACATTCTGGCAGGCTTTGCAGCTCTTTAACTATGCAACAACCCTGACACAGATTGAGAGCAACGGTCATTCGGTTTCATACGGTCGTATGGATCAGTGGCTATATCCTTACTACAGAAAAGATATAGATATGGGGATTCTGACGGAAGAATTCGCACAGGAACTTCTGGAGGTCACCTATGTAAAAATGAACAACCCTGCAAAGATCCGGGACGGCGGAACCGCCCGGGTGAGGCAGGGAAGAGGCTTCGGTGGAGAATGCCTGACCATCGGCGGAGTAGACAGGGACGGCAATGATGCAACCAATGAACTGACCATGATGCTGCTTAATGCTTCCGTCCACACCAGAATGATGTGTCCCTGGCTGCTGGTACGAATGTATGAAAACACACCCTATGAGATAAAGGTAAAGACGGTGGAATGTATCAGAGCAGGTTATGGGCATCCTAAGATTTTTAACGATGGCCCGACTATAAAGGCGATGATCCGGAAGGGAATGTCCCTTGAGGAGGCCAGAGATTATGCCGTTGTAGGCTGTGTGGAGCCGAACCTGCCCGGCAGGGAATACGGCTGGCATGATGCGGCATATATAAATACTGTTAAGTTCATGGAGATGGTGCTTAACGGCGGGAGATGCCTGGACTGCGGACCACACTGCGGCAGATGGGACAGATGCGGTGCCCTTGGTAAACAGCTGGGACCTGATACCGGCAGTCTGGAAACCTATGAAACCTTTGAGCAGGTACTTGAAAGCGTGGATAATCAGTTTGATTACTGGGCAGATCAGATGTGCAGCACCCTTAATGTAGTTGACAGAGCACATCGGGAGCGTAAACCTCTTCCCTATGCTTCAGCATTTTTTGAGGGGTGCCTGGAGACGGGAGTTGACCTGTCAGCAGGGGGTGCTCTGTATAACGGAATCGGTCCGCAGGCCAGCGGGCTGGCAACATGTGCAGACTCTCTGTCCGTAATCAGACAGCTGGTTTTTGATGAGAAGCGCTTTACGGGAGCACAGCTTCTGCAGGCGGTAAAGGACAACTGGGAGGGGCATGATATTCTGTATACCCTGGTGAACAGTTCACGGGTTCATCATTATGGAAACGATGATGATTATGCAGACGAACTCTTCAAGTATATGTTTGATTGTTACTGCAGGAATCTGTCCTGCAGACCGACCATCAGAGGCGGCGAGTTCACACCGGGAGTATACTCTGTGAGTGCCAATGTGGGAATGGGACTTAATACAAATGCGTCTCTGGACGGACGAAAGGCCGGCGAGGCTATTTCAGACAATATGGGGCCGGTGCACACGGCGGCCGGCTCTCACGATATATGCGGACCGACTGCAATAGCCAATTCGGTATCAAAGGTCGATCACAGTCTGGCAACAAACGGTACACTTCTGAACCTGAAATTCCCTCAAAGTGCCGTATCGGGAATCGAAGGGCGGGACAATCTCATAAGCTTTATTGATGCATACCTGGAAGGGCAGCCTATGCATGTTCAGTTTAATATTATGAGTTCCGAGACCATGAGAGCGGCCCGGAAGAACCCTGAGGACTATAAGGACATGCTGGTGAGAGTGGCGGGATACAGTGCGTATTTCGTGGAGCTGGGTGAGGCTTTGCAGGAGGATCTCATAAACAGGACGGAACTGACATTCGGCAGATAGGTGTAACATAGATGTATTTGCCTGTAACGAAGAATGAAATGAATAAACGGGGCTGGGAGCGGGCCGATTTCGTGCTGGTAACGGGGGATGCCTATGTGGATCACCCGTCTTTCGGTACGGCAATTATCAGCAGATTCCTGGAAGCACATGGATACAAGGTCTGCATTCTGGCACAGCCTGAGTGGAAATCCAGAGAAGAATCCATGAAAGATTTCAGCAGATTCGGCAGGCCGAGGCTGGGTTTTCTGATTAACAGCGGTAATGTGGATTCCATGGTAAACAACTTTTCCGTTATGAAAAACCGCCGCAAAAGGGATATATACTCTCCCGGCGGCAAGGCGGGAAAAAGACCTGACCGTGCGGTTACCGTATACTGCAACAGGGCACGAGAGGCATATAAAGATGTTCCTATAATAATCGGGGGACTGGAAGCCAGTCTCCGCAGGTTCGCTCATTACGACTATTGGGATGACAGTGTCAGGCGATCCATTCTGATGGATTCCAGAGCGGATATTCTCATATATGGAATGGGCGAAAGAGCGGTTCTGGAAATTGCCGAGGCTCTGGACTCGGGTATTGAGGCAAAGGATATAGGGTGGATACGCGGCACCTGTGTGCGTGCGAAAACCTATGAGACCGGCGGTGCATTGACTATTGATGAGGACGATGTGTTGCTGCCGGAATATGCTCTTGTGACGGAGGATAAGGAAGCCTACTGCAGAAGCTTCAAAAGACAGTACCGCAGCAATGATGCCATAAGGGGCAAAAGGCTTCTTGAGAAATACGATGACGACATCTTTGTCCTTCAGAATCCGCCGCAGCCTCCTATGGAGAGGCATGAGCTGGACCATATATATGCTTTGCCATTCATGAGAAGCTATCATCCTTCCTATGAGAAAGAGGGAGGAGTGCCGGCTATTCAGGAGGTTAAATTCAGCATCACCTCCAATCGCGGCTGTTTCGGCGGCTGTGCATTCTGTGCCATCACCTTCCATCAGGGAAGGGAAGTGAGGAGCAGGAGCAAAGCCTCCATTGTGGAAGAAGCTGCAAAGATGGCGAAGGACAAGGATTTTAAGGGATATATTCATGATGTGGGCGGTCCAACCGCCAATTTCACTGCACCGTCCTGTGACAGACAGCTGAAGCTGGGAATGTGCGGAAGCAAAGATTGTCTCTATCCGAAGCCCTGCAGCATGCTGAAGGCGGATCACAGCGAATATCTGGACATTCTCCGTGCCGTTCGTAATGTGCCGGGAGTGAAGAAGGTGTTCATACGATCGGGGATCAGATACGATTATCTGCTTGCCGATAAGAAAAACGGCAAGCGCTTCCTGGAAGAACTTTGCAGACACCATGTGAGCGGAATACTTAAGGTGGCACCGGAGCATGTATCGCCCCGGGTGCTCTCAAAGATGCACAAGCCGGGTGTTGAAGTATTTGACAGGTTTTGCGCAGCTTACAGAAAAGTAAACATTGATCTGGGAATGAAACAGTATATGATTCCGTATTTTATATCGTCGCATCCGGGAGCCACTCTCAATGATGCCGTTGACCTGGCAGTGTACCTGAAGGAAAAGGGCTTCGTCCCCGACCAGGTGCAGGATTTCTATCCGACACCGGGCACTCTGGCAACATGCATGTATTACACGGAAATGGATCCACTGACCATGAAGTCCGTACATGTGGCAAAATCCCCTAAGGAGAAGAAAATGCAGAGAGCCCTGCTCCACTTCAATAAGCCCCATAATCGAACACTGGTGAATGAAGCGCTGAGTATATGCAAGCGTACATTATAATATGTAAGAGTTAATTAAAATCATGAGCAGAATACAGAATGTAATAAATGCCCTGGAAAAGGGAAGGGCGGAATATGAAAAACTGATGGAGAGCAAAGACTGTCCGATTTTTTATGTAGAGGAAGTCTACGGCAAATCACGGGCAGCTGTCCAGGAGGAATACGACAGAAGAGGTGTATATAACCTGAACAACCTGGCTTCCGGCGACAACCTGAAGTATATGGAATATCTGCTCAAAGAGAAAGATATGGCCGGCAAAATCCAGCTTATTTATGTGGATCCGCCTTTCTTTTCAAACAGCAGATACCAGGCTTCCGTAAGGCTGGAGTCGGAAAAGCTGGGGAAATCGCCGGTTATAAAGACAGGAGCTTATGATGACAGATGGGATGACAGTCTGGAGCAGTATCTGTCCATGCTGACCGTCCGTTTTTTTATCATGCGGGAGCTGCTGTCGGATAGGGGCTGTCTATGGGTGCATCTGGACTGGCATGGCTCCTATTATGTCAAGATTCTGCTGGACGAGATATTCGGAGAAAGCAATTTCAGAAACGAAGTTGCCTGGATGTATAAGTCAGGAGGTGCCAGCAAGAGGAGTTTCGCAAAGAAACATGATACTCTGCTCTTTTTCAGCAAAACAGGTAAATACAAATTCAACCCACTCTATGAGAAATCATATAACAGAGATTTCAAACCCTATAGATTCAGAGGAGTTAAGGAGTTTCAGGACGATCTGGGCTGGTACACTATGGTGCACATGAAGGATGTATGGCAGATTGACATGGTGGGAAGGACATCGGCCGAAAGAACCGGATATGCTACGCAGAAGCCGGAAAAGCTGCTGGAAAGAATAGTGGAATCATGCAGCGACGCGGGAGATATATGTGCTGACTTTTTCTCAGGCTCGGGCACATTGGGGGTTGTAGCGGGAAGGATGAACCGCAGGTGGATTATGTGTGATGAAGGCAGTGTGGCAATTTCGGGACAGATAAAGAGATTGTGCCGCGGCTTTGAAGATGAAAAGGAAGGCTTCAGAGTTGAAAGGGAAGAGTCAGAGAAAACAAACGGAGCAATATCCTTCTCCACCGAGATGGGCTGCCTGAGGATAGATGATTACAAGCCGGATCTGGTAGACTTGAATCCGACGGATCAGAGCATTGCGCTGGAGTACATAGGAGATCAGGGTACTTCATCGGTAAATTTCTGGAGCGTGGATGAGAATTACGACGGTATGATACATAGGGCCTGCCAGCTGGTGAGCGGAAATGATTTCTGTACCTTGCCGGGAAAAAGTATTCATGTTGTGGGCTACGATGTCTTCGGTAACAGGTTTACATGGGGCGGCAAAGAATAGTATAATTGCCCGGAGGAAAACCATCATGAAAGTTAAATTATACAAACAGGAAAATTACAGTACCGGCAGCTGGTCAGGCGGAGTAACCAGAGAACTTGCCATATATCCGGAGAGTGCAAACTATCTGAACAGGGATTTCATCTGGCGCCTGAGCTCTGCAAGTTCGGATAAGGAAGAATCCTCTTTTACAAAGCTCCCCGACTATGACCGCATACTTATGGTGTTGGAAGGTGATGTCGTTCTGGCTCACGGCGAGGAAAGGACAGTAAGTCTTAAACAGTATGAGCAGGATACTTTTGACGGTGCGGTAAAAACCAAGTGCTTTGGAAACCTTAAGCTGGACTACAATCTCATCATACGAAAAGGCTGTAAAGGCCGTATGGAGTTAATTGAAGCAGAGAGTGAATCAAAATCTCCGGCACTTACTCCCCGCAAGGAGGCTGACTGCGACGGCACAGGCGGAGAGAGTGCATCCATGGGATTCTTCTGCCGCGAAGGCTATGTTGTAATCTCTGTAAACGGAGAGTCGCAGATGGTCAGAACCGATCAGCTTCTGGTTATTGACTGCCAGCCGGCAGATGAACCGAAGATTACCGTAATGGGAGAGGGCAAATGCATTTTCACTGAAGTAATATTTGACAGAGAGGAAATAATTTCATCTGATATCTTCCATGAGAATGTCAGGGGGGGGAATTTCAGTGCCGCCTTCAAACTCTCTTTTTTGAACACCAGATGGGCAGAGGCCTTTATGAAATACAAGGGGAAAGGCATACTCTATGCACCTGCGCTGGATAAAAAGCTTAAGTTTCTGGACAGATACATGATTCCTATGATCGTGTGGTTTATAGGCCTGGTTCTGTGTCTGATTTTTCTGGTCAACAAAGATGAGCCCGGAATAGGGATAGCTGTAATTATAGGCTTTTCTATTGTGGACATACTGCTCATTACACCCCTCATATATCTGATTGTGCTGCCTAAACCCATCAGAGCCTATATGAAGGAAGCCCATGAGCTTAATTCCTATGAGAAGAAGCTTCTTCATGAGCAGCTCAGCAGTGACTCCCGCCGGGACAGGCTTATGTACAAGTACAGAGACAGGTCCGGTGAAGAGTATAGCAGCAGGAGAGATTTCTGGGGAAAGATGAACAGGAGATAGGGAAGGAGATATATGAACTATGAAATTATAGCCACAGCTACATTCGGGCTGGAAGCCGTAGTTCGTCGTGAAGTTGAGGTGCTGGGCTATGAAATATTGAAAACCGAAGACGGCAAGGTTACTTTTGCAGGCGATGAACGGGCTATAGTCCGCTCGAACCTGTGGTTGAGAACCGCTGACAGAGTGCTCCTTAAGATTGCCGAGTTTGAAGCTCGAGAATTTGAGGAGCTTTTTCAGGGTACAAAGGCATATCCGTGGGAAGAGCTGATACCGGCTGACGGTAAATTTACCGTGACAGGAACTTCGGTAAAGTCCGGGCTGCACAGTGTGCCTGCATGCCAGAGCATTGTCAAAAAGGCAATTGTGGAGAGGTTGAAGCCCGCATACGGGCTGGAGAAGTTCGATGAGACGGGAGCGGAGTATAAGGTCAAGGCGACCATTCTAAAAGATCGTGTGACCCTGACGGTGGATACGACGGGACAGGGTCTGCACAAGAGGGGATACAGAGTTGCCGATGTGGATGCGCCGATCAAGGAGACCCTTGCGGCGGCATTGATTCAGCTTAGTTTCTGGAGGGAAGGCCGGGTGCTGGTGGATCCCTGCTGCGGCAGCGGGACCATTCCCATCGAAGCGGCACTCATAGGGAAGAATATAGCGCCGGGACTCAACAGGAACTTTGTCTGCGAGGACTGGCAGATTATAGACCGAAGTCTATGGAAGGAAGAACGGCAGGCGGCTTTTGAGGCTATAGATACGGAGCCTGCATCTGTGGGAATATTTGCACGGGATATAAGCAGCCGGGCAATAGCCGCCGCCGAGGAAAATGCCGAGGAAGCAGGGGTTGCCGATTTTATAGATTTTAAAAGGGCGGACATAAGGACTTTGCAGTCCTTAGGAAATGCGGAGGATGGAATCATTTGCACAAATCTGCCATACGGGATGCGTATCGGCAGCGATGATGAAATCAGCAGCATCTACAGGGCATTGCGCAGATTCATGAAGGAGAACCCTCACTGGTCAGCCTTTGCAATTACAGCCGACAAGGAGATGGAGAAGGCTATGGGCAGGCGTGCGGACAGGCGGCGGAAGCTGTACAACGGCAATATTGAGACTACATATTATCAGTTTCATGGGAAGAGGAAGATGCATAATGTGTAAGAGGGCAGTGCGGTTACTTATAGTTGCAGTAATAGTCATTATTTTGATCTGGACTGTATGGGGGAACATAACCGTTGGTGTCACTCATTATACGGTTTCCAGTGACAGGGTTCCCACGGCTTTTGATAACTATAAAATCGCAGTTATATCCGACCTGCACAATGCGGAGTTCGGACATAATAACAGCCGTTTAATTGCTCTTATCGAAAAAGAGAAACCGGACATTGTCGCCATAACCGGTGATCTGGTTGATTCGAGAAAAACTGACATTGAAACCGCAGACAGGCTCTTGCAAAGACTTGCCGGGATAGCTCCGTGCTACTATGTACCGGGCAATCATGAGGCACGGATAGATGAGCAATATAGAGACTTGGATAAAAAACTCCTTGAAAACGGTGTAATTAATCTGGGTGACAAGGTATTGAATCTGAAGAAAAATAATGAAACGATACAACTGGCAGGACTGAACGATCCGGATTTTACCGATTATGAGGCATCCGTACAGGAAGGTATTCTGAAGACATCCCTTGACAATATGGAGCTGGGAGATAAATATTGTGTGCTTCTCTCCCACAGACCGGAGACATTCCAATTATATGTGTCGGAAGGTATAGATTTAGTGTTAAGCGGTCATACACACGGCGGACAGGTCAGATTGCCTTTTCTCGGAGGTTTGATAGCACCGCATCAGGGAATTTTCCCCAAATATGATGCCGGCAGATACTCTGAAAGCAAAACGACCATGATTGTCAGCAGGGGGATTGGAAATAGTGTCTTTCCTGTGCGATTCAACAACAGACCGGAGTTAGTGATTGTTGAATTGCAGAAAAAATCATTTCAGTCGTCACAATAGCAATTATGGCTATTTCGATTTTTCTTGTGACGACAGAGACTTCCAGTGCAGCTTCCGCAAACAAATACTGGCTTAAAGTAAACAGAACAGCAAATGTTGTCAATGTATATAAAAATGTAAATGGCAGCTGGCAGCCATATAAGGTAATGCTCTGTTCCTGTGGTAAAAACAAAAATGGAAGCAGGACACCGTTGGGAAACTTCAAAATAATAAAGGAGAAACGGAAATGGCACAACCTTTTTTTGGCGTATCGGGACAGTATACCAGCAGGTTTCAGGGTCACTACCTGTTCCATTCCGTTGTGTATAAGAGCAAAGGCAGACACAGCAGCTGTATAAGAAGTGAATATAACAGGCTCGGCACAAATGCTTCTCATGGCTGTGTCAGGCTGGCAACAATGGATGCAAAGTGGATATATGATAACTGTCCGCGCGGGACAAAGGTTACAGTATACAGCAACAGCAACCCGGGGCCGCTGGGAAAACCGGAAAGAGTCCCTATGGTAGGGAAGAACAAGAGGTTCTGGGATCCTACAGATCCGAAAAAGACAAATAAATATTTTAAGCTGAAGGGGCCCGCAATCCGCGTTAATAAGCCTGAGGCTGTTGAGTATGGAGCGGAATTCAATATTATGGAGGGAGTGACTGCCATAAGTCCATACACTTTCCAGAACCTGACATCCAGTGTTAAAGTACATAGCATCGCTTACTGTGCCGAAGGAAGCGGAAAGTTTAAAAGTGTGTCTGCCGTGGATACCCGTAAGACAGGCAATTACATGATTAAATACAGTTGCTATAATTCCTACTGTGGTAAGAAAACAGTTTACATTACATATAAATTATCGGTTCTGCCTTCTCGGGAGGTGAATCCTGCTTCACAGGAAGAGCCGGCAGGCCTGCAGAACCCATAACAGATTAATTGAGGCGGGGGAATACCTGAACCCCCGCTTTTTAATACTATCAACATGGGAAGTTCCGAAAAAATATGAATTAAAATTTAATTTTTTCTTCCATAATCAAAAATTTTGTAGTATAGTAAGGAGAATAATTATTCATTGAAACTAATTTTAATTCATAGAGTAAGGAGATTAGAACCATGACAGTTAGTTTGAAAGGAAGAAGTTTTTTAACACTTATGGACTTCAGTGCTGAAGAAATCCGATATCTTTTAGATCTGTCGCATGAGCTGAAAGCCAAAAAGAAAGCAGGTATCATGGGGGAGACTATGAAGGGAAAAAACATAGTATTGCTCTTCGAGAAGTCATCAACAAGAACAAGATGCTCTTTTGAGGTCGGTGCCCTCGATGAAGGTGCTCATGTGACCTATCTGGACAGCCAGAGCTCTCATGTAGGCGTGAAGGAATCTATCGAAGACTCTGCCAGGGTGCTGGGCAGATTTTATGACGGAATTGAATATAGAGGTTTTGATCAGAAAGTCGTTGAAAGTCTGGCCAGGTACTCCGGAATCCCGGTCTGGAACGGGCTTACCGATATCGACCATCCGACCCAGATTCTGGCTGACATGGTTACTATGGAGGAGAATATTGACAAGCCTCTTGATCAATGCAAGGTTGTATTCGTAGGCGATGTAAGAAACAATATGTCCTATGCATGGATGTATGGCTGTGCTAAGATGGGAATGGATTTCGCAGCATACGGACCTGAGATAATGTGCAAGGAAGTTGATAGGGCGGTTCTGGAAAAAGTAAAACCTGTCTGTGAGGAAACAGGAGCATCCATTACAGTAAGTTCAGACATAGAGTCTATAAAGGATGCAGATGTCATATATACAGATATCTGGGCGTCTATGGGTGAGGAAGATATGATTCCTGAACGGGTTAAACTGCTTACTCCTTTCAGAGTGACTCAGGAGATGCTGGAAGCCACAGGAAATGACAAGGTTATGTTTATGCACTGTTTACCTTCCTTCCACGACTTTGAGACGGAAATGGCGGTAACTCAGAAAAACCGGGGATACGATATTCGAGAGGTGACCGACGAGGTATTCAGAGGACCGAATTCATTTGTGTTCGATGAGGCTGAAAACAGAATGCACACTATCAAGGCGGTTATGGTGGCAACCATCGGAAACATATAATAACTGCGGTATATATGGAGGAAAATATGGAGAAAAAACCGGAAAGAATAGTGATAGCACTGGGAGGCAATGCGCTTCAGGGAAGAAACAGTCCCGGCACTGCTGAGGCGCAGCTTGAAATTGTAAGACAGACTTGCAAGAGGATCGCCGAAATCAGCAACATGGGATATGAAATTGCCATAGTACACGGAAACGGCCCTCAGGTGGGCCGCATTGTACTGGCCAGCGAAACTGCAAAGGATGTAACACCTGCTTTGCCCTTTGATGTTTGCGGGGCAATGTCACAGGGATACATAGGGTATCACATTCAGCAGAGTCTGGGATATGAGCTTCACAGGAGCAATAGAAATGTGCCGGTTGTTACTGTTGCAACACAGATTATAGTTGACAGGAATGACCCGGCATTCCACAATCCAACTAAGCCCATAGGCCCCTTCTATACGGAAGAGGAAGCGAAAGAGCTGGAAGCATTAAACGGATGGACTGTGAAAGAAGATGCAGGTCGAGGCTGGAGGCGGGTGGTTCCTTCACCAAAACCGCTGCACATAGTTGAGCTGAATCCTATAAACCAGCTGTGGGACCGCACCATCGTGATAACATGCGGCGGCGGGGGTATTCCGGTAATTGAGAAGTCCAATGGCATGCTTGAGGGAATTGCGGCAGTGATAGACAAAGATTATGCCGCAGAACTTCTGGCTCGCGAGGTGGAAGCTGACATGCTGATGATTCTGACGGATGTGGAGAAGGTATCCTTGAATTATAATACTCCTGAACAGGTGGAAGTTGACAAAATTAACCTGGAAGATGCGGTAAAATATGCCGAAGAGGGTCAATTTCATCCGGGCAGCATGCTTCCCAAGGTTCATGCGGCTTCAATGTTCGTCAGAAGGAATCCGAATAAAAAAGCAATAATAACATCTCTGGACAAGGCGGTTGAAGCACTGGAAGGGAAAACGGGAACAGTGTTTACTTTTAGTTAGCGTTGGAATTCTTAACGAAATGTAAGCAAGGCAAGAAATCTACCGGGGCCACATCCTTACGCAGTGGGGTGCAGCAGCCGGAGCAGATTACCGGGGAAAGGGAATGGTCATGATAAAAATTTACGAAAAAGGGTCGGTTGAACTGAACAGAAAAGAGGAAGTGCTGAACAGTAATCTTAAGGAGACGGATATCAGCGGACTGGTATCGGTGATTATCAGAGATGTTGCGTCGCAAGGTGACAAGGCATTGCGCTTTTACAGTGAGAAGTTTGAAGGTATTGCACCAGACACACTGGAAGTGAGCAGAGAGGAAATAGAAAAGGCTTACGAAGAGTATGCAAAAGCTTCCCCTGAAATCATATCCGCTCTTGAGAATGCAGCGGCCAGAATCACCAGATTCCATCAGGCTCAAGTCAGAGAGGATTTTGAACTTACGGAAAAAAAGGACAGCGACGGTTCGGTCAGCGTACTTCTCATGCAGAAGGTGAATCCGCTTAAAAGGGTGGGATTATACACTCCCGGCGGTACTGCCAGGTATCCGTCTACATTGATAATGAATGCTATTCCAGCCAGAATAGCGGGAGTTGAAGAGATAATAATGGTCTCTCCGCCGTCGAAGGAAGGAACCATTTCACCTGTAATTCTGGCAGCTGCCCGTATTGCCGGTGTGGACAGAGTGTTCCGCATAGGCGGTGCACAGGCTATCGCAGCACTTACCTACGGAACGGAAAGCATTCCCGCTGTTGACATCATTACCGGTCCGGGCAACGCTTATGTGTCGGAAGCGAAGAAGCAGGTTTTTGGCAAGGTGGGAATTGATATGATTGCAGGTCCCAGTGAGATTCTGATAGTTGCCGAGGACAGTCCGGAAGGTAAAGTTAAGGAAGACGCGGAAATTCTGGCAGCTGATCTTATTTCACAGGCAGAACACGATACTATGGCTACAGCGGTTCTCATCACTACGGACAGGGAGTTGGGTTTCGCTGTTGCTGATGAAATAGAAATCCAGCTTAAGGAGCTCCCGCGTGAGGAAATAGCACGCGAAGCAATTGAAAACCATGGTAAAATTGTTATAGTCGAGTCAATGGATGAAGCCCTGGAACTGGCTAATGAGCTGGCACCGGAACATCTGCAGCTCTATGTAAACAACCCGTTTCAGTATAAGGACCGCATAAGGAATGCAGGGTCGGTATTCCTTGGAAAGAACTGTCCGGAAGCCATCGGCGACTACTATGCGGGTCCCAATCAAATTCTGCCGACAAATGGTACCGCCAGATTCCGCAGCCCGCTGTCGGTTGATGATTTTGTAAAGAAGACTTCATTTACCTACTATACAATTGACTCGCTGGAGCGTGATGCCGGTGATGTTATACAGCTTGCCAGGGAGGAAGGTCTGGAAGGACATGCAAAATCTACATTGCTGCGCTTAAGAAAAAAATAGAGTATATGTAAAAATATTATTGCATAATTATTAATTTATATGTATAATCATAAAAAACAATGATAGTTTCTTATACACAGGAGGAAAAATATAATGGCAAAAGAAAAAGTAGTATTGGCATATTCAGGAGGATTGGATACATCAATTATCATGAAGTGGCTAAAAGAGAACTATGATTATGACGTAATTGCGGTATGCTGCAATGCCGGACAGGGAGAAGACTTTGATGCCATCGAAAAGAAGGCTCTTGAAACAGGTGCCATAAAGGCATATACGGTGGACATCAGAGAAGAATTCATAACTGACTTTATCTGGCCTACTCTCAAGGCTGGAGCTACATACGAAAAATATTTACTTGGAACATCCATGGCGAGACCTCTCATGGCTCAAAAATTAGTGGAAATCGCACAGAAGGAAGGTGCGTTTTACATTGCTCACGGGTGCACGGGCAAGGGAAATGACCAGGTCAGATTTGAGACGACAATTAAGGCACTGGATCCCGCAATAAAAATAATAGCACCGTGGAGATTCTGGGACATGCATTCAAGAGAGGATCTTTTGGAATATGCTTCAAAGCATAACATCCCTATAAATCAGTCCCAGGCTAAGATCTATTCAAGGGATGAGAATATATGGCATATCTCTCATGAGGGAGGTGAGCTGGAAAATCCTTGGAACGAGCACTATGATACCATTCATGTTCTCAGCGTTACGCCTGAAAAGGCTCCGGACGAAGCGGAATATGTAGAGATAAATTTTGAAAAGGGTATTCCTGTAGGTTTAAACGGCGAGGAGCTGGGACCTATAGAATTGCTTACCAGGCTCAATGAGCTGGGAAGCAAGCACGGAATAGGTACTATTGATATCGTTGAAAACCGTCTCGTCGGAATGAAGTCCAGAGGTGTATACGAGACACCGGGAGGAACCATACTCTTTGCAGCGCATGCGGGGCTGGAAGAACTTATTCTCGATAGAGATACAAACCAGTACAAGACAATTGTGGCACAGAAGTTTGCCGAACTTGTGTATAACGGACTGTGGTTCACACCTCTTCGTGAGGCAATCAGCGCATTCGTTGATGTTACTCAGAAAAACATGACAGGAACTGTAAAGATGAAGCTGTATAAGGGCAATGCCATTGTAGCAGCTAAAAAATCACCGTATTCATTGTACAACGAGGAGTTTGCCACATTCAGCAAGGATGAGGTTTATAACCAGCAGGATGCGGAGGGATTCATAAACTTGTTCGCACTGCCGTTAAGGATCCGTGCAATTCAGAAGGAAACAGCAGAAGGAGGAGGCAAGAGACATGAAGCTCTGGAAAGGAAGGTTCTCAAAGGAGGCGACTTCGTCGAGTGATGAGTTTAATGCGTCCATAGGTTTTGATCAGAGAATGTACCGGGAAGACATTACCGGCAGCATTGCTCATGCGAAGATGCTGGGAAAACAAAAAATAATAACTCAGGAAGAATCAGAACTGATAATCAAAACATTGAGGGAAATCCTGGCAGATATCGAGGCCGGCAAAATTGAGTTCACCGTTGAGGCCGAAGATATTCACATGAACATAGAAACTGTTCTGACGGAGAGAATCGGTCAGACGGGGAAGAAACTGCACACCGCAAGAAGCAGAAACGATCAGGTTGCCCTTGACTTCAGACTATATCTGAAGAAAGAGACATTTGCAATAGATGAGATGCTGAGCGATCTGCTGGATGCCCTGGTCAAGATTGCCAGGGAAAACCAGGAGACAATCATGCCGGGGTATACTCATCTGCAGAGGGCTCAGCCGGTTACTTTCGCTTATCATATGCTGGCATACTATCAGATGTTTGCACGGGACAGGGAAAGGTTTGCAGATTGCCTGACCCGCATAGACCGGCTTCCTCTGGGCAGCGGAGCGCTGGCGGGAACCACCTACGAGACGGATAGAAAATTTCTGGCTGACGAGCTTGGCTTCGCAGAGATTCTTCCTAACGGTATGGATGCGGTTGCCGACAGAGATTTTGCGCTGGAATTTATCAGCTGCTGTTCGATTACCATGATGCATCTTTCCCGCTTTTGCGAGGAACTCATCATGTGGAGCTCCGTTGAATTCAGTTTTATAGAGATTGACGACGCCTACTCAACAGGCAGCAGCATTATGCCCCAGAAGAAAAATCCGGATATGGCTGAGCTCATTCGCGGTAAATCCGGCAGAGTGTACGGTGCCCTCATGAGTCTGCTGACCATATGCAAAGGCCTGCCGCTGGCATACAATAAGGATCTTCAGGAGGACAAGGAGCCGGCCTTTGATGCTGCGGATACGCTGAAGGCATCTCTGGGAATATTTACGGAAATGATTCTCACCATGAAGGTGCGTACCGAAAAGATGGCGGAAGCTGCCAGGTACGGTTACATGAATGCGACAGATGCTGCAGATTATCTCGTATCAAAGGGCATCCCTTTCAGAGACTGTCATGAAATTATAGGGAAGATGGTCCTCTACGCGATAAATAACGGGAAGGCTCTCGAAGATATGAGTATGGAGGAGTTCAAATCCTTTTCAGAGGTTTTTGATGAGGATATTTATGATGCCATTTCCATTGAGAACTGCATTAAGGCGAAGAAGTCAGAAGGGTCAACATCCTTCGATAGTGTGAGAAAACAGATTGCGGACATAGAGAAGCAAAAGGAAAAATGATGGACATCAGAGAGATAGATGTAAGTCTGGTTACAGAGGCCGTAAAAAAACTCTATATAGAAACAAACTATCATCTTGGTGATGATGTGAGAAACTGTATCAGGCACTGCGGAGCATGTGAGGACACCGAACCGGCACGCAGTGTCTTTGTGAGCATTGAAAAGAATATAGAGATAGCTGAAGAAGGAGTCTTTCCTCTCTGTCAGGATACGGGAATGGCCTGCGTTTTTCTTGAAATCGGTCAGGATGTGCACTTTACTGGAGGCGATCTCAATGATGCGGTAAATGAGGGTGTCAGAAGAGGCTGTCTGGAAGGGTATCTGAGGCAGACTATTGTTGCTGATCCCTTCAGACGCATAAACACCGGCGACAGCACCCCGGCGGACATAAATGTGGAGATTGTTCCCGGCGATAAGGTGAAGGTTATGGTTGCACCCAAGGGCTTCGGCTCCGAGAATATGAGTGCCATAAAGATGCTCCCTCCAGCGGCGGGAGCTAAAGGGGCTGAGGATTTCATCGTGGAGGCGGTGAAGGCTGCAGGACCCAATCCATGCCCGCCTGTGGTTGTGGGTGTCGGGATCGGCGGAAATTTCAGCAAGGCGGCGCTGATGGCTAAGAAGGCTCTGCTCAGGCCGATTGGGACAGAGAAAGACGGGTGCGGTGAGGGCAGAAATCCGGATCCCTTCTATGCTGAAATGGAATGGAGGCTTCTTGACAGAATCAACGGACTCAATATAGGGCCGCAGGGATTCGGGGGACGAACCACTGCACTTGCCGTGAACATAATTGCTGCACCGACGCATATTGCGGGACTTCCTGTGGCGGTGAACATCAACTGCCATGTATCAAGGCACGGGGAGGTGGTGCTATGAAGCATTTATTGACTGAGCCCTTTACTAAGGAGAAGATAAAAGAATTCCGTACGGGAGATACGGTACTTATTACGGGAACAATATATACGGCAAGAGACGCGGCACATGGCAGAATTATCGAAATGCTTGATGCAGGGGAAACCCCGCCTTTTGATATAGAGAATGCCATAGTCTATTATACGGGACCGACACCGGCAAGACCGGGCATGCCGTCAGGCTCCGCAGGACCGACGACCAGCTACAGAATGGACAGCTATACACCCAGATTGCTGGCTGAAGGGATGCTTGGCATGATAGGCAAAGGAAGGCGGTCAGATGAAGTGAAGGCGGCGGTGTCGGAGCACGGGGCTGTATATATGGCAGCGATAGGCGGAGCCGCAGCGCTTATCGCACAGTGCATCATATCATCTGAGATCATTGCCTTTGAAGACCTGGGCGCCGAGGCTGTTCGCAGACTGCAGGTTGAAGATATGCCCGTTATAGTGGCGCTGGATGCGACCGGGGAAGATATATATGAGAGATGATAATACAGGGAGGAAACCGTTTTCCCTATCTGAAATTTACTAGATAATATATAAGGCAGCAGGTGCCAATAAATATTTAAAAAAGGCTCAAAAAGAAAAATTGATCTCTACTCATTTGCAGGAGAGATTGATGCTTGCCGTTACGGAAGTAAACGGGTGTCGGGTGTGTTCCTATGCACATACCAAATGGGCGCTTGAAGCAGGTATGAAAAAAAGAAGAAATTGATAACTTGCTTAGCGGTGATTTGAAAGACACTCCGGAAGATGAACTGAATGCCGTACTGTTTGCACAGCACTATGCCGATACCAGGGGAGAGCCTGACAGGAACACATGGGATTTGCTGATCGAAGAGTACGGTAAAGAAAAGGCGATGGGCATATTGGCGACAATTAAAATGATTATGGCAGGAAATGCAGTAGGAATACCTTACAGCTCATTGACTGATAGATTTAAAGGGAAATCCGATTCAGGATTATCTTTGGGCTACGAAATCTCAGTGCTGCTCCTTACGATACCTATGTTTCTGGCTGCTGTTTTTATGAATCTATTCAATAGGTCCTGAATCACATCAACAGAACAGGAATTTCCGCATAAATCCTGCCTTTCACGGTGTTTTTACAGAAAAGTTCTAATGCATATCCCATGTATAAATATTAGCGAAGGTATACATCAGTGTAAATAAACGAACTTGCTGGCGACGGGCAGGCTAATGATATTAAGTTGCGATGTGAAGGGCTTTTTTATAAGAGAACAAGGATTTGGAATTTTGTATTAAATATGTTTCTGTAAAAAAGGCTCAAAGTCCATGATTTTTACAGAAAGAAAAGGGGGACTGATGATAATTTGTACCAAAGAGGTATTATTTAATAGTATTTATGCATAAAATACACATTTTGAATTATAAATATGCAAAATCGCTTTGTGGATAGGTTACAGAGAAGAGGGGAGTGCCTTTTCGAAAGGATTAAAGTCAGCCGCATAAAAAAGACCGCTGCACCGATCGCTCAATGCAGCAGCCCAATCAACTTATCCTGTTATTTATTCTTATGTTCAATAATCATCTGTATGCCCCGGGCATATTTAGATGTATCTTCCGGGACTATGTTAAAATTCTCTTCAAGAATTTTGCCGATTCTGACAAGCTCTTCCGTCTCGCCGGAGTAGAGCTCCACTTCAGCTTCATGAATATCGATGGAGCCGTATTCGGTTATTACCTCACCTTCGTCGATGGCAAGCTCAAATATGCCGTCATCGTTATCGATTCTTAAAGATCTGCGAAGGATATTGGTTTCCAGAATACACTTAAGAGGCCTGCCCTGCAGGAATTCAATCATTTCAGTTCCAATTCTGCTTTCCGCAAAGACTTCAGGGTCAGGTTTGTCGCTGTCAACGGGAACATTGATTTCTTCCCGCTTGTGGAGACCGTCTTCGCTGTGACCTTTCCACTTGAGGGTGGCTATCATGTGACCGTTTTCACTTCTCACTCTGTAAGATAATTCTTTTCTGGCAAGGTCGCAGTTTGCCGTATCAAAGTATTTGGATACGAGCCTGATTTCCTCGCGTGAGCCGGTTTCCTCGTATTTCTCAAACAGGCTGTTGCTCCATATGGCATCAGCAGTTTCCCGGTCGGGAATATTGTATTTAAGTTCTATTTCCATATCCCTTACCTTATTCTCCAATTGAAAATCTCGTGTAATCATAGCAAATAAAGAAACAAATGGCAAGCAAATTTGACATGGACCGCTGAATGCTTATATTTCTTTACATTTCAAGGAGAGTAGGGTATAATAATTTGCGCTATGTTTAGAACTCGAGGAGGTAATATATTAAATGAAATCAACATTTATTTCAAAAGAAAACAATGAAGCAAAATTCAAGATGGAATTCAGTTCCGAGGAATTTGAGAATGCCGTTATAGAGGTGTACAAGAAGGAAAAAGACAAATTCACCATTGATGGATTCAGGAAAGGCAAAGCGCCAAGGAGTCTGATAGAAAAGCACTATGGTGAAGGAGTGTTCTATGAAGATGCAATTAACAATCTTTTCGGAATTAACTATCCGCTGGCACTGGATGAACTTGATGTGGCTGCCATAGACTATCCGAGAAGTGAGTTTGGACAGATAAAGAAGGGGGAACCTTTCGAAGTAACAGTTACGGTTGCCGTATATCCGGAATTTGAAGTAAAGGATTACAAGGGTGTTGAGATTGAAACTGTAAAGGCAGAAGTTACGGATGCTGATGTGGATAAGGAAATCGAAAATCTGGCAGCAAGAAACTCAAGGATGATTGAAGTGGAAAGACCGGCACAGGACGGGGATACAGTTCTGATCGACTACAAGGGTTTTGTCGGTGAAGATCAGTTTGAAGGCGGCACTGCAGAGAGACAGCCGCTGAAGCTGGGTTCAGGGACATTTATTCCCGGATTTGAAGAACAGCTGATAGGAGCTGTCAAGGGTGAAGAAAGAGATGTCAATGTTACTTTCCCTGAGCAGTATCATTCGGAAGATCTGGCTGGCAAGGAAGCAGTATTCAAGTGCATGGTTCACGAGATAAAAGAGCAGGAAATACCCGTTATCGATGACGAGTTTGTTAAGGATGTAAGTGAATTTGATACTATTGATGAGCTGAAGGAAAGCAAGAGAGAAGAACTTCAGAAAGCAGCCGAAGTTAAGGCAGAAAACGAAATGAAGAACAGCGTAATCGAAAAGGTCTATGAAGCAAATGATATCGATGTTCCCGAAGTAATGGTGCAGCAGGAGATTGAGCAGACTCTTAACGAATTTGATCAGCAGCTGAAAGCTCAGGGCATGGACCTGAAGACTTACATGCAGTACATCGGTGAGGATGCTCAGAAGATGACCGAGCAGCTTAGAGACGAGGCATATAAGAAGACAAAGACAAGAATGCTGGTCAGTGCAATTGCAGATCAGGAGGACTTCGAAGTAACAGATAAAGAAGTCAAAGCTGAACTGGAAAACATGGCTAAACAGTATGGGCTGGAAGTTGATAAACTCACAGAGATGATCGGCGAACAGAACATCCATGTAATAAAAGGAGATATTAGAGTCAAGAAGGCAGTTGAATATATATATGACAACGCTGTAAAGAAATAAGCAAAATCTTTAATCCGGTTAATTGATTGGAGGTCCGGATATGGCATTAGTACCTTATGTAATCGAACAGACAGGCACCGGGGAAAGATCCTACGACATCTACTCCAGGCTGCTCAAGGACAGAATAATATTTATCGGGGAGGCTATTGATGAACACATAGCCAGTTTAGTGGTGGCTCAGCTTCTATTTCTTGAAGCCGAAGATCCGGATAAGGATATAAACATATACATCAATAGCCCCGGCGGTTCTATAACCGCCGGCATGGCTATTTATGACACAATGCGATACATAAAGCCGGAGGTTTCCACTATCTGCGTGGGAATGGCGGCAAGCATGGGGGCATTTCTTCTGGCTGCAGGCGATAAGGGGAAACGCTACAGCCTGCCCAATGCTGAAATTATGATACATCAGCCTTTAGGCGGCGTGTCCGGTCAGGCGGATGACATAAGAATACATGCGGAGTGGATTATGCGTACAAAGGATAAGCTCAACAGGATTCTAAGTGAAAATACGGGACAGCCTCTAAATGTGATTACAAGGGATACAGACAGGGATAATTTCATGTCAGCCGAAGAGGCTATGGAATATGGAATTGTTGATAAGGTTATCGCTGAAAGATAAAAGATAGGGATGGGAGATAGAAATGTCAAAATATGATAATAACAATGAGCTTCGCTGTTCATTTTGCGGGAAACCGCAAAGCCTTGTAAAGCGGCTGATCAGCGGCTCGGGAGTATATATATGCGATGAGTGCGTGGCACTCTGTCAGGAAGTGCTTCAGGAGGAGGCTGCCGAAGCGGCCAGAGCGGCAGGGGTATCTGACGGGGCTGTCACCGGCGAACCGGTGGCTCTGCCGAAGCCGAAGGATATTCACGACGCTCTCGCCGAATATGTAATCGGTCAGGAGGATGCAAAGAAATCCCTGTCTGTTGCAGTCTATAATCATTACAAAAGAATATATTGCCGGGATCTGGGTGATACCGATGTTGAGATTCAGAAGAGCAATATCGTTATGGCAGGACCTACGGGCAGCGGTAAAACTTTGCTGGCTCAGACTCTGGCAAAGATTCTGGATGTGCCTTTTGCAATTGCCGATGCCACGACAGTAACGGAAGCCGGCTATGTTGGTGAGGATGTAGAGAATATTCTGCTCAGGCTTATACAGGCAGCCGATTATGATCTGGATAAGGCTCAGAGAGGGATAATATATGTGGATGAAATCGATAAGATTGCAAGAAAATCCGAGAATCCTTCAATCACCAGAGATGTGAGCGGAGAAGGTGTTCAACAGGCTTTGCTTAAGATTCTCGAAGGGACCATAGCAGATGTTCCGCCCCAGGGCGGCAGGAAGCATCCGCATCAGGAATTCCTGCAGTTTGATACAACAAATGTTCTGTTCATATGCGGAGGCGCATTTGATGGACTGGATAAGGTGATTCAGAAGAGATTAGGTGAGAAGGTTATAGGTTTCAATTCTCAGGTTTCCGGCAGCAAAATCCAAAAGGATGAAATCCTTAGACACGCACAGCCGGAGGATCTTATGAAATACGGACTCATTCCGGAAATAGTCGGCAGGCTTCCTGTGCTGGTAACCCTGGAAGAGCTTTCGAAAGACGCGCTGAAGGATATTCTTACAAAACCTAAAAATGCCCTGATTAAGCAGTATGACAGACTTCTGGAGATGGACGGAGTTCAGCTGGAAATTGAAGAGAAGGCCATTGACGCCATCGCGGATATGGTTATCGCCAGAAAAACCGGTGCCAGAGGCCTCAGAGGCATAATGGAGAAGATAATGACTAATATTATGTACGAGCTGCCATCCAGAAAGGATGTCAGAAAGTGTATAATAACCAGGGAGACCGTAGAAGCGGGTAAAGATCCTGAACTTGTCATTGAGTCGGATGAAACGACTAAAAGAATATCAGGGGCGGCTTCCTAAGGCCGCCTTTGTGCATAGATAAAATGGAGGAAATATGGACGAAAGAAAGAGAGATACAGCAGTGACGGGTGCGGAATTTGTAGATCTGCCGATGATTCCTTTGAGAGGGCTGTCGGTGTTTCCGAATATGGTACTGCATTTTGACATAGGAAGAGAAAAGTCAATCAACGCTCTTGAGAAGGCGATGATAAACAATCAGTACATTTTTCTGTCATCCCAGATGGATGAGAATCTTGATTTGCCTACACCCAATGATTTCTATCACATGGGGACAATATGCAAAATCAAGCAGATGCTCAAGTTGCCGGGGGACTCAATAAGAGTTCTGGTTGAGGGAATTTCCAGAGGAAGGATTTCTGAAATACTTTTTGAGGTACCCTTCTTCCAGTGCAGAATCAAACCGCTTCCGGATGATGAAAGCGAAGCAGAGGAACCTGAGGCGGAAGCTCTTATGAGAACCGTTTTGGGCAGGTTTAATGAATATGTGGAAATCAATCAGAATCTGGCTCCGGAGATTTTTTCTACAATTGTTTCAATCGAAAATCCGGGCAGACTGGCTGACATGATCGCCTCCCACCTTGAAATAAGGCTTGAAGACAGACAGTCGATTCTGGAACTTCTGGATCAGAAGGAAAGACTCAAAAAGCTTAATGAGATTCTCCTCAGAGAGATTGAAATTCTGAACATTGAGCAGGACATCTCCACAAAAGTAAAGAGTGCCATAAATAAAAACCAGCGTGAGTACTATCTGAAGGAGCAGATGCGTGCCATTCAGGAGGAGCTTGGTGACGGTGAGGACACTGAAAATGAAGTAAACAGCTTCCTTGAGCAGCTTGGCAGGCTTGAACTGGAAGAAAAGACAAGAGAAAAAGTTGAGAAAGAGATAAGAAGATTCGGCAAGATGCAGCCAATGTCTGCAGAGGCTACGGTCAGCAGAACCTATATAGAGACCATTCTGGCTCTCCCATGGAATACATTGAGCGAGGATAATATTGACCTCATTAAAGCTGAAGAGATTCTCAACGAGGACCACTACGGTCTGGATAAGGTCAAGGAAAGAGTTCTTGAGTATCTGGCGGTAATCAGGTTGTCCGAAAGCCTCAAGGGACCCATTCTCTGCCTTGTCGGACCTCCGGGAACAGGCAAAACATCCATAGCAAAGAGTATTGCCCGATCTATAGACAGAGAGTTTGTCAGAATGTCTCTGGGCGGTGTTCGTGACGAAGCCGAGATCAGAGGACACAGAAGGACATATATAGGTTCCATTCCGGGAAGGATTATAAGTTCAATAAAGGATTGCGGAACAAGAAATCCTGTATTTCTTTTTGATGAAGTGGACAAGCTGGGTGCCGATTACAAGGGGGACCCGTCATCGGCATTGCTTGAGGTTCTTGATCCGGAACAGAACAGGGACTTTACTGACCACTTCCTGGAGGTTCCGTTTGATCTGTCAAAGGTTATGTTCATAACTACTGCAAACACGACGGAAACAATACCGAGGCCCTTGCTTGACAGAATGGAAGTAATTGAAGTTTCAGGCTATACTGAAGACGATAAGATGAATATAGCCAGGCAGTATCTGGTGCCGAAGCAGATTAAGGAAAACGGTCTGGCAAAGAAGAACATATCTTTCACCGATTCCGGTCTGAAAACCATAATAGATTACTATACGAGGGAATCGGGTGTTAGAAACCTGGAAAGGGAAATCGGAAAACTCTGCAGGAAAGTTGCAAGAAAACTGGTGGCCGGCGAAGTTGAAAAGGTCAGAATGACAGGCAAGAAGGTCGAGGAACTGCTGGGCAAGAAAAAATTCAGATTTGATGTAATAAAAAACAAGACTGAAGTTGGGGTTACCACAGGTCTGGCGTGGACCATTGTCGGGGGAGAAACTCTGTTTATCGAGACAACTGCTCTGCCGGGTACAGGCAAGCTGGAGCTTACCGGTATGCTGGGAGAGGTCATGCAGGAATCAGCTAAAGCGCGGATCAGTTGCGAAAAAATTAGGAATCGAAGAAGATTTTTACAAGAACTATGACCTGCACATTCATATTCCGGAAGGAGCTACACCTAAGGATGGTCCTTCTGCAGGCGTAACAATATGCACGGCAATTGTATCCACACTCACGGGAACCCCTGTAAGAAAGGACATTGCCATGACCGGTGAGATTACTCTGACAGGAAAGGTTCTGCCTGTTGGCGGCATAAGAGAAAAGGTGATGGCTGCACACAGAGCGGGAATCAGAAAGGTGCTCATCCCTAAGGAAAATGATGCGGATATTCAGGATATTCCGGAGACCGTAAGAGATGAGATGGAATTTGTTCTTCTGACTACCGTGCAGGATGCACTTAAACAGGTGCTGGTAAAATGAGGATAACAAGATCAGATCTGGAAGCTGTTGCGGTCAGGCCAGCACAGTATCCGCCGGGAAATTTGAAAGAAATAGCATTTGCAGGGAGATCCAATGTAGGGAAATCGTCCCTTCTGAACCTCATTACCGGCAGGAAAAAGCTGGCTCGCGTCAGCGGAAGCCCGGGAAAGACCAGGACTATAAACTTCTACCTGGTGAATGATCAATTCAGGATAGTTGACTTGCCGGGATATGGATATGCCAGAGTAAGCAAATCTGTATCTGAGGGCTGGGGAACGATGATGGAGCAGTATCTGAGCAGCAGACCCAACCTGCTGAAGGTGATTCAGCTTGTAGATATCAGGCATAGGCCATCCGTACAGGATGTGGATATGTACAACTATCTGCGCCATTATGGTCTGGACGGAATAGTGGTTGCCACAAAGGCGGACAAAGTTTCCGTAAATCAGAGGTCTAAGAATATCAAAGTAATCAGACAGACATTGAATTTGTCGCCGGAAGATAAGGTTATTCCTGTTTCGGCGCTGAACAGGTCCGGATATGAAGAGCTGCTTGAGATGATAGAAGAGTTGCTGAAAGACAGCAGGTAAAAGGAGGAAGAGATGCAGTTTTTTGGATTCAGGCTTCTTTGGAGCAGAATAAAAGCCATCAGGTTTCTTATGGCAGATAAAACCGTGCCTAAGAGAAAGAAGGCACTGATTATCGCTGGCATTCTTTATATTATTATGCCCTTTGATCTGGTGCCCGTTCTTGTCTTTCCGTTTTCAATAATTGATGACATTGTAATATGGCTGGCGATTCTCTGGTATCTCAGACGCGAGCTGGACAGTTACTGGCACGGGGAGAAACCTAAAGATTACTCACAAAAATTCCGTAGAAAAAGGGTTGTTGATGATGTAGAATATGTTGTAGTGGAAGACGATGAAGAGAGCGGTACGGAGGGCAAAAATAATGCATAAAGAAACCATCGGAACTGTTATGATCACCCAGCAGGAAATCTATGAAAAAGCAGTTGAAATAGGCAAGAGGATTACCAGTGACTATGCAGGCAAGGAAATCGTTCTTGTAGGAATACTCAGAGGAGCGGTTCTGTGGATGGCGGATATAATGAAGAATATCAATCTGGATATGATTATAGATTTTATGGCCGTGAGCAGTTACGGTGCATCAACAAAGACCTCCGGTATAGTAAAAATAAACAAGGATCTGGATACTGATATAGAAGAAAAACATGTAATTATCGTAGAGGACATAATTGATTCCGGAGTTACTCTCAACTACCTTATGGGATACTTTGAAAGCAGAGGTGCGGCTTCGATCAGAATATGCACTCTGCTCAACAAGCCTAAAGGCAGACGGGTTGATATTGATGTGGACTATATCGGCTTTGAGGTAGAGGACATATTCATAGTCGGATACGGATTAGATTATGATCAGAGGTACAGAAATCTGCCGTACATCACATGGCTTAAGGAATAAAAAATGAAATTCAGTTTAAAAGGCTTATGGAAACTGCTGTTCGGCCGAACCACAATCTTAATTGTGCTGCTGGCACTGCAGGTGGTAGTTCTTATCGGCGGAGCGGCAATCATTGGTTCGCAAGTAATCATTGTAAATAACCTGGTTGGTATTCTGTCTGTTATTATTCTGATATATATTCTCAATGCCAGACAGAACTCCAGCTTTAAACTCATGTGGATTATCATAATTGCGGTCGCACCTATCATTGGTGTACCGTTTTTTATTTACACTAAACTTCAGCCGGGAACCAGATATATCGTTGACAGTATGAAAAAAACCCTTGCAGAGCAGGAAGTATTGCTGATTCCCGACAATGATACGGTTAATCGGCTGATAACAGAATCCGGCGATGAATACGGAATATTTAAATATATATACGAAGCGGGCGGCTACCCGGTATATGACAGTACATCGGTAAAATATTTTCCAAGTGGAGAAGCAAAGTTTGAGGAACTTCTCAAACAGCTTGACCGGGCCAAGAAATTTATTTTTGTTGAATACTTTATAATAGACAAGGGAGAGATGTGGGATCAGATACTTGAAGTTCTCAAAAAAAAGGCCGGAGAAGGTGTTGAAGTGCGTCTGCTCTATGACGGTACAAATACTATGGCTCGTCTGCCTAAAAACTATCCTGCCAAGATGCAGGCCATGGGGATTCAATGCAAAGTATTCTCGCCCATCAGACCATTTCTGTCAACTCACCAGAACAATAGAGACCACAGGAAAATAGTTGTTATCGACGGGCACACCGCCTTTACCGGCGGGATTAATATCGCTGATGAATATATTAACAGAAAAGAGAGATTCGGACACTGGAAAGATACAGCTATAATGGTAAAAGGTGTGGCTGTAAGCAGCTTCGCACTAATGTTCCTGCAGCTGTGGAACATAGGGGCGAAAGAACGGGAATACTGCGGGCACTACATTTTTAAGGGAGATGATTCTGTGGACTCAACCATGAGAGAGGGAGGATATGTGGTTCCTTACAGCGACAGTCCTTTTGATATGGAAGAGACCGGCAAAAAGGTATACATGGATATACTCAACCGTGCCAGCAGATATGTATACATAATGACGCCGTATCTGATTCTTGATGAGGAACTGACCAATGCACTGATTTTTGCCGCTCAGCGCGGGATAGATGTGAAGGTTATTCTGCCTCACATACCGGATAAAAAATATGTATACCTGCTTGCAAGAACGCACTATGAAGAATTGATACGAGGCGGAGTGAAATTATACGAATATACACCGGGCTTCATCCATGCCAAGTCTTTTGTCTCTGATGACGAAAAGACTGTGGTTGGAACAATAAATCTTGACTTCAGAAGCCTTTTCCTGCATTTCGAATGCGCTGTTTTCGTTTGGAACAACCCTGTGGTTCTTGATGTTAAAAAGGACTTCAAAGAAACTCTGGAAGAGTGTCAGAGAATCACACTTAATGACTGCAGTGAGTACAGTCTGATCGGCAGGATTTTAGGCAAGACATTAAGACTTGTTGCACCATTGATGTAGGAGGAACGGCATATGTTATTCAGCGATATAACGGTGTTGAATGAAGAATACAAGGCTGTCGGCGGTCAGTATGTTGCAACTGCGGGCAGCAAGATTATATATGTTGGAGACGAAAAGCCTGCAGGCAACTTTGAAAGAGAGATAAATGGAAGCGGCAGGCTGCTGATGAGTGGTTTTTATAATGCTCATGCTCATTCGCCAATGACTCTCATGAGGGGTTATGGAGAAAACCTGTCTCTGCATGACTGGCTCAATACCAGGATTTTTCCCTTTGAAGCTCATCTGGATGGAAATGCCGTATATTGGGGAACAGTGATGGCGATGGCAGAATCTCTTAAATACGGTATAGTTTCCACCAGCGACATGTACTATCTGTGTGATGACATGGCCAGAGCTGTGGAGGAGACCGGCGCCAAGGCAAATATATCCAGATCCATTACCAATTTCAGTGGGAAACCTATAGAAACTCAAGCTTCGTGGACCGAGATGGATGCTCTGTACAAGAAGTGGCACAATAGAATCAATGGCAGAGTGAAGGTTGACATGAGTCTTCATGCAGAGTATACCTCGGATGCGGCTACGGCTGAAGCTCTGGCCGAATACGCAAAATCTCTTGATGATGTCATCATGCAGATTCATGTGTCGGAAACTGCAAGCGAGCATGCCGATTGTATCAAAAGGCACGGAATGACACCTGCCGCCTATCTGGCCGATGCGGGGCTGTTTGATGTGCCGGCTGTCGCAGCTCACTGTGTTCATGTGACGGATGATGACTTGTGTATATTCAGGGATAAGGGTGTTACTGTTGCTACCAGTCCGGTGAGCAATATGAAACTTGCCAGCGGTATATGTGATGCTGACAGGGTGCGGAAAAAGGGAGTAAATCTGGCCATTGGCACGGACAGTGTTGCCAGCAATAACAGTCTGAATTTCTTTGAAGAGATGAAGGTACTGGCTATAGGCAACAAGGTTTTGGCCGGAAATCCTACAGCAATGACTCCTGTGGAGATTTTGCGCGCCGCAACGGAAGGCGGAGCAAAAGCACAGGGAAGAACCGGCGGCACAGTAAGTGAGGGCATGGATGCGGACCTGATTGTTGTGAATGTTTCGGCTATCAATATGTATCCGGTTCACAACATGGCAAATAACCTGGTGTATTCCTGCTCCGGCGATCAGGTGGAGATGACGGTGGTGGATGGCAGAGTGCTCTATGAAAAGGGAGAGTTCACCACTATAGATATAGAAAAGACTATTTTTGAAGTAGACAGAGCAACGGAAAGAATATTGGGAAAATTATAGTATGACGAAGAAATCTTTGGTACAAAGTGCGGCAATTCTGTCGGTGGCGGGACTTATATGCAAATTTCTCGGAGCCGCTTTCAGAATACCTCTGGCTAACTGGATAGGATCTGAGGGCATGGCGAATTATTCGCCGGCATATTATCTCTATGCTTTCCTTCTGGTAATAGCGACGGCCGGTGTCCCTGTGGCCATTTCCAGGCTCACTGCAGAGAGAAATGTGGTGGGAGAATATAGGGAAGCGTACAGGATATTCAGAATTTCGCGAGCTCTCATGTTCGCTTTGGGACTGACCGGCGCATTGATTTTGTTCTTTTTCTCTGATTCAATAGCGAATCTTATAAATGTTCCCGGATCTTCTCTCAGTATGAAGGCGACGGCACTGGCATTGGTTCTGGTACCCATAATGTCCGCATATCGAGGCTTTTTCCAGGGGATGCAGGATATGAAACCCACAGCATATTCACAGATTGTCGAGCAGGTGTTCCGTGTGGTTATCGGGCTGCTTCTGGCAGTGCTGATGATGGACGGTCTCATGTTCGCAGCCAGTTATGATGTTTATGAGAGAGGTGCTGCCGGGGCTTGCTTCGGAGCCTCCGCAGGAGGAATAGGCGGTCTGGGAATTATGTTGTTAATCTATTTCCGGAACCGGGCTGCAATAAAAGGCAGAATAGACAATGACGAACATACATATACGGAGTCTGTCGGCGGAATAATTAAAAAGATAGTTGCCATAGCTATTCCGGTTAGCATAGGTTCGGCAATCATGCCAATAGTTAACCTGACTGATGGTGCTGTTGTGGTTACAAGACTGCTTGCGGCAGGTTTTAGTCCGGAAACGGCCAAGGCAATGTATGGACAGCTGTCCGGATTTGCACAGCCGTTAATATCGTTTCCGCAGGTTTTCATGCAGGCAATAGTGCTCAGCATAGTGCCCATGGTTGCTGCAGCCGTTAAACTTGGCGATGATGAAGAAATGAAAACCAATGTTATACTCAGCCTCAGGATGGCTGCTGTAATAGCAATACCATGTGCAGCGGGGCTGATCGTTCTGGCTGAACCGTCTCTGCTGCTTCTTTATCCTGCACAAAAGGCTGATGCGCTTGCGGCTGTACCGTGCATGCAGATTCTTGCGGTCGGTTTCATTTTCTCGGGACTGATTTCCGCTATGACAGGAGTACTGCAGGGCATTGGCAAACAGAATTATCCGGTAATCAACCTGGCAATCGGCGTCGTGATAAAAATTATAATAACCTGGTTTCTTACGGCCGTCGCATCAATCAATATAATCGGTGCCGCCATAGGGACCATGTGTGCATTTATTGTTGCAGCCATACTGGATTTCATCTGTGTTAAGAAATTTACCGGGGTCAGAATACCCGTCAGTCTTATCGTTGTTAAACCGCTGGCTTCGTCTCTAATTATGGGTGTTGCCGTAAAAATATGCTATCTGCTTCTGTCTGCGGTCATGGGGAACGGAATATCAACACTTGTTTCCATTCTTCTGGGTGTGTGTGTATATGCATTGATGATTATAAAAACTCATGCAATTTCCAGAGAAGAACTGCAGTCAATAAAGGGCGGCGGCAAAATTGTAAAAATATGCGATAAACTTAAGCTGTGGTAAGCAAAATCTTTATTTCTGTCTTGACAAAAAGAGGGGAAAATGGGACAATATCAAGCGTGACGAATGTGATTATTTGAAATTCTAAATATTAAGGAGGATTTATTAGATGAACAAAGCTGAATTAGTTGTTGCAGTTGCAGAAAAAACAGGCTCAACAAAGAAAGATGCGGAACTGGCTGTTAATGCTATGGTTTCATGTATTGAAGAAGCTCTTCTTAAGGGTGATAAGGTACAGTTAATCGGCTTCGGAACTTTCGAAGTTCGTGAGAGAAAGGCAAGACAGGGTAGAAATCCTCGAAAGCCTGGTGAAGTTATAGAAATAGCAGCTTCAAAGGCTCCTGTATTCAAGGCGGGAAAAGCGCTGAAGGATGCGGTAAACAAATAAATCATGAATAAGACGGACAACTTTATTGTAGCCCGTCTTTTTTTTATTTCCTCAGGCTGATATAATAGAAATATGAGAATGGATAAATTTTTGAAAAACAGCAGAATAATCAAGAGACGTACAGTGGCCAAAGATGCATGCGAGCAGGGGAGAATAACCCTGAATGACAGAACCGCCAAGCCGGGGACGGAGGTAAGGGTCGGCGATGAAATATTTATTCAGTTCGGAAACGGTTCTTTGAGAGTGCGTGTTGAGGCGTTGACCGAATCCTGCAGGAAAGAGGATGCATACGGAATGTATACCGTTATAGAATAACAGCAGCATGCAGAGGGGTGAATTATGAGCAGAAGAACCAGTAAGAAGCATTTAAGCCCAAAGGCCAGAAGAATCAGAAGAAGAAACAATCAGAGAATCAGGCGTCTGGTTCTGTTTATGCTGGTGATAGTAGTTGCTTTAGGTGCTGCATCTCTGGCACTTTTCGGGGACAAAGGTAAAGATGTTTCTGACGATAAAAAGATGGGAACACAAGCACAGAAGGAAACAAAAATAGTCGTAAGCAGTGCGGGGGATATTATTCTGCATGATCCTTTTCTGGTTTCATCCCAGTACAAAACCGAGGATGGATATGATTATAAAAGCTGCTTTAAGTTTATAAGAGATTATTATGAATCCGCCGATTTCATGGTGGTAAATCTGGAGACGACTTTAGCCGGAAAGGACAGGGGATATACAGGATATCCGGCCTTTAATTCACCGGATGAGATTGCTTCGGATCTTACGGAATGCGGTGTTGACCTGATGCTCCTGGCTAATAATCATATTTATGATACTGGCAAGAGCGGATTTTTGAGAACCAGCCGGTTTCTGAAGGATAAAGGTTTCTCATATACCGGTGCGAGAAATTCTGACGATGAAAAGCCTTATTTCATCAAGGAGATCAAGGGAATCAAACTGGGCATAATAAACTATACATACGAAACTCCGGGTGCAGGCAAATCGATAAATGCCAACACCATGGACAGCAGTGTTGCAGGATATCTAAACTCATTTGATCCGGACAATCTGAATTCCTTTTACGAAGAATTTGAAAAGAGACTTAATGAAATGAGAAGTGAGGGAGCGGAATTCATTATTTTCTATCCGCACTGGGGAAATGAGTATCAGACCCAGGAAAGTTCCCATCAGCGTGAAATGGCGCAAAGACTTTGCGATATGGGTGTCGATGCTGTTATCGGCGGTCATCCTCATGTGGTGCAGCCGGTTGACATGCTTACCAGCGAAGATGGGAAGCATAAGATGTTCTGTGCATATTCCATAGGTAATCAACTGACCAATCAGCGAAGAGAATATGTGCCGATGAAATCCGGCCATACGGAAGATGGTCTGATTGTCAATCTGGAAATAACAAAAAACAGAGGCGAGGTCAGCCTGACAAAGGTATCCTGTGTACCTGTATGGGTGGAAAGAACCGGCAAACCCGCCTACTATATTTTAGCTGCAGATGAATATGATTCCCTGGAATCCGAAACCGGTCTGGCCGGTGTGGGAGCGGAAGCAAAGGCTTCCGCATCCAGAACCCATGAGATTATTGACGAAGGAATTGAAAAGGTAAACGCAGCATTAAATGATTCCAGAGAAGAGGAATAAGTGAAACCTGAATGACAAACATTACTGCGCTCTTGAGGATTCTCGCAGGAAGCAGAGCCAAAAATCCCTGACCCATGAGAATCATCAGCCATAAAGTGTCTAATCCCAGATTAAGAACAATGCTGATAATCAGGTTGGGAAGAATGGAGCTCCTGAGGGTGACTTCACGATTGTGATAGAAGATGCCGTAAATTACTCCCGTAATAAATGCTGTAACCGTAAAGCCGGGAAAATAGGCACCGGTGGGGAAGATGACCATTCCCAGAACATCGGCTGCGGCGTATCCGACTCCGGCCCAGATGGGTCCGAACATTATACCCATGAAGGCACATGGAAGAAATCCGAAACCTATCCTGAATATAGGTGTGTTGATTGAGCAAAATCTTGTCAGAACGACAGATATTGCAATCAGGAACGCCATCACGACGAGGCGCTGCGTTGAAGGTTTTTTTTTCATTAAAAAACTCCTTTTCCACTGTGATAGATGTAGTTTACTTCCGTAGATAACTACACTGAGGAAATAGGAGTATAACAACTAAGTCCACATTGTGTAGTAGCGGACGCGACATTGTATCGCGGGTAATCCCTTTGTTCATGAGCAACATCCCATCTCATGACACTTAACGCACAATATCTACTCTACGTAAGGCAATATTAGCATACCTTAATAAGAGAATCAAGTTATGAACAAAAAGAGTACTATCTCATACAGAATGAGTGCGCTGATGTACACATTCTCATATATGGCCATTGGGGCTATGATGCCGATGGTTGCCCAGCATTTTGCAGGGATAGGCTTCAATGGTGCGAGAATCGGTGCAGTCACGGCCGCGGGTACACTGGTGGCCATTTTTGCTGTTACCTTCTGGGGTAAAATATACAGCAGAAGCAGGAGAAAGGTCCTTATTATCGAGCTGTTATGTGTCTGTGCCGTTATTATGGGATTTTTGTTGTCCAATGCAAAAACATTTATTCCGGTTCTTGTTATTTTTGGAGGAATGTACTTCTTTCAGGCTCCTATAATGTCACTGATCGATTCACTCACAGTTCTTGATGAGGCCAGGGGTTTTGGTGGAAAGCGCGCCTGGGGGGCGGTTGGCTTTGCTCTTGGAGTGTTTGTATGCGGCATCATGGCAGATGTTATAGGAGCAGAGGTTTTATTTCTCATTTACGGAATCTGCTTCATCATTACCTTTGTGACTCTCGCTTTTGTCAGAAGAGGAACGGATATCAACGGAGCCTGCCCTTGTGAACCCTCTGATGCAACATACAGGGATCTGCTAAGGGAGCGAAAAGTTGTGGCTTTGCTGGTGTGTATGTTCTTTATGGGAGGAACCAATGTGGCCAACAACACATATTTCAGCTTTCTCTATATAGAAGGCGGCGGCACAATTGCCGGAGTGGGAACAGCCATGCTGCTCATGGTTGGCAGCGAGATCCCTTTTATGTTCTGGTGCGACAGGCTGTCTGAAAGATTCGGCATGGAAAGGCTGGTTCTTGCAGCAATGACTGTGTCGGTAATTCGCTTCCTTATATATGGTATCGGTCTGCCGTGGTGGATTCTTATTATGATGTTTGCAACACAGGGAATGGTCAATGGCATTATTCTCGTGGAATTCATCAGGTATATTGCTTCAATAGCTCCTGACGGCTGCAAGAGTCTGGCGATATCTTCCTATTATATTATCGGAGGAAACATAAGCGCGATCCTGTGCCAGCTTATGGGAGGAGCAGTGCTGGATGTATTCGGAGCTTCCGGAGTATATGTTTTTTTCGGGATCTTTAACCTTGCAGGGGTGATCCTTTATGTAGCATTTAAGCTCTACGAGCCCGCCTTAAAAAAATAAAGTCAGGTTGTAAATAAGTTGTAAAAAAGGTGTTGACATTGTAACCATAATTCAGTATTATTTAGAAGTTGCCGCGTGAGGCGGCGATTTAATTGCCATTCGGGCAGGGTTTAGAAACATGAAAAACATCTCTTGAAAAAGATAAAAAAAGAGTTGACAAACCGCCTGTAATTTGGTAAAATTAAAAAGCTCGCAATAAACGAGCCACGGTTCTACAGGGCCGCGAAAATTGAAA
>CAYFQD010000021.1:0-27396 GCA_964345275.1 uncultured Oscillospiraceae bacterium
CAATTTGCGATATAATCCTTGACAGAGAAAAAATAGACAAGCAAATATTCACAGACGGACTAACAAGATATTTTAGGAGGAAAGAAAAAGATTTAAGAACACTCATCAAATACAGTAGAAAATTCAATATAGAAGATGAAGTCAGAAAATACACGGAGGTGCTTGATGACTAACATAGAGAGCATAATATAAAACTAATTTTGTAATAAAAGGCGGGCTTTTGATATCTTCTCTTATTGGCGTAGAAAACAGAACAACAATGGATATGGATACAACCGTTAAGGGAATATGCCTTTAGAGGAAGGGCTGATTGGGGCGAGATCCCGGCAACCGAGTTTACTGTAATTTTTCTCGATTTTAGCTGTCGTTTCGGGTATAATGTTATAAATGGGGAAAAAGAGATGGATTAAAAAAAGACATAAGATTATACAGGACATCGCCGTTTTAATTCTGGGTCCCATAAGCAGGTACAGATACGGGATTACCGTGGAGCCTTTTGAGGGACAGGTTGAACAGGTGAATGGACGGGACCAGGTGAAACAGTTTCTGATTTTGTTTAATCATCAGACTCTGTTTGACCAGTTTTTTGTTGGCATGGCTTTTAAGAAGAAGCCCATATATTTTATGGCCAGCGAGGATATTTTTTCGACGGGATGGATTGCCGGGCTGCTCACATGGGCGGTAGCTCCTATCCCAATAAGAAAGCAGGTGGCGGATATCAGAGCGGTAAAAGCCTGCCTGCAGGTTGCCAGAGAGGGTGGCACCATAGCATTGGCACCTGAGGGCAACAGGACATACAGCGGCAGAACATGCTATATCAATCCGGCCATTGCCGGACTGGTCAGGAAGCTGAAACTGCCCGTGGCCATATTCAGAATAGAGGGCGGATACGGAGTTCACCCCAGATGGAGCAATGTGGTAAGAAAGGGCCGAATACATGGAGCGTGCCCTCTATGTCTGTCCCGAATGCGGGTTTGCAGAGCTGGAGAGCCATAAGGACACCCTGACATGCCGTGACTGCGGACTGCAGGTGAAATATACTGCAACAGGGGAGTTCAATCCGCAGGAACCCTTTCGCTTTTTTGGAGACTGGTACGATTATCAGAGTGATTTTGTAAATAAATATAATCCCGATGAATACAGAGAGAAACCCGCATTTACGGACAGGGCGGATCTTTCGGAGGTCATAGTTTATGACAGGAAGAGGCCGGTGCAGAAAGAGGTTCAGCTGCAGCTCTTCGGCGACAGAATAGAGATTGATGCCGGCGGCAGAGCCGCGGCAGCCGGAGTACTGCTGGCCTTTGGCTTCGGGCAGGGAACCGGACAGGCACTGAATTTCGGAAACATCTATCAGGTTGATTTCGGATTTGAGTTCGGCAGACATTTCGGATTGACCATTGCCGCGCTGGGGTTCTTGAGTGCAGCCCTCGGAGGGGTTATTCACCTGAATATAATGAGAAGACGCGGGGTCATCAAGTCGGGCGATGATACCGAAGAAACCCTTAAGGGTCATCAGATAGAAGGCAAGAATGAAATTCCCATGCAGGAAAGTATTGATAAGCTGACCATCCAGCTGGCCCTCATCGGGGCAACATACATTGTTGCATTTATATTCATGTACACGCTGGGTTCCCTGTTCCCGGGGATGAAATCCGTGATATTCGGGTTCAACTTCCTAATTGGAGTTTTGACGGCGGTGCTCTGTAAGGCGATTCTGAACATGCTGAAAAAGACCGGCATTGCCAAGAAGCAGTACACAAACAATTTCCTGCTGACACGGGTGAGCAATATGTTCTTCGATATTATGGTAATAGCGGGCATTGCCGCAATAAGGCTGGATCTGCTTGAGAAATACTGGGGAATTCTGCTGATTCTGGCGGCGGTGGGAATCGTAAGCACCTATGTTTATAACAGATATGTTGCAAATACCTTGTTCCCTGAATACAAAGAAGAACAGTTTATGGTCATGTACGGGATGCTGACGGGAACAGCCAGTACGGGAATCATCCTCCTGCGTGAGATAGATAAGGAATTCAAGACCCCGGCCGCTGAGAATCTGGTATATCAGCAGATTCCCGCCATCGTATTTGGTTTTCCGATGATGTTTCTGGCGCTGCTGGCACCGGTTAAACCCGTATTCACATGGCTGATTCTTATCACATTTTTTATAGCGATGAATATAATTCTGTTCCGGAGCAAAATCTTAGGAAGAAGGAGACAGACAGACAGGAGACAGACTAATAGATGAGTGACAGTAACAAGATAATAAATATAGCGGTAATAGCTCATGTAGATGCGGGGAAGTCCACCCTGGTGGACGCCTTCCTCAACCAGAGCGGAGTATTCAGGGAGAATCAGCAGGTTGTGGATTGCGTCATGGACAGCGACGATATAGAGAGAGAAAGAGGAATTACAATTTACTCAAAGAACTGCTCCGTAATGTACGGCGATACGAAAATAAATATAGTCGATACGCCGGGGCATGCGGACTTCAGTTCCGAAGTTGAGAGAATAATAAAGACCGTCGATACGGTCATACTGCTGGTTGATTCCAGCGAGGGACCCATGCCTCAGACCAGATTCGTTCTGAAAAAATCTCTGGAGCAGGGCATTAACCCGATTTTGCTCATAAACAAGATAGATAAGAGGGATGCCAGAATTGATGAAGTGGTAGACGAGGTCTATGAGCTTTTCATGGACCTGGAAGCCAGTGACAGGCAGCTGGACTTTCCCATTCTTTACGGAATCGCACGTCAGGGTATAGTAGTAAGAGACCCGGAGGATGTGCGGGGGCTGACCGTAGAGAGCGGCGCAGGTCAGACCGACAGTGAAGGCAACCCGATTAAAATAAAGAAGACTGCCCAAGGCATGAACGGCCTGGATTTGAAGCCGCTCTTCGAAACCATAGTGGAGCATTGCAGACCCTATCCGCCGGAGCTGGCGGAGGAGCCTCTGCAGTTTCAGGTTTCAGCTCTCGCCTATGATGACTATATAGGCAGGCTGGGAATCGGAAGAGTCACCGGAGGCAGAATCCGCGAAGCTTCCACGGTTTCCGTGGTAAGAGAGGGCGGTGCCGAAGTGCGCAAAATCAATCAGCTGTTTGTGTACAGAGGTTTGAAGAGAGTGGCGGTGAATGAAGCGGTTGCCGGTGACATCGTTGTCGTATCGGGGATTCCGGACATAAGCATCGGTGAAACCATATGCGAGACGGGCAAAGAGAATCCCCTCCCCATGATTCAGATTGAAGAGCCCACCATGTCCATGTACTTCATGGTAAACAAGTCGCCGTTCGCAGGCAGAACGGGCAAGTTCGTGACCTCCAGGCATATCAGAGAGAGACTGGAGAAGGAGCTGGAAGTCAATGTGGGACTCAGGGTGGAGGAGACCGAATCCACCGACAGCTTCAAGGTAAGCGGCAGAGGGGAACTGCACCTGTCCATTCTCATAGAAAACATGCGCCGCGAAGGCTATGAACTGGCAGTTTCCAGGCCGGAAGTAATAACGTACAAGGATGAAGCGGGCAGAACCATGGAACCCATGGAGGAAGTAATACTTTCGGTGCCCGATGAATATACAGGATCCGTAATAAGCAAGCTCAACAGAAGAAAAGGTACTATGACCTCAATGAAGAGCGATAACGGATTCACAAGGCTGGAGTATCTGGCCCCCACCAGAGGACTGCTGGGTTACAGAAGCGAATTCATCAATGACACCCATGGTGAAGGAACCATGGTAAGAAGATTTGACAGCTTCAGTGAGTTTACCGGAGAGATACCGCATAGAATCAACGGAGTGGCCATCGCCCAGGAACAGGGTGTGACCACACCCTATGCCATCTTCAATATAGCGGAGAGAGTGCAGATGTTCGTGGAACCGCAGACCAATGTCTACGAAGGAATGATAGTCGGCATGAATGCCCGGAGCGAAGACATGGTGGTAAATCCATGCAGGACTAAGAAGGCCACAAATATGAGAGCTGCCGGCAGCGACGAGAATATTAAACTTTCCCATGCCAGAGTCTTTTCTTTAGAGGAAGCACTGGAGTTTATCGACGAAGACGAGCTGGTGGAAATCGTACCTGACGACATCAGGCTTCGAAAGAAGATTCTTTCGGAAACTGACAGGCGCCGGGCCAACAGGAGGTAAATGCTTATGGAAATATTTGAGCCCATTGCGAATCTGGGATCACCCTGGGTATTCGCAATAAATGTGGCAGTTATAATATTGGTAGGAACCCTGCTCACAATAGTGATATGCAAAATCCTTAGCCGGGTCCTCAGAAAAAGTCCTTCGGTGGATAATGCCATAGCCGTGTTTATAGTCAATGCTGTTAAGGTCGTATGCATAACTATTTTGCTGGCGGTGGTGCTGGAAAAATTCGGAGTTCCGATATCCACATTTGTGGCTATTTTAGGTGCCGCCGGTGCAGCGGCAGCTCTGGCGCTTAGAGATACCCTGGCCAATCTGGTGGGTGGAATAGTGATTGTCATTACTAAACCTTTTGGAGCGGGTGATCTGATTGAAATTGACGGAAACAGAGGCATTGTGGAAGAAATTAATCTTTTCACGACCAGGTTAAGAGCATTGGATTACAAGACTGTGAGCGTGCCAAACGGAAAGATAAGTACTTCAGCAATATACAATGAGACAGAACGAGATATCAGAAGATGTACCTGCAACTTCAGAGTTCCGTATGATGCCGACGTAGAGACCGTTAAGGATATTTTGCGAAATGTATGTGAAGCAGATGAAATAATTCTTAAAGAGCCCAAGCCGTGGATAGGAGTAATCAGACACGAGGAATCTTGCATGATAATAGAGGTGCTTGCCTATTCTCTTACAGAGGATGTGTCGGATGCTGAATACTATCTGAACGAAACGGTAAGTAAGGCGTTTGATGAAGCCGGAATAAAAGTCCCTTACCCGCAAATGGATGTAAGGGTTCGCAAATAACAGAAAGGAGATTTAACAGATGACAAAAATAAACAGAGAGGTAAGAAAATTTAAGCGCGTGCTTGTCGCCAATCGAGGGGAAATTGCAATCAGAATATTCAGAGCCTGTAAGGAGCTGGGAATCAGAAGTGTAGCAATTTACTCGGAAGAGGATAAAAACACACTTTTCAGAACCAAGGCGGACATGTCCTATCAGATCGGCAAGGGCAAGACGGCGGTAGATGCATATCTGGCAATCGATGAAATAATAGAACTTGCTAAAAATAAGGGCATAGATGCAATCCATCCGGGCTACGGATTTCTGGCAGAGAATACAGAGTTCGCCAGAGCCTGCGAGGATGCCGGCATCGTTTTTATCGGCCCGGATTATCATATGATGGACAGTCTGGGCGACAAGGTAAAGTCAAAGATTATCGCCAAGTCCGTTGGAGTACCGACTATTCCCGGAATCGCAGAGACAATCCCGGATGTTCAGACAGCTCTGGATTTTGCCGATGACTGCGGCTATCCTGTCATGCTCAAAGCGGCGGCAGGCGGCGGCGGAAGGGGCATGCGAATAGTAAGAAACAAGGAGGAGCTTCCGGATCAGTTTGAGAGTGCCAGATCCGAGGCGGCGAAAGCCTTTGGAATCGATGACATCTTCATTGAAAAATACCTGGAAAAACCTAAGCATATCGAAGTTCAGATTCTCGGCGACAGCTACGGAAATATTGTGCATCTTGGAGAAAGAGACTGCTCCATACAGAGAAGACATCAGAAGGTAATAGAGTTTACCCCTGCACTTTCTATCGACAGTGAACTGAGAGACAGACTGTGTGAGGATGCAATCAAAATAGCAAAGGCCGTGAATTACAAGAATGCGGGAACAGTTGAATTCCTCGTCGATAATCAGGGCAATCACTATTTCATAGAAATGAATCCGAGAATACAGGTTGAACATACGGTTACGGAAATGACTACGGGTATCGACATAGTGCAGTCGCAGATTCTCATCGCAGAGGGTCATTCTCTGGATTCGGAACAGGTGAACATAAAGAGCCAGGATGATATACAGCCGAGGGGTTATTCCATTCAGTGCAGACTGACGACAGAGGATCCGATGAATGGTTTTGCACCTGATACGGGAACAATCACCAGATATATTTCTCCGGGCGGTTACGGCATCAGGCTGGATGCGGGAAATGCCAGAACCGGAGCGGAGATTTCGCCGTATTACGACAGCCTGCTGGTCAAGGTTACTTCCTGGGACAGAACCTGGGAAGGAGCCGTCAATAAGGTGGCGAGAGCATTGAGAGAGCTGAAGATTCAGGGAGTAAAGTCCAACAGATCATTCCTGCTCAATGTGCTGAATAACCCTGTTTTCCTGGAGGGAGACTGCGATACGGGATTTATTGAGGATAACCCGGATCTGATGAACATCCAGCCGAAGACCGGTTCCGAATTCCAGATTCTCAACTATCTGGGAGATATATATGTTAACGGAAACAGAGGACATAAGCCGTCTTTCAACAAGCCTGTATTCCCTAAGATCAAGAAAGAAGAAACAGATTCCCTGTACGGAACCAGACAGCTGCTGCTGGAGAAAGGACCTGAGGGGGTTGTTGACTGGGTTAAGGAGCAGAAGAAGCTTCTCATCACAGATACAACCATGAGAGATGCTCAGCAGTCGCTTATGGCAACCAGAGTGAGAACCGTTGACATGGCAAAGATAGCTCCGGCCGTAGCACTTTACGGAAAGGATCTGTTTTCTCTGGAAATGTGGGGCGGTGCAACCTTTGACACAGCCTACAGATTCCTGGGCGAATCGCCGTGGGAGAGGCTGGAGACTTTGCGTGAGCTGATTCCGAACATCATGTTCCAGATGCTCCTGAGAGGTGCCAATGCCGTAGGGTACAAGAATTATCCGGACAATGTAATCAGAAGATTCGTTAAGGAAGCAGCGCGTTCAGGAATCGATCTGTTCAGAATATTCGACTCACTCAACTGGATTCAGGGTATGGAAGTGGCTCTGGATGAAGCCCTTAATCAGGGAGCTCTTACAGAGGCATGCATCTGCTATACAGGTGACATTCTGGACAAGTCAAGAACCAAGTACGATCTGAAATACTATGTGAGGATGGCAAAGGAACTGGAAAAGCGCGGCACCCATATGCTGGGCATCAAGGATATGTCCGGCCTCATTAAGCCTATGGCTGCCAAGGTTCTCGTAGAAGAACTCAAGCAGGAAATCGGAATTCCTATACATCTTCATACCCACGACACATCAGGCAATGGGGTGGCAACCCTCATGATGGCTGCCAACGCCGGAGTTGATGTAATAGATGCGGCAATTAACAGCATGTCGGGACTGACATCGCAGCCGGCGCTGAATTCAATTGCTGCGGCTCTAACAGGTGCAGAGAGAGATACGGGACTGAATATAGACGGACTTCAGGAAATATCCGATTACTGGGCAGATGTAAGGCCGGTATACAAGCATTTCGAGTCCGACATGATGACCGGCTCGGCTGAAATATACAAATACGAAATGCCGGGAGGACAGTATTCCAATCTGAAATCACAGGTGGAATCTTTCGGACTGGGGCATAAGTTCAAGGAAGTCAAGGAAATGTACAGGGCGGTTAATGAGATGCTGGGGGATATAGTCAAGGTTACCCCTTCATCAAAGGCGGTAGGCGATATGGCCATATTCATGGTGCAGAACGAGCTTACTCCGGATAACATTTACGAAAAAGCCGCAAACATGGACTTCCCCGATTCCATAGTTTCCTTCTTTGAAGGAATGATGGGACAGCCGGAAGGCGGATTCCCTGAAAAACTGCAGAAGCTGGTGCTGCACGGCAAGGAGCCTATTACCTGCAGACCGGGAGAACTGCTGCCGGCTGAGGATTTCGAATGGATTAAAAGCGGACTCAGGGAGAACTTTGAACTGGAGGGAACTGAGCAGGAGGCCCTGTCATATGCAATGTACCCTAAGGTTTATGAAGACTTCCTCTTCAGCCAGAAGGAGAAGGGCAAGTTCAGACATATGGGTTCGGACATCTTCTTCCACGGTCTGGCCGAGGGAGAAACCTGTGAAATCAAAGTACGCGAGGGGCGCGAACTGGTAGTCAGCCTGTCAACCGTCAGCGGTGAAACAGACGAGGAAGGCTACAGAGAAGTAAACTTTGAAGTAAACGGGCACAGAAGCACAGTTAGAATTAAGGACAATGCTGCAAAGGTGACAGGCGGCGGAAATGCGACAACATATGCCGATCCGGACAACCCTGCAGAAATAGGTGCCAATATTCCGGGCAATATAATCAAGGTCCTTGTGGCCGAAGGTGATGAGGTTGAAGATAAACAGCCGATCGCTGTTATCGAGGCCATGAAGATGGAGACTAACATTCTGGCAGGCCAGGCGGGAATCGTGGAGAAAATCCATGTAAGTCAGGGACAGCAGGTTAAGGCCGGCGAGCTCATTGCCAGACTGAAGTCGGAGTAAGGGGTTTAATATGGGAGATATACTTGGTAGATTTGTAGGTTTCTGGGCGTTTATTCTGGGAGTCCTTATATTCGGCAAGCTGCTGGGATTCATGGAAGACGGCAGAACGACCATAATAATTCTCATTGCATCTGCAGGCGTATATCTGGTCTGGTCCATCGGAAGAAGCAAAGCCAGAGCTAAGCGCGGGCAGAAGGAATGGGAGGCGCAGCAGAAGAAAAAATGAGTTTTACACACCTGCATGTACACAGTGAATACAGTCTTCTTGACGGTGCGGCCAGAATCAGCGATCTGGTCGCCCGCGCCAAGGAGCTCGGCATGGACTCTCTGGCCATTACGGATCACGGGGTCATGTTTGGCGTGATCGATTTTTATCGCGAGTGCAAAAAGCAGGGAATCAGACCTATTATCGGATGCGAGGTATATACCGCGGCGAGAAGCAGGTTCGATAAGGATGTGGAAAGAGACAAGCATATGGGTCACCTGATCCTGCTGGCGAAAAACAACGAAGGTTACAAAAATCTCATGAAGATTGTATCCGAAGGATACAGAAAAGGATTTTACTACAAACCGCGTATTGATAAGGAAGTTCTGCGGAATTACTCTGAAGGCATAATCGCACTTTCCGCCTGTCTGGCGGGAGAGGTGCAGGTGCGCCTTCTCAATAACGATTACGAGGGAGCAAAAGCCGAGGCACTGGAGATGGCCGACATCTTCGGCCCCGGCAACTTTTATCTGGAGCTGCAGGATCACGGACTGGAGGAACAGGCGCAGATCCTTCCCCTTATGAAGCGGCTTCATGAAGAGACGGGGCTTCCTTTTGTTGCCACAAACGATGTACATTATGTGCGCCGCGAGGATGCCGAGGCGCAGGATGTTCTCATGTGCATCCAGACCGCCACTACCATGGACGAAGAGAACCGGATGCGTTTCGCCAACGACCAGTTCTACCTCAAATCCGGTGATGAAATGCGCAAAATCTTTTCCAACACTCCCGATGCTGTGGAGAATACGGGCAAAATTGCGGAGCAGTGTGATGTGAGTTTTACATTCGGGGAGCTGCACCTGCCGGAATTTACAGCACCCGGCGGAAAGAACAACAGAGACTATTTGAGGGAGCTCTGTGAAGCGGGGCTCAGTGAGAGATACGCGGCTCATGTTTCGGAACCGGAATATGCGGAACTGGAGGAGAGACTTGACTATGAACTTACAACCATCGAGAACATGGGGTATGTCGAGTACTTTCTTATCGTCTGGGATTTCATAAACTATGCCAGAAGCAGGGACATTATGGTCGGCCCGGGCAGAGGTTCGGCAGCGGGTTCCATAGTGGCGTACACATTGAAAATAACGGATATCGATCCGATTAAATACGGCCTCATCTTTGAGAGGTTTCTCAATCCGGACAGAATCAGCATGCCGGACATAGATATTGACTTCTGCTACGAAAGGCGCGGAGAGGTCATTGATTATGTTACGGAAAAATACGGTGCTGACAATGTCTCTCAGATTACCACCTACGGAACCATGAAGGCCAGGCAGGCGGTCCGTGATGTGGGCCGCGTACTGAATATAAGCTATCAGGAGACGGATGCCGTAGCCAAGGCTATTCCTTCCACCCTTGACATGACCATAGACAAGGCGCTGGAGATGAATCCCGACCTGAAAGAAATGTATAAAAACAACGAGAATACAAAGAAGATTATCGATATGGCGCGGGCCATTGAGGGCATGCCGCGTCATGCCTCCACCCATGCGGCCGGCGTGGTTATTTCCAAGGATGCCATAGATGAATATGTGCCTCTCTATCTGACGGACAAGGGCCTCACCACCCAGTTCAACATGACCACCATTGAGGAACTGGGACTTCTGAAAATGGACTTCCTGGGGCTGAGAAACCTGACAGTTATTCGCGATGCCCTCAGGATGATAGAAGAAAACCACGGAGTTAAAATAGATTTCTCGAAGATGGACTACGACGACCCTGCAGTTTACAGGGAAATTTCCCGGGGCAACACTCAGGGAATATTCCAGCTGGAAAGCGGAGGAATGACCTCATTTATGAAGAGCCTTAAACCGGACTGCTTTGAGGATATAGTCGCCGGAATAGCTCTATACAGACCGGGTCCCATGGCATCGATTCCCACATACATAGAGAACAAGAAAAATCCCGGAAATGTACAATATTTACATGAGTCCCTTCGCCCGATTCTGGGTGTGACCTACGGGTGCATGGTCTATCAGGAGCAGGTTATGCAGATAGTTCGCGATCTGGGTGGTTATTCCTATGGCAGGTCCGATCTGGTTCGCAGAGCCATGTCCAAAAAAAAGATGGATGTCATGCTGGAGGAAAAGGAGTATTTCATCCGCGGCAAGCTGCGTGACGGAGCTGCTGATGAAGGTCCGGACGGGGAAAACATAGAGATTGCCGGCTGCATACGCAACGGTATTCCGGAAGAGGCGGCAGAGGAAATCTTTAACCAGATGATCAGTTTTGCCGAGTACGCCTTTAATAAATCCCATGCGGCAGCCTATGCGGTACTGGCCTACGAGACCGGCTACCTGAAGACACATTATCCGGTGGAATTCATGGCGGCACTCATGACCAGCGTTATCGGAGATGCCAAATCCATGGCGCTGTACATCCGCAACTGCAGGGATATGGGGATTGAGATTCTTCCTCCTTGTGTAAATGAGAGCAGCAAAACCTTTACTGTGGTTTACGATGAAGACGATGCTGATCACAAGCACGGAAAAATTCGTTTCGGTCTCCTGGGCATAAAGAATATGGGAGAGGGTCCTATCGATGCTATCATAAGTGCCCGCGAGACAAAGGGGAAACCGGCGGATATATTCAGATTCATCGAGAATCTGGACATACACAAAATCAACAAGAAGGCTATAGAAAGCGCCATAAAAGCCGGTGCTCTGGATTGTCTTGACACTAACCGCGCGGCGCATATGGGCGTATATGAGTCTCTCATCGATTCTGCCCAGTCTTCGGCAAAGAACAATGTTGCAGGTCAGATCTCTCTGTTTGATCTGGGAGCACCTGCTATGGAGCAGGCGGTGACCAGCAGCCTGCCGAAGGTAAAGAATTTTGACAATGATACTCTCCTGACACAGGAGAAGGAAATGCTGGGTGTCTATCTTACAGCACACCCCCTTGATGATTATGCGGACATCATTGAAAGGAAAACCAGCCTTACCAGCAGGGATCTTGCTGAAGCTGCAGCCAGGGAAGAAGAGTCAGAGAATGTAAGCGACGGCATGGAGGCGGTAATGGCGGGAATTATCACCGCAAAGAAAAACCTCATTACGAGGAACGGCAAGATGATGGCCTTTGTTGACATGGAGGACATCTACGGCTCCGTTGAGGTTGTTGTATTTCCCAATGTGTTTGAGAAGTACAGCTCACTGATAACAGAAGATTCCATAATAGCTGTTGCCGGCAAAATCAATTTCAAGGAAGATGAGGTGCCTAAACTGCTCGCCGACAGAATTACCGGCATAAGGGAGATCGCAGCGATGCAGATGCAGTCCCGGGAGCCGGATTCTGCTCCGGCACGGGAATCTCACCCGGCCAAGCCCCGGGAGTCGGATTGTGACCAGCCCCGGGAGCCTGAAGGAATAGTGAAGATTCGCCTGCCTGAGGGTGATGGTATTAATTGTATTGAGGAACAGAACAGGCGTCTGATTGAGAAGATTAGTGGAGTTATGAAGGCACATCCCGGCGATTATCAGGCTATCATTTACTTACCGCAGGGAGGAGCCGGCAGAACCGACGAAAGCCTCTGGGTGAATCCTGACGAAGATTTTGCCAGAGCGATTAAGGAGATAGTCGGAGAAGGGAACTACAAGTCATGAAAAAAATAGCTATACTCACCAGCGGCGGAGATGCACCGGGAATGAATGCGGCTATCAGGTCGGCGGTCAGAAGTGCAATCGATAAAGGCATGGAAATCTATGGAATTCATCGCGGCTATGACGGTCTGCTGGATGGCGAGCTTAAAGAGATGAACTGGGCCTCGGCGGGTGACATTCTTCACCGCGGCGGTACCATTCTCAAGACGGCCAGATGCGACAGATTTATGGAACTCAAATGGCAGAAACATGCTGTGCAGATTCTGGAGACTTTCGGAATAGACGGGCTGATTGTATGCGGAGGCGACGGAACACTCCGGGGCGGAATCGATCTGCATAGGCTGGGCATCAATGTGATGGCTCTTCCTGTGACAATTGACAATGACCTGGGATATACGGATTACACCATCGGCTTTGATACTGCGGTTAACACTGTGCTGGGACTGATTTCCAATATACGGGACACTTCCTCGGCTCATGAGAGAACGACAATTATCGAGGTCATGGGCAGGGATTGCGGAGATCTGGCTCTTCACGCCGGTCTTTCCGGAGGAGCCGATGTGATTATGGTTCCGGAAATACCTGTGGATATAAATGAGGTTTGCAGGAAGGTTATTCGCGGACAGAGCACGGGGAAAAATCACAGCCTTATCGTCATGGCAGAGGGAGTTAACCATATGGAAGGCAGTGAATTTACAGGTGCCGAAGCACTGGCGAAATTGCTGGAAGAGCGCACGGGGCGCGAGGCGAGAAGCGTCGTAGCGGGATACATACAGCGGGGCGGCAACCCGACCGGCCGGGATCGAATGATTGCCAGTCTGACAGCTGAAAAGGCCGTGGATCTTCTCTATAATGAGCATAGCAGCCGTGCCGTGGGCATGAACGGAGATGAGGTTATTACCATTCCGCTGGTTGAGGCGGCTAAGATGAATAAAGAAATAAACGAAAGAATATATCGTCTTGCTGAAGTTATGGCGGGCGGTGCGTAAACCGGAGGTAAGTCATGAAGAAAGTCTTGGTTCTGGGCGTTGGAGCTCAGGGCAGTACTGCAGCCAGGAAGCTGGATGCGGAGCCGGGCATCAGCGAGGTAATCTGCGCGGACTGCGACCCTAAAGCAGTTGATAGCATAGTGAGCCGGCTGAAAAAAGGAAGAGGTGTGCAGGTTGATGCAAATAATCCGCACAGTATTATAGAGGCGGCGGAAGGTGTCGATCTGATATTGAACGGTCTGCCCCTTGAGTGTACGCAAAATGTACTGGATGCGGCACTGGCGGTGGGAGCCAACTATCAGGATTATGCGGGAACCGTTTCTCTGGATAAACTCTGGGAAGAGAGTGAGATTGGCAAAGCAGCCATTGCAGCAGGCCATGAGCCGATATTTGAAGACGAATCAACGGCGGGATGGTACAGAAGCATAAGGGCAATGTATGAGATATACGGCCCGAAGTTTGAGGAGATCGGAAAGCTGGCCATTTTTGGAACCGGTTCCGCGCCCGGACTTATCTGTGCGGCATCAAGGCGGGCGGTCAGAGAGCTGGATGAGTGCGATACCATTTACAATTTCGTCTGGGAAGGCGCTATTGCCAAGAGATTCCAGCCTTTCTGGTGGTCGCCGGTTACCGCCTTGACGGATATGAGCCAGATGGCGGTTGCTTTTGAGGAAGGCAGGCTTATTAACACACCGGCCTTCGGACGGGAGATAACCAGACAGTATCCCTATATGGACAGGCCGATTACATTTATGGAACATTGCCATGATGAGCCTATGCAGTACAGTTTCAATGCCGATTCACACTTTAAGGGCTGCAAAAATGTCTATTTCAAGTATGCCGGTGCCGGAATGGATTTTGCAAAGCCTCTCTATCATGCCGGATTGCTCAGTCGTGAGGAGAGAGATTACAATGGACATAAGATTGTGCCCTTTGAGTATATCCTCAGTTTCTTGCCGCCGGCACCGAAATATGAGGATGAGATAAGATCCTTTGTCGAAGAGGGGCTGGAAACGGATTCCGGATGTATGGTCATTGAAGCATACGGCCGCCGTGACGGAAATGATACCCTTGTGGAAGTGCATGTGAATGCACCCGGATTCGTTGAATCATTTGAGCTGGCAAAAATGACCGGTGAAATGTATCTTACCGGCCAGGGTGGCTATCTCTTCTCAAAGATGTTTATAAATGAGGATTTTGAAGGCATGAAAGGTGTCATTGGATCCGATATGCTGACGGACGAGCAGGTGGATACATATTTCAGATATGCAGCAGAGCTTGGAATTACTCTTGATATTCTAACGAAACAGGTTTAAAAGTCTTGTCCAGATGCCATTCAATAATTTTATTTTTAATGATCAGCCTGGCATCATCATCGGTGATGGCGTTGCTTTTTGTCGCTTTCATAGCTTCAATTTCGGCCAGCGCAGAATCGTATTGCCTGCGATAGAGAGAACGATGTTCCGACGGAGTACGGCCCCACAGATCCTTAAAGGCGGCATAAAAATACTTCGGGTCGGAAAATCCGCACTCGAAAGAAATCTCTATATTAGACATTTCTGTAGTGAGCAGCAGCGTTTCAGCCTTATAACAACGGATAAAATTGACCATGCTGCTGAAGCTGGAAAATACGGTTTTGCTCAGGAACTGAGAAAGGTAGTTTCTATTAATGTTTTCGCTTTCAGCAAGTTGTGCAGCAGTAATCTTTTCCCGGTAATGATACATGGTGTAAGAAAGTATTCGCTCCAGGCGCATGTTAAGGTCGATATTCATGTAATCATCATGATTCTCATAGTTGAGCCAGTTGAAATAGCGTATCATGATTTGAATGAGTTCGTTTACGGGACCGGAGAAATCTCCGCGCCGTCCATTGAAATAAACATACGACAGCGAAAGAACAATGTCCTTTACGCGGGTCATCGCCGCCTCCTGATAAGGGTAGCAATGCTGGGTTTCGCATGCAAAAGAAATGGGCTGCAACTCCTTCCAGTTGTCCAGTTTTGACAGGTCCAGATGAAAAAGCAGAACCAGATTATCATCTTTGTCACCGACACACTCCAATAAATGAATGTCATAAAAATCAATGGAATGCATATCGCCTGCGGATAGAATTGTGTCCTGTTCGGCAGCCACCATATGGATAGATCCCTTGAGAACATAAATCATTTCCAGTTCCGTCGGATGGCGGTGAGGAAGGGTTTTGCCTATGTGACAGAGTTCCGCTTCAAAAGGAAGCTCTGCTTTGTATCTCAGTTTCGGTTCATCTATAATCATAAATTAATAATACATTTGCAATATTTCATTGTCAACTTTTAGTTAAAAGTCGACGAATCATATAAAAAACGGCTATAGTATATGTATACAGTATGTATGACAATATATATAGAAGGTTTTATGTAACCTTTTAAAATCATCAGAGAAAAGACAGAAAACGAAAAAGGAGAGGTATTTTTATGAAAAAAAAGGTTCTTGTTCTGGGGACAGGCGCACAGGGTACTACAGTAGTAAAGAGATTGGATGAAGAACCGAATGTAGGAAGAATTATCTGTGCAGACTATGATGAAGCGGCGGCCAGGGAACTGGCAGGAACTTTAAAAAAGGTTGAAGGTTGCTTTGTTGACGCATCAGATACGGAACAGATTGCTGAACTGATCAAGGGATGCGATCTGGTTGTAAATGCACTTCCGCTTGACTATGGGAAGAATGTGCTGGAGGCGGCACTGAAAGCAAAATGCAACTATCAGGACTTTGCGGCGTGTGAAGGTATAGCCGGCACATGGGAAGAAGGTATGGAAGTGATGCTTACCGAGTACAGTGACAGATTCAAGGAAATCGGCAAGCTGGCGATTATCGGGACGGGTTCCGCACCGGGAACAATGTGCGTTGTGGCACGGGATACGGTGAAAGATATTGACGAATGTGACACCATATACATGATTGTTTATGAGGGGGTTGAAGCAAAGAGATTCCAGCCTTACTGGTGGTCACCGAAGGTTGCTCTGGCAGATATGGATGATATGCCGGTAGCTTACATTAATGATAAGATTTGCAGGACCAGACCTTTTTCCCTTCCGATTGTGAGGAATTACGACTATGTGGGATATCCGGTGAGACTGGTTGAGCACGCGCACGATGAACCGTTCTATGTGGGAAGGAACAGCAAAACCCTGTTCAAGGGTGCTCACAATGTATACTTCAAGTACGGCGGAGTCGGTATTGAGTTTGCGGAACCCCTGGCGAGGGCGGGACTGCTCAGGAGAGAAGCCATCGAAGTAAACGGGCAGAAGGTGATCCCTCACGATGTTATTCTCAGCATGATGCCTGCGCCACCTCGATTCCCGCATGAAATAAAGGAGATTCTGGATGAAGGACTTGTATCCGACACCGGGGCGTTCGTAGTTGAGGCAATGGGCAAAAAGGATGGCAGGCCGGTAAGAGTAGAGTCACATCTTTCGGCACCGGGACTGGCTGATTCCTACGAAAAATACGGAGTATCAGGCGAACAGTATCTGACTGGTCAGGGTGGATTTCTATTCACCAAGCTGTTTGTAAACGACAAGATGTCACAGACAGGTCTCATATCATCGGATATGCTGACCGACGATCAAAATGACCAGTATCTGGCATGGGCTGAAGAGCTGGACATCACCATCGAGCGCCGTTTCGTATACGACGATCCATACTATGAGAATCAGGAAGATGCTGCAGAATACAATCCATGGTGGGAAGGAGATACCATCGTTCCTATCGATGAACTGGATTGGTAAAAGTGTTCGTTATTGTTAATGGTCTATGACCAGGCATAATGATAATTTAATAATTTCGCAGGAAAGAATCCGTCCGTTCCGGTCGGATTCTTTCTGTTTAGGAGGCTTCGTTGAAGGCTTCGCGGCTGCCGGTCCGGGGTTTCGTTGCAGGCTCTGTTGCCGCCAACCGGGTTCTCATCGCAGGCTCTGTTGCCGCCAACCGGGTCTGACCGAGGTCATTTCTGTAAAAAACAAGTAAAATCAGTGAGATTTACAGAAAATTTTACGCTCGAAGCTGCCGAGTGTAATCTAGCACAACTTGTTTGCGGTCAAACAGCGGCTAATGATAACTAGATTGCTGTTTTATTGTGAGTTCCAATAGAAAACAGAACATGAAAGGTTTATGCAAAAAATTTTTCTGTAAAAAATGCCAAAAACATTGATTTGTTACAGAAATTGACCATCACAAACGATCGGTTATGTTATAATTTCCCTCATGAGATATGAGAAAGTTGTAAAAGCTGAATTTATCGAAAGACCTAACAGATTTGTGGCGTTAGTCAGGCTGGGCGAAGGCAGCGGAAGCAAAAGCGAAGGCGGCAGCGAAAGCGAAGGCAGCAGCGAAAGCAAAGGCGGAGGCAAAAGCGACACAGAGATCGTCCGTGTACATGTCAAGAACACGGGGCGGTGCGGTGAGCTGCTTGTACCGGGAGCGACGGTCTATCTGGAGGACTTAGCAGGCAGGATGGGTACGAGAAAGATGCGCTACTCACTTGTGGCTGTGGAGAAGCAGGTGAGCGGAGGCGTACTGATGGTTAACATGGACTCTCAGGCGCCCAACAAGGTAATTCAGGAAGCACTTGTCCAATTGAAAAGCGGCAGCTCCCGTAGTACCTGCTCAGGAAACGGGCTGATTCTGCCAGATCTCCATGGAGAAATCAGGCTGGTCAAATCCGAACAGACCTTTGAGAAATCCAGATTTGATTTTTATGTGGAAACTGCAGAAGACCGTGCCTATATCGAGGTCAAGGGGGTAACCCTGGAGAATGAGGGCTTTGCCAGCTTTCCCGATGCGCCTACAGAAAGAGGTGTCAGACATATTCGAGAGCTGATCAGAGCGGCAGCGCAGGGATATAAGGCATATATTATTTTTGTGGTTCAGATGAAAGGGATGCACGCTTTCGGACCCAATCGGCAGAGACACCCGGAGTTTGGAGAAGTGCTCAGTGAGGCACAGAGTAAGGGTGTAAACATTCTGGCATATGACTGCATTGTGACTGAAGACGGTATGGAGCTGGATGCTCCCGTGCCGGTGGAATTGTAAGGAGAATTCATGGCTATTGTATACGATTATTTCGGAGGACTATATATAAATCTCACAAACAAATGCCCCAACAGGTGCGAGTTCTGTATAAGAAACTACACTGATACACTGGGGGATGCTGATTCGCTTGTTCTGGATGAGGATCCTACTGTGGAACAGGTTGCGGACGAGCTGAAAAAATGGGATATGGATGAATACAATGAAGTGATCTTTTGCGGATATGGAGAGCCGACGGAAAGATTGCCTGAACTTCTGAAACTTGCCCGGCACATTAAAGACAATTACGGCAAGCCGATCAGAATCAACACCAATGGTCTGGCGGATCTCATATGGGGAAAAGAAACCGCACCGGAACTTGAGGGAATAATAGATTCCGTTTCCGTAAGCATGAACGAGGCAGATTCTGAGAACTACGAAGCGCTCTGCCATCCGCGATTCGGCTCCGGTTCTTACCAGGCGGTTATCAAATATATTGAAGATGTAAGGAAATATGTACCGCATGTTGCGGTCTCTGTTGTACAGGGAACACTTTCGAATGAGGCTCTGGAGAAATGCCGCAGAAAGGCTTCGGAGCTTGGCGTGGGCTTCCGCGTCAGATAGGCTTACATATGGGCTTGATAATAGCATTCATTTTATTCATAGCGGGCATGATCACCATGCTGATTACGGGGCACTCCATGGTGTGGGCCCTTTTAATCGGTCTGGTGCTTTTTATGATTCTTGGACTGTACAGACTTTGCACCGGGGAGAAGCTGAGCCCGGGGAAAGCTCTTTCAGAGCTGGCCAAGTACGGGTGGGGAACAATCAAAGACTCACTGATCGTAATCGAGGTCATGCTGGTCATAGGGCTGATTACCGCAGCCTGGCGAGTGTCGGGAACCATTACCGTATTCGTGTATTTCGGAATGAAAATAATCGTGCCGCCGCTGTTTTTGCTTATAACATTCCTACTGTCCTGCTTCCTCAGCTACGCTTTGGGCACATCCTTCGGTGTGGCAGGAACCGTCGGAGTTATTTTTATGGCTCTGGCAAGAAGCGGCGGAGTGGATCCCATACTTACTGCCGGAGTACTGATGTCCGGTATCTACTTCGGAGACAGAGGTTCTCCTGTTTCCTCCAGCGCCAACATGGTTGCGGGAGTGACAAAAACAGAAATCCTGACCAATGTCCGGCTGATGATGCAAACGGGAATTCTGCCGCTGATAATAACCACTGCCGTATACACGGCAGTCTCTGTAATGAATCCCATAAGCCATGTGGACGAAGGGATACTGACGGCTTTTGAAGAAGAGTTTACCCTGACCCCATGGTCATTTCTGCCGGCGGTAATTATGATATTGCTGCCCCTCCTCAAAGTGGGCGTTATACTTTCAATAACACTGAGCACCATTGCCGGAATGGCTGTGGCCCTGCTGGTAGAGAAGGAGGCTTTTATTGAGATATGCAAAACCCTCATAACAGGTTACCGCTCAACAGGGGACGGTCTGTCAGCGATCCTGGATGGCGGAGGTCTGGTCTCCATGCTGGAAATCGTTATTATTCTGATTATCTCCTGCGCCTATTCGGGAATTTTCACCAGGACGGAGATGCTGAACAACCTGCTGGCATTCATAGAAAAAGGTTGCGTAAAAATAGGCAGATTTGCCGTCTCCCTGATTGTGAGCATTCTGACATGCGTGGTCTTCTGCAATCAGACCATAGCCACCCTCATGTGCAATGACCTTTTGACAAAGCCCTATATCAATACGGGGGGCAGCCGTCAGGAACTGGCCATTGACATGGAAAACAGCGTGATAATCGTAGTGGGATTAATTCCATGGAGCATCGCCGCCACTGTGCCCTTAACATTTTTCGGCGTGGGAATCGGCGCATTGCCTTGGGCTCTGTATCTCTATCTGGTTCCGCTCTGCTACTTCTTTACGAAGAAGCGGCAAAAAGGTCTTGTTTGAACAGGCCGATCCTGTTGATCAGGTCACGGAGCTGATAGTTGCTGTAGGTAATCAGCTTGGCCGCCTCTTCCAGATACCCGCAATACTCGTCGTTTATATCCGCCCGAAGTTGAAAGATAAATCTGAGAACATTTCGCCTGACACTGGCGGCCTCATCGGTCACCGGTACATAGGCGATTTTTATGTTGCCGCTTTCCCGGTTAAAGAAAACCGTATCCATGGTAAGCATAACCCGGGACGGCGTAATCAGATGCTCCTGCACAAGGGCGAGAATGAGCAGAGTCTTCTCCAAAATAAACAGCGCATCGGATGTTCTTTCCACGCTGAAAGTGCTTAAAGGCACATAACCGCTGCACTGGTAATAGGCGGTCTGTCCCGAAGAATCCCCTACAAAAAGCACAGGAAACAGATGCCTGCAGCTGCCCGAGGAGAGAACAACTCTCTCATAACTGCGTATATCATCGTCTTTGAAATGCAATACAAACTCTTTGTTCTTCCACATGATAATCTCCTTATGATAATCTCCTTTTCTCCTTACCGGAAACAAAACCTACATGCACTTGCTGCAGGGGGTGTAGCCTTTTTTCATCGCTTCGCTCCTGTCCACCACAACTGTGTGGCGGTTGATGGAAGGGCAGGAACCACGATGATATGCGGTATCCTCTCCCTTAAAACAGAAAACCAGATCTCCCGTCATCATGTCGCCGGAATGACAAAGTCCGCAAGGCTCATACTTTCTCTTCAACGAAGGACTCAGAATGTAACCGGAGACGGATGCCTTCACATATGTACAGTTTTCCCTGTGGTACCTTATGCCGGAAAGGGGGAAAATCCATACGGGATCCTGTGGAAAGTCGGTTTCCAGACCCTCCGAACCCATGCCGGAACCTGTGGTTCGTTTTCCGATAAATCTGCGGTATTTAACCCCGGCTGTAAAATCCGAATCCCGGGAAAACCCCAGAGGCAGTCTCATAGTCATGCTTCCGTTGACCACATATGAAGTCAGATTGTCCGAAACGCCGTCGGAATAGCCGCGGAGAAATCTCTTCACCCGGATATCTTCAAGCTGCGGGTTATCGGCTGCAATGCGTTTTTCTATCCTTGAAGCAGATCCCGGAAATGCTCGCGATGCCGCCAGGGCACTCTCGTCGACAGCTCCGTGCATGGCGTTTTCCCAGGTGGCATCGATTTTAATAAAATACCCGATGGAAAGCACGGCCAGTATTATGAGGGGAAGAAAAACTGCAGCTTCAACCGTATAGAAACCGCCACGAAATGAATGAGGCTCAGCGTTTGTAATATGTCTTTTCATAGTTCAAGCTCCTGCCGCATACTGCCGCCTCGACGGCAATACCTGTGGCACATTCCTGCACAAGGAAATCTTTATCATGGTTTTTGCGCATATTAATCTGTATCAGATCGAGAATCCGCGCCGTTTTTATATTTTTATCCTTGAAAAACAGGAATATGCGAAGATAATCCTCATAATCACGTCCGCGATTTACCGCAGGTTTTACATAACCATCACCAAGTCCGTTAATCAGCGCATCCAGATCTATTGCCCATGAACTTTTGTCCTTAAGGATGGGAACCCGGTAACCGGCATAGAGCAGCTTTACATCGTTTGCCGCCTCCGCCGTTGCCCATACCGCCGCTATGCCTGCCTGTGTTACCGTCCCGAGAATTCCCGGTGTGAGAATTTCAGCAGCTCCGGCGATAGCGGCCACCTTATCCGGATCACTGTATATATGCGCCAGGTTTAAGGGGAAGCGCAGAGCCTTGAGACCGGTTCTCACCTTTTTTTCGTTTTTCTCATCGGACAGCTCTCCGGATAAAATATATTCAACCTCCTGTGAAAAGAAGTGGTCTTCGCCGGCGGTGTGTCCCATGGAATTAAAGTACCCCAGCACATAGCTGTCAAAGAGAAATTTTTCGGTTCCGCCCTTGAATATGGTTCCGGAATCGGAAAGACCTTCTCCGATCTGAGCGGCCGAAGCGGCCAGACTCTTGTCCGGAAGCTGCCCGGAGGGCAGGGAGACGATGGTGGGGCCGTGGCGCAGGACTCTGCTAGACCGGGAGCCCGATGCCGAATCCGATGCAGAACCGTCCGATGTCAAACCGTCCGAAGCCGAACCGGTTGATGCCGGATTGGATGACCGGGAGTTCCGTATGTAGCTGCGAACACCGTTTCCGCTCTTCATCAGCTCTATAATCTGTTTTTCCACACCCGTAAGATCGGCAACGCTGAAGCGGCCGGCAGAAACGGAGCAGCTCTCAACTGAAACACCGTCCATGTATCCCGTGGAAAAATCCACATAGTTGCGGAATTTACGGGTAAGCTCCCTGTCGTCTCCCTGAAGCAGAAACAAGCCGTAATCCTCCTGAATCTGGCGATTGTATTCCGACATGACCGAATCGGCAGCCAGATGCATCACCCCGTCAGTCACGCTGATGATGGCTTCCTGCCGTGAAGCGTGAACAAGCATGAGTGACAGGGATATGAGGGTTGCCAGTATGACAGCGAGAAATACAGGCACGCTGCCCCGCCGGGACAAGATGCAGCCCATCATGGTCGCCACCGGCGGGCGGACACCCCATCCGTCACATAGGCATCACCGCTTATCTGAAATGTATCTCTCCTCGTCAGTATCCCTGCATTTTTCATACGAAGATGCTGAACGCCGGAGACCTTTTTGTTCAAGCCGCCGGAAACGGTGATGGATGCCTGTGAATCTCCACCCGTTTCTCGACAGTTTGCACCGCAGACGGTTCTTTCGGCAACCGCCCCGGCCTCCGCGCGCAAAGCCATATGCAGCCTGCTCTGCATTACAGATTCTTCATAAAAAAACAGTACAATGAGTATCACGGTGATTGTGACCAGTACTATTACGGGAAGCACTAAGGCGGCTTCCGCTATGTAACTTCCGCGCCTGTTCATCAGTTAAAGTTGTTGAGCCCTTCAAAGGTTCTGTTGACGAAATCGGTAATCTGGGTTTTGAATATCAGGCCCAGCGCGACGGCAATCGCCACAAGGATTGCAACCTGAACCAGCTCCATGCCGGATTTACTTCTCAAACGGATTCTGAAACGGATAAGTTTTTCTCTAATCATGTTTAATACCTCTTTTCTTATATTTCCAGCAGGGCGGGGCTCACCGTAATTACAATGAGGACAAGAAGGAAAATCGTCAGGGGAAGAGTCAGGCGTGTTTCCGCCAGACGCCCCCGCTCCTCACAGGCACGCTTCCTGTTTATCCTCAGAATTTCACTTTCCCGCTGAAGCTTATGAGTCAGCTCCACGCCCTTACTGATGTTGTCGGATATGATGTTGCTGATGCGCATCAGATCCTTACTCCCGGCAGTTTTTGCAAAATCTCTGAACTCCCTATTGATGGAACCGTTGGTCTGCCTGACTCTGATGTACAGCTCCCGCATATTTACCGTGAAATAATCATTATCACAGTTGCCGAACTTCAGGCTTTCCTCGATAGTTCTTTCGAAAGCGGTATTCAGGACAAGTCCCGCATTGAGCAGCAGAACAAGCCGGTTGACAAATTCAGGCAGCTGTCTCGTTATGGAATAGAGCTCTGCCTCACGCTGTCTGCGAAGGGGTATGCGTTTGCGGTTATAGAGCAGCAGACATACCATGATTGCAGTGAATGCTATAAGCATAGTGTGGGTGTTCTTTTCCACGCTCCATTCTATAGATTGGCCGCCGGACAGCTCTGAAGGCAGCGGGACCTTCCCCTTGCCGGAGTCATAGCTCAATCCGGATATTATGCCGCGCATCTCATAAGCGATCAGCTCTCCGTCAGACATGGAGGAACCGCCGCCTTCCCGGGAATGAGAGCCCCGTGAACGGGAATCTCCGGATGACTGAGAGTCCTCCGGTTCATCGGGACGGAGAACAACATCGTACCTCTTCTCAAATACACCGCTGTCCGTATCCACCTGAGCCCGCAGGGAAACCTGCCCGGAACCTTCATCTTTATCGGAGTACAAATAACACATGCCCCTCTCATCCTGCACTATCTTCATGCCGCCGTTATGCCAGGAGACAATAAGGTCGGCACCGATGAGAATTAACCCCGCAATAATCACAATGGCAAACTGTTTTACAATGGCTGAATGCTTCATAGATCCACCGCAACAATCCTTTCCATGAGACGGATGCCGTATAGGGAAGCCATCAGGCAGCAAGTCATCAGCAGACGCCCCATAAGGGTCGAATAAAGAGGGGAAATATATGCCGGCGAAACCAGATTGAGAACCAGCAGCATGGCCGGGGGCATGAGAGAAATAATTCTCCCTTCCAGCTTCTTCTGTGCCGTAATGGCTTTGATTTCACGCTCAATGCTCATCTTGTCAGTAAGAATTTCTGAAGTTCTGGCAATTATTTTTTCCGTATCCCCGCCCAGACTCCGGCAGGTAATGTATACCTGAACGAAATTGTTTATATCCTCGCTGCCGGTACGCCGCGCAAAATCCATAAGCAAAACCTTATCGGTCTCATTATTCCCACGAATACTGCGTTTCATGTGCTCCAGCTCAATCATGATGGGTTCTTCGGGACCGTACATGATAGACAGGTTTTCCGGTGCCTCGCAGAGGGCGTCTGTCATGTGCCTCCCCGCTGAAACCGATGCGGAAAGAGATGTAAGGAGATCTCTAAACTGAATATCCAGTGTATTCATACGGCGCTGAATCATGAAGCGGCAATACAGGGGAGTAAGTTTAAAAACTGCCGTTCCGGCAATCAGCGCCGCTATGAAACTGTGATAGAAGAGATAGACCACAAAGGCGATACATGTAAATCCGGCACTGAAAAAGAGAATCTTTTCGCGCCGCGACATGGTGTAAACGGAGTAGTCGCGAATTATTTCAGATTTTGACATCGATATCACCCCCTGATAGTTTTTCTCTGTGTATTATCCTGTTACCGGTCATCCCTTCAGAATGCCGGTAGAGAGAACTGGTTTGAATTGTCCCCTCTGACATTCCGGCCAGTTCGGCAATCTCTATCACCTTGCGGCTGCCGTCCTTCATTCTGCTCATGTGAACTATAATGTCGATGCCCTCGCTGATCTGGCTTCTGATGGCATCAACAGGGAAATCGGCTGCCTGCATGTACATGGCTTCTAGTCTCTTCAGCATTCCGTCAATGCTGTTGGCGTGCCCCGTGGAGAGGCTTCCGCTGTGCCCGGTGTTCATGGCGTTTATCATGTCAAAGACTTCACTGCCTCTGACCTCACCGATAATGATACGGTCCGGTCTCATTCTCAGACTGGCCTTTACAAGCATGGCCATATCAACGGCACCCTTACCCTGCACATTGGCATTTCTGCACTCCATCCTGACTATGTTCTCCACCTGTTCTATCTGAAGTTCGGCGGAGTCTTCTATGACAACAACCCGCTCGTGAGAGGGAATCAGCTGTGCAAGAACATTGAGCAGGGTGGTCTTTCCTGATGAGGTTCCGCCGGAAACGAAAATGTTATAGCCGCATCGCACCAGAAGCCTGAGAAGTCTTGCCGCCTCATAGGAAAGGGTGTCGTTTCTTATGAGATCGTTGGCGGTCATTACCCTTTCGGGGAATTTTCGTATGGTGAGTATAGGCCCGTTGAGGGCAATGTTTCCGTATACCGCATTGACTCTGGAGCCGTCACTCAGGCGTGCGTCCACAATGGGGTTAAGCTCGTTTATCTCCCGGTGAACCCCGGCGGCGATACGCCTTATGAGTTCCTCCAGATCTTCGGTTGAATCAAATGTGAGCGGCACCTTTTCTATACTGCCTTTGCGCTCGACAAAGATGTTGTCCCTGCCGTTGACCATTATCTCGGAAACAGACCTGTCATCCACATAGGGCTGCAGAATATCCATTTCCTTTCTCAGCGACAGAAAGAGCCTGTTAATAAGTGCGGCGTTAACCCTGTAATGGCACATAGCCGACTTGGGAAGGGAAAAAACATAATCTTCAATTTTCCCAAGAGCGATCTCATCGGTCATTTCGTCTGCCGAACCGGTGAGCAGAAGCCTGATATCAGATGCAAAGGCCCTGACTTCCTCGTTGCTATAAAATGGCATAGATTCCAATAAATTCCTTTCAGACAGATGATATAACGGTTTCCAAAAAATGTCAACACCTGAAATTGTATTTGTTTTGTTTTTAGTTTTGTCTAAATTCGTGAATTGTTTTTCCCGCCTTTTTAACATTTGTAAATATATGGTTTCGTTGTCTACTACAAACGGCTTGAGAGGGGAGGATTCCGATTTCCGGAAATATCCGAAGCAGAAGGTGGCAAGATTAATGTCAGCCCGCACGATTTAAGGCGACTTCTTTATGGACTGGAGATGGAATGCGTGCTCAAAAAGCGCAGATTCATATCAATGTAATCAGCCAAAAACAATCACCGAAAAATGCTTAAAAACATTGAAATTTCAACGCTTAAGCCTTGAAAAACACATGCGTTTATGGTATCATTTATGCATGGAAAACAAGGAGATTACTAAAGACCTTTCGTCCATGACGAGGGCGGAACTGGAACAGAATATTGTGGATTTAACAACGGAAATCGAGTCCCAGAAGCAGAAGATCAAGTGGCTGGAAGAACAGTTCAGGCTGTCCCGTCAGCAGCGCTTTGGATCCTCCAGTGAGCAAGGTATGATTGATAATGACCAGATATCCCTTTTTAATGAGGCTGAATGGACAGTAGACGGAGCCGGTGAAGATTTTCCCGAACCGGATCTGGCCAAGGTAGCACCACCTAAAAGGAAGAAGACCAAAGGCGGTAAAGAACGCATGGTAAGCGGACTGCCAAAAGAAGTTATCAATTTCAGACTTACCGAAGAGCAAATGGACTGCCCCAACTGCGGCGAAAGATTGACAGAAGTCAAGAAAACCATCCGCAAGGAACTGGTTGTGATTCCGGCACAGGTCAAGGTCAAAGAATATCATGATGCCGTATATACCTGCAGAAACTGTCAGAAAAACGGCATAGAGACCCCAATGCATACAGGCGGCTCTCCGAAACCGCTTTTAAGAAATGCTCTTGCATCGCCATCATTTGTTGCAGACATCATCAAGCGTA
>CAYFQD010000021.1:27496-31533 GCA_964345275.1 uncultured Oscillospiraceae bacterium
GACATCTTGAAAGAAAACCTTCTGAAGAGGGACATCATCCAAGCGGATGAAACCAAGGTGCAGGTACTGCACGAACCGGGGAAACCGGCCACATCAGACAGTTATATGTGGCTGTATAGAAGCAGTATATGGGATCCCGGAAGTCAGATATTACTCTATGAGTATCAGGATAACCGGAGAATGGAGAATCCGGCGAATTTCCTGGGAGATTTCTCAGGATATCTGCAGACAGATGGATATTCCGGTTACAATTCGGTCACGAAACGCAAATCAGCTCCTGCGACTTCTGTAGGTTGCTGGGCACATGCCCGGCGGTACTTTTGTGATGCAATTAAGGCCTTGCCCAAAGCAGAGCAGGAAAATTCGAATACTAATAGCCATATTGCTGTTGCATATGCGGATAAGATATTCGCTATTGAGCGCGATTACAAGCTTGGGGATAAGTCTCCGGAGGAACGGATGCAAATCAGAATGGAAAAAACAGCACCGGTACTGGATGCCTACTTCAAATGGATACACTCGTTTAATCCTGATAATGTCGTAAAAGGAAAGTTCAGAGATGGAATCGTGTTCAGCCGCAACCAGGAAAAATCTCTCAGAGCATTCATGCTTGATGGGAGATTGCAGTGCAGCAACAACGCAGCCGAGCGAAGCATCAAACCATTTGTCATATCTAGGAAAAACTTCCTGTTTTGCAACACACCATCCGGAGCAAGAGCGACAGCAATCGCTTTCAGTCTGGTTGAAACAGCCAAAGCAAATGATTTAAATCCGTTTAAATATCTAGAGTACATCTTCGAGAAATTATCTCAGGATGCGGATTATGATCTTGAGCAGCTCATGCCATGGGCTGATGATGTTAAACGCATTTGCTGCGTGGCAATAAATCAGTAGTATTAACGCATGCTATAGTGCGCAATAGTGCACCATCGTGCACTATTGTAAATGAACAACGATGCTAAATTCAATGTGTCATGGTTTGACGCTTACTGATGTACATGTACATAAAAAGAGATATTGAAAAGGTTTTGCTTAAGGCTGCGGAATCGTTTCAGGTAATTACACTGTATGGCAGCAGGCAAGTGGGTAAGACTACAACGGCGGAACATCTTTTTGGAGATGATTTTGATTTTGTTACATTGGACGATAGTGACGAGCTTGCATTGGCTTTAGCCAATCCGAAGGCTTTTTTTGAATCGCATCCCTGGCCGCTCATTGTTGATGAAGTTCAAAAGGCACCGATTCTATTAAATGAAATCAAGCGTCTCGTTGATGAGCAGAGACGGGCATGGATGAAAAACAATCAGAAAAGAAGCCTAATGTATGTACTGACAGGATCCAATCAATTTGAACTTCAAGGCAAAATCTCCGAATCTCTTGCAGGTAGAACAGCGGTAATCCATATGTCCGGCCTCACTCAAATGGAAAAAAGAAATATTGCTGGGGAACTGTTTGATGTGGATTACGAACTTCTTTTAAGTAAGCAAAACAAAAAACTGTATCGGACAGGTAAGGAAGTTTTTGAGGATATTTTTCAAGGTTCCATGCCGGAAGTCTTCACAAAGCAGTTCGAGCGGGATATATACTATAAATCCTATGTTGATACATACATAGAAAAAGATGTAAGGCAGTTGATCGCTGCAACCAGTGAGATGCAGTTCCGGAAATTCATATCACTTCTTGCGTTAAGAACCGGACAGGAGATCGTATATAGTGAGATTTCAAGGAGCCTGGGCATTGATGTGGAAACATGCAAAAGATGGATTTCAATATTGCAGACTTCGGGAATCGTATATCTCCTTGAGCCGTATATGGCTAATGCATCAAAGCGGATTATCAAAGCACCGAAGCTTTACTTTATGGACACCGGACTTTGCGCATATCTCTGCAAATGGCCGAATGCAGAAATGCTGAGCGACTGCGCAATGAGCGGCGCGTTTTTTGAAACATATGTTGTAAGCGAAATAATAAAGAGCTTTTACAATAATGGCGTGGATCCGGCTCAATATCTCTATTACTACCGGGATATTGATAAAAAAGAGGTGGATATATTGCTGGTTAAGAATAATGCCATATATCCTGTAGAGATCAAGAAGGGAATATCGCCGGGCAAACCTACAAAAAACTTTAAGGTTCTCGAAAAGTACAAGATGCCTGTTATGAGGGGCATGGTTATTGACAGTACTGATGCAATCAGAGCAATCAATGAAAATGCTTTTGAATTTCCCGTTTCTTATTTGGGGATATAGCTGTATTTGTCAATCCAAAATTGGTCCACAGATCTGGTCGAAAAATGGTTTGGTGGTGACGGAAGTTATGCTTGAATTTCACCTTAAGGTATTGTATCATGATACCAAGAGGTGAGATAATGATAAAAACGCACTCCATGATAATGGATGAACTAAGTGAATATAAGAATCCGAAGACTAAGCTTGGAAGAATGGTCAGAGATGGCATTTATACCCCGATCATTCGTGGAATTTATGAAACAGATCCGGAGACACCGGGATATTTTCTGGCGGGAAGTATATATGGGCCATCTTATTTATCATTTGATTTTGCTTTGTCATATTACGGTATGATTCCGGAGTCGGTTCATGTCTATACTTCAGCAACATTTGGAAAAAAGAAAAAGCGTAAATATAATACACCCTTCGGGATTTTTGCATTCAGAGATGTACCGAAGGGCGTTTATCCGTTGGGGATAACATTAAGATCAGAGGGGGCTTATACATTTCAGATAGCTTCTAAAGAGAAGGCACTTTGTGATAAGCTGTACACCATGCGTCCTGCAGCAAATCAGAAGGAACTCCGCACAATGCTTACGGATGATCTGCGGGTAGATATTGATGTAATTAAGAACTTTGATGAGGAGGAGCTGAGGGCTATTTCAGAGGCTTACCATTCAACAAATGTCAGCCTATTATACAAAGTCTATAGGAAGGAAATGCGAAATTATGAATACAGTGATTGAGCAGATGTTGTCAAAATATGAATTCAACTCAGATTATGACAGGGTGAATGCTATTAAAGAAATCCTGCAAGAAATCACGTTATGCGGGCTTAGCCGTGCTGGGTTTTTCAGAAAGGCTGCATTTTACGGTGGGACGGCATTGCGTATGTTTTATGGACTTGACCGCTTCTCAGAGGATCTCGACTTTTCACTTATGGAAAAAGATACGGATTTTAATTTATCGGAATGGTTTGCGGCTATAGAAAATGAGGCGGCATCATATGGATTGAACCTTGCTGTAGAAAAAAAGCAAAAGACAAATGATACGGCAATAAAGTCAGCATTCCTCAAGGGAAATACCAGGGAACATCTCCTGCTGTTTTATAATGATCGCGGAATTGCAAGGAGCGTTCCGGGCAATGAGGCAATTAAGATAAAATTTGAGATAGATACGGATCCACCTAAATATGCTGAATTCGAAAAAAAGTATCGCCTGCTACCGTCCCCATATGAGGTCAATCTTTATGATGAGGCATCACTCTTTGCAGGAAAAGTGCATGCGGTTATATGTAGAAATTGGAGAAGCAGAGTTAAAGGCAGAGATTTATACGATTATGTCTTCTATCTGGCAAAGGGAATACATGTCAACCTGCCTCACCTGAGAGCCAGACTTGTTGATTCAGGATTTATCGGTGCAGATGATCAGTGCAGAATTGAAGAAATCAAGAAGATGCTCGCCGAAAAGTTTGATGCAATCGATTACCAACAGGCAAGAGAAGATGTGATGCCATTCATCAAAGACACGTTCAAAACGGATCTTTGGAGTGCAGAATTTTTCAAACAGATAACTAATGGACTCTCAGCGCTATAGTTTCTCTTAAGGTCGCACGGAGTTAACATATGCAATGGAGTGCGAGCCGGAAGAATGGGAAGCACTTCAATGATTTTTATGAATTAGTTGACAGCATACACAGGATGACCGGTATAGATGAAGAACTGGAAAATGTTGTTCGACTGATGGAGAGAACTGATGAATCCAATATTGAACAGCCGGAGATTATCAATACATTTTCGGAATTGAAAT
>CAYFQD010000021.1:31633-33368 GCA_964345275.1 uncultured Oscillospiraceae bacterium
TCCTTATATAAAAATCCAAATTGATGAAAACAGAAAACCCGGGCAGTATTACCTTACAGGTTCGCAAATGTTTCGAATGATGAAGAATGTCAGCGAGTCATTAGCCGGTAGAGTCGGGCTGCTTTCCCTGTTTGGGTTTAGCCGTTCAGAAATATACGCAAAACCTGAAGAACCATTTCTTCCTTCAAATGTTCACACAGAAAAAAGCAGGGAAACGGTAATCACTGTTTTTGACCGTATATTCAGGGGGAGTTTGCCACAATTAGTTGTAGATTCGGAATTAACTCCGGAAGCATATTTCAACGCATATATGCAGACATATATCGAGCGGGATGTAAGGGATTTGCTTGAAATAAAAAACGAGTCAAAATTCATCAGATTTGTTTCCTGTGCTGCCGCACGAACCGGACAAGAACTGAACCTGTCCGACATTGGGAGAGATGTGGGTATTGATTCAAAAACTGCCGATAATTGGATGTCTATCCTGATTAATTCCGGGCTGGTTTGTCTCATTCAACCTTTTTCCGGCAATACGATAAAACGAATTATAAAACGGCCGAAATTGTATTTTATGGATACAGGCCTGGCGTGTTATCTCAGCCTGTGGAATGATCCTCGGGTGCTGGAGCGATCGGCAATGGCCGGCGCTATGTTTGAGACATATGTTGTTTCAGAGATAATTAAACAATATTCAAATGCCGGTTTGGATATCAGAAGCCGCCTCACATATTATAGAGACAACAATGGTAAAGAAATAGATCTGATAATAGTAAAGAATGGACAGCTATTTCCCGTTGAAATAAAGAAAAGTGCCAATCCGGGGAAAGAAGCCATTAGAAACTTCGGGGTTATGAAATCGCTTTCTGACAATATCGGAACCGGTGCGGTAATATGCCTTTCCTCGCAGCAATACCCGCTTGATGCGAATAATATAATCATTCCTGTTGGAATGCTTTGATCGCATTAACATTCTATTCCGAGATAATTAAAATATTGAATATCATTGATTAAGAAGTAGATTTTGTTGCCATTAAAGCGAATGAAAAAATCCAAACACAAGTATCAGACGATATAAGCAGAGAACAAATGTTAGTTAATGAGTAATTATGATTCTTTCGAGTATTTTCGAGTAGTTTCGAGTAGTTTCGAGTGGTTTTGTCGTTTAATAATGTATAGATTACTTATGTATACATTAGCAAAAGCTGATGCTGGCACTGCAGATTAACTCGAAGAAAAAATGCGGAATCCGCAAATTTATTTCAACAAACCGGAATAGACGGTGTTACAGAATAGAATTTGCAAGAGACGAATATTCAAGTATAGTGATAGAGTTCATATACATTTCCGCACAAATTGCGCTTTTTACTACATTTTTACAGAAAAAGCCACAGGCATATTTAATGCATAACTATTAGTTAAGGCATGTAACAATATAATCAAACGAACTTGCTGAGAATGATGGGCTAATTATATTAAGTTGCGATATGAAGAGATTTTTATATGAGAGAACGATGCTCTGGGATTTTGTGCTGATTTTGTTTCTGTAAAAAAAGCTCAAATTCAATGATTTGTGCAGAAAGTCAGGTCACCCTAGCAAATAAATATTCTACAAAAGCGCTATTCCGAAATATATGTGCATGAAAAAGCGGCGATGAGAATAAAAATACAAACCATAATTTGCCTCGAGTAGTTTCGAGTAATCCGGGTTCGAGATTCGAGTGGTTTTGCTCCGAAA
>CAYFQD010000022.1:0-30158 GCA_964345275.1 uncultured Oscillospiraceae bacterium
CTTTTACTATGGTACACCTTCGGGGGTTCGAACCCCGGACACCCTGATTAAGAGTCAGGTGCTCTGCCGACTGAGCTAAAGGTGCATATTTATGATTTTTGCGAGTGGTTATCTTCGTTACACGCAATAAAAAGTATACTCCCTCAAGGTGTGGTTGTCAACTGAAAATCATGTTTTTTTGCTATTTTTCAACCTGGAATTCTACATCATCCCCTGCAGTCTTTTCACCATAATTTTCAGGGAACTTCAGGTTACCAAATATGAAATAAGGCGTTAAAATACATTCCACTACTTAACAAAATAATAACGGTTAGAGCGATCAGAAAAAGCAAAAAGCCAATCGCCTTTTGAAAAGAAATTTTACTTAGAATATCTACAAGCTGCAGACCGGGCCGCAGCTACAATTTATACCACTCCAGTCGTCCGCCGCAGTTGCATCGATAGGCATTGATCTTTTTCATTACACAGGTGAATTTCTGACGGGGATACTCTTTGCCGCATGATGTACAGCGTATCACATAGTTATAGGAGGGCTCTTCTTCCGTGGCGCAGGAATCATCATCTGATCTCTCGTATGTTCTGGTGATTGAATAGCCGTATGTTTTATTCATCATGCCGGCGTAAGTCCTCCATAGGGGACCGTGGTCAAAGCATTCGCGGCATGTGTGAATAACCTCGTGGGCCAGAGTATTATGTATGCGGCTTACAGCGGCATTTCGGGTGTAACAATCAGCTGCATCATAGGCGGCATCCAGTACATATCTGCTTATTTCTATAACAAAAATTTTGCCGTCATTGTGGCAGCATCCCAGACGCCTTTTAGGGCGGCTGTTGACTTTAACCTGTGGATTTATATTTTGCGGCACAGGAATGCAGATTGCACGCGCCTCCTCGATTATTTTGCTTAAAATACTATCCAGGTCTATAAAGTTATATCTCTCAAACGCCTTCTTCTGTTCATTCTGACAGGACTGACAGGAACTGATCAGGGCTTCCTTTTTGGCACGTGAGAGCTGCTTGATGGCATACTCCCGGCTCATGGCCTCCTCTTTTGTATCAAAATATTCCACATGCACCAGGGAGACCGGCGTGCGCCCACGGGTATATTTCCCGCCTTTGCCGGCATTATGTGCGGCAAGTCGTGTTTCAATGTCGTTTGTCCAGCCGGTATAGAGCGAACCGTCTCTGCAGCGCAGAATGTATGTGCACGGCTTACCGGGAGAATCGCTATTGTCCATAGTCATCTCTCCGTTCTCCCTCCTCCAGTGTAACTTTTACCCTTTCGCATCATTCAAAACCTTTGTCAGCTGATCGGCACAGGATGTAGACTTGAAGCCGCAAGTGTTTCCTGCCAGCTTTTCTGTTATTTCATCTACGGTCCAGCCGTCAACCAGAGTTGATATGGCTTTGAGGTTGCCGTTGCACCCGCCTTTGAAGTTTATGTCAGTAACCACATCTCCATCCAGGTCGAATTCGACACTACGTGGGCACACCCCTTTTAGTTTGTATTTGTGTTTCATATGCTTTCCTTTCGTGATATAATTCAGTAGGCTGGTTGATAGTATAGCATAATCAACAGAGAAAGGACAAGTACGCGAAATGAGTGGAATAATCAACAAATCCGGAAGGGGAATTGTCGTTGTAATCGTTGTTCTGGCACTGGCCTTAGTTGGCGCAGGCGCTGCAGTATTCCTGTTTGCCGGTTGTGGCGGCGGGAAAATCATAAAAGAAGAAGTAATTCCTATCAATCCTATTACCGGTGAGGAGCTGAATGGGCAGGAGCTGCCGGCGAGACCGATTATGGTTTCCATAGATAATGTGGGGGCGGCAATTCCACAGTCGCACATTACCAATGCCGACATAGTATATGAAATGCCTGTTGAAGGCAGACAGACCAGACTGGAGGCAATATATTACGGTGATATTCCGGAATTCTTCGGACCTGTAAGAAGTGCCAGACCATATATCGTAAACCAGGCACAGGAATATGGTGCAATCTTTGTGGCATACGGCTGGAATTATACAGCCAAGAAATATCTGACAGAGTACGGATATGTTCCATACATCAACGGTATGGAAGAGCCGGAACTTTTCTATAGGGTGTCCGACAAGCCGGGTCCGCATAATTCGTATATCACATATGAGGAAATCGAAAAGAAAATTGCGGAAGGCACTGAAAAGTGGAGAGAAAAGTGGGAAATCAAACCTTTTGTATTTCGTGATGATGACTGGAGAGCTGAGCGTGATCAACTGAAGACCGCTGCCGAAAACGGTGAAACAATCACCGACGATGAAGGCAATGAAATCGTATACAGGGAGCCGGAAAAGGCAAATGAAATTACATTCAAGTACATGTCCGGCGGATGTGAATTCAGCTACGATGCGGAAACCGGTGAATATGCCAGATTCAAGTACGGAACCCCGCATGTTGACAAAGAAACCGGCGAGCAGATTACTGTAAAAAATGTTCTTGTACAGTATGTTCATAGTGAGGTGTACGATGAGAAAGGCAGACTTAAGATTGACCTGAAGGCAGGAGGAAAGGCTATTCTCTTTACAGAAGGTGAAGTAATCAAGGGAAAATGGTCCAGAAAGGGAATGAAGGAAAGAACCATCTTCAAGGACGAGGATGGCAAAAAATTCAGACTTGCCGTTGGCAAGAGCTGGGTTCAGGTCATGGATCAGAGCTGTACATTTACATACGAATAATACATATCCAATATAAAATATGATTCAAAACAAGTCAGGCGATACCTTCGAAAAGAGATATCGCCTGATTATTGTTTTTGCAGCTACCGGAAGGCATCCATTGCATCAGGGAATATTACACACTTTTTTTCAGAGCCTGTGAGTATATGTCTGCAAAACTTCTTGCAAAAACAGGAATGATGTTCATTATAGTAGAGCTTAAATGATAGGCGAGGAAATAGTGTTAAAGGGGAAAGTTCAGTACCTAAACTTTAACAAATGTACTACAAGGTTGGTAAAAAGCCTGGTAATAATAACAGTAAGAACAAACTTGCTAGAAAACCTTTGATAAAGTACAAACACTTGAACAGGAACACCTCAATCACTTGAACAAAAACACCTCAATCGCTTGAATAAAAATCATTCAAACACTTGAAAGTGTGTTATGATGTATTTATTTCAGAAGGAAGGTGAGGCTTATGAAGACATATTTACCAAGGATTATAGATAAATTGTTGAGAGAAAGATTGGAGGCTAAAGGTGCTGTTGTATTGGAAGGACCCAAATGGTGTGGTAAGACTACCAGCGCCAAAGAGATAGCCGGTAGTTTTATATCAATGGATCAGCCGGAGATGAGCAGGCAGTATCAATCAATGGCTGAGCTTTCCCCACTGCAACTATTAGAAGGTGAAACTCCGAGATTAATAGATGAGTGGCAGATAGCCCCTAATTTATGGAATGCAGTTAGATATGAGGTTGACCGGAGGGATGAGTTCGGTCAATTCATCTTGACAGGGTCAGCCGTTCCCGCAAAAATAGATGAGTCAATGCATACCGGAACCGGCAGGATTTCAAGACTTTATATGAGGCCCATGAGTTTGTATGAGTCTGAAGACTCTAACGGTAAAGTTTCAATTAGTGACTTGTTTGCAAATAAGGAGATATCCGCTAAAAGCGACACCGACTTGGAAGAAATAGCATTTTTAATTTGCAGGGGAGGTTGGCCGAAAGCGGTTGGTTTAGCTGAAAAACAGGCTCTTTTTCAGGCTATAGATTATTTTGAAGCTATCGTTTCGATGGACATAAGTAGGGTGGACTCTGTGAGAAGAAACAAGGAAAAAGTCAAAAGATTATTGAGATCTTATGCAAGAAATGTTGGAACTAGAGCCAATTTAGAGACTATTAGGCAAGATGTATTAGCGAATCATACAGATACATTTGATCCTGTGACGCTGTATTCCTATAGAGATGCCTTAAATAAAATATTTGTTATCGAGGATTCGCCGGCTTGGAGTCCAAATTTAAGGTCAAAGGTTGCTATTAGGACAACCGATACGAGGTATTTTGTCGATCCGTCAATCGCTGCTGTAAGCCTGGGTCTTGGCCCTAAAGATTTGTTGAATGATTTAAATACCATGGGGCTTATTTTTGAAAACTTATGTGTCCGCGATTTAAGGGTATATGCGGATTACCTGGATGGCAGCATTTATCAGTACAGAGATAGCAACGGATTGGAATGCGATGCGGTTATTCACTTAAGAAACGGTACATATGGCCTGATTGAAATAAAATTGGGCGGGGATAGTTTGATTGAGGAAGGTGCAAAAAACTTGAAAGATTTGGCTTCCAAGATAGATACGGATAAGATGACAAAACCTGCGTTCATGCTCGTTTTATGCGCAAAGGCTCCCTTTGCATACAGAAGAAAAGACGGTGTTTATGTCGTGCCGGTTACTTGTTTGAAACCATAGAACAAGGAAATAAACATGGAAAGTAAAAGTAAGGGAACAGACAAATTCCTCACTATAATCTTGACATGATTATCTCATTGGGTTATAGAATCAAATCCGCGACATTCGCTCTTCTGAAAAGGTAATGTATCGCCAGGTATTAGATTTATATGCGACAGAACTCATATATGAAATGCTACATACAGAAATCCCTACTCCACCAATGCCTGCAGCACTGTATTGGCTACAGAACCTGCAGCGTCGATACCGTAGCCTCCGTTTTCAACCAGAACCACGAAGGCGTAAGGATGCTCTTCGTCATCCAGGAAGCCGACGAACCAGGAGTTGGGACTTCTTCCGCCGCCGACCTCGGCGGTTCCTGTTTTTGCGCAAAGGTTAAGACCCGGGAACCGGCTGGAGCCGTTGTAATGATTTTGCACATTGTTTGCCATCATGCGCTTGAGGGCATCCGCAGTACCGCTCTTTATCATCTTGTCTGTTTTCAGGGTGGCTGTCGTAACCTTCTCAATGCCCTTGTCCAGGAGACTGTCGGGATAGATTATGGTAGGTTGTACAGCTGTGCCTCCGTTGGCAATGGCGCCCATGTAAACCATCATGGCACACGGATTAACCATATCGTGATACTGACCTATTCCGGTCCAGGCCAGATTGACGCCGCTGTCCGGATAGTCAAATGTACCGGCGGAAGTTTCTATTCCGTCTATTTCAATGGAGCGGTCAAGCCCCGTCTTGTCAACATATTTCTCAAGAATTCCCCCGCCCAGCTTTTCGGACAATTTGCCGAAGTAGCAGTTGCAGGAAACCTCAAGGGCCTTTTCCAGATCCACGGTTCCGTGAGCCGCCAGGTCGGTAACCTTATCGCCGTGGCCGTAATCCTCCGCCCCGGAACAGGTGTAGGTCCAGGTGAACGCATCGTCCAGAGCTTCTATTGATGCAGCTGCAGTCACCAGCTTGAATATTGAGCCGGGTGCAAAGGTGGCTGAAGTCAGGCGATTGATAAAAGCGCCGTCAGGAGGATTTGAAGGGGGGTTCTTCGGATCATAGGCAGGGGTACTTACCATGCAGATAATCTGACCGGTTTTGTAATCGTAAACACCAACGGTGCCCTTGCGCCCGTTCATTGCCCTGTAAGCAGTGGCGCAGATACCGGCATCAAGGGAAAGCTTTATATCCTCGCCGGCATTGTTAAGAGAATAGACCCCGTTTACAAAATCATATCCGATAAGCTTATCCAGAAATGCTCTGTTGGCACCTGTAGCAATATTGTTGTCTTTATCGCCGGTAATGTGCAGCATGGCTTTGCGTACAGTGGCATCATCGTGAAAAATCATTCCATCTGCCGTGTTCCTCATAATCAGCTGGCCGTTTACATCATAGAGAGCACCTTTGGCCAGGTCGCCGTCCGCAAAGACATCCCGGTTGCCCTGATATGTAGCCCAATCGGCGCCCTTTGTCCAGTCTTCATATATGAACCAGCAAAGCCCTCCGATCAGAAACACTCCCAGTAAGAGGCACATTATAGCTCTTTTTTCTATTTTTTTCATTTTCTGCGCCTCCTTTCCGGATTTGATTCATCGTTAAACTGATTGAAGAAGTCGTCATCATCCATGTTTTTATAGGAGATATCCCTTGGGCGGACCTTCTGCTCCGGCTGCGGCGTGTAATCGGGATATTCGCGCCGCGGTTCCCGCTGCGGAGCTATTCGATGTTCAACTTTCTCTTTAAATTCAAAGTCCTTGTACTGACTCTTTCTGTCCAGCCTAACGGCAATGCTCGCATTCTGACGGGTATCGGCTGCCTTGACAAAGGCCAGCAGCCCCCAGGAGGCAATCATGCTGGTTCCTCCCGATGAAACAAACGGGAAGGTAACGCCTGTCAGGGGCAGTATGTCAATAGAGCCGAAGACATTGAGCATGGTCTGTATTATGAAGAGAGAAGTGGCCGAACAAGCGGCAATGCTGTAATATGTGGAGCGTCCCGCAATAATGGAGCGGTACGCGAAAATGCCGAAGGTGAATATGCAGAGAACTGTCAGAACGGCAATAATCAGACCCCATTCCTCAGCAAGAAGGCCAAAGACAAGGTCCGTGCTGGAGGCGGCCACATCGCTCAGGTTTCCCTCGCCGGCGCCAAGACCCGGCAGGCCGCCGCTGGCAACTGATGTCATGGTCTGAACCTGCTGGAAGCCTTTATCCGTTGGATCCTCCCATACATGCCTCCAGATCGTGAATCTGGCAGCAACATAAGGCTTAAATCTGAGAACCATCAGACCCATAAGGCCGGCAGCTCCCAGAACCAGAGCCAGCTTGGTAAAGTCTCCGGAACGCAGGAATGAAATAATCAGGAAGGTGGCAAAGAAGATCATCGCCGTACCGAAGTCTCCCATGATAGCAAGCGAACCCAGGCAGAACACGGAGAAGCCCATAAAGACATACAGGTTTTTCTTCTGCTGCAGCTCGTCAAGGGATGCGGCACCGACATATATGAAAACAATCTTGACCAGTTCTGACGGCTGGAAAGAGGAGCCGCCGATCTCAACCCAGTTCTGTGAGCCGTGTTTAACGGCACCGAATAGAAGGTTGATTATCAGAAGCACTACACTGATACCGATAAGAATGTATATAAGCTTCTTTGCCTGATTAAGATCCCGCAGAATCCAGCAGATAACAAAGAAGAGAGCTACGCCCAGCACCACGGCAATGGCCTGTTTGAACACCGTTCCGGGCAGGGCGGTGGCGGTAACCGACAGGCTGAGAGTTGCCAGAAAGAAAGCGATAATTTCAACCTCGAAACCGTTTCGCTTAAACATTCTCATAACAACGACATATACCCACATGAGAATACATATCAGTGCAAAGGACATAGGCAGTTCCGGCGGAAAATCCTCATCAAGAGAAACTTTGAATTGAATTACAGCAAGAAACTGAAAGATCGTAAGGGCAATCATTGAGAGCCACGGTGAGGTGGTTTTTGTCCTTCGCTTTCTTTTTTCTATGTTTTCCATTCTCTCCTGCAGGCTCAGCGGGAAAAGAACGAAGTCAGAGCCGCCGATGGTCATTACATCGCCGCCGCGGACAACTGATGGACCCGTTACGGGGCTGCCGTTTATGAGGGATCCGTTTTTGGAGTTCAGATCGTTGTATTTCCACACACCCTCGGAGTCGCGTATGAGTGTGGCGTGGCTCCTGGAAACGCTGGCTAGATTAATTATGATATCACAGCTTCTGGCACGCCCTACCAGGTTCTCCCAGTGGGTGAGAGGGACCCTGCTTCCGTCCGGCGTCTGTAGGAATGCCCAGATTTCCGAAGGATTCCTCATCCGGAGAAGGGCTATGATCTGGTGCAGCAAAATTACCACCGCCAGGCCAACAAAGACCCATCTGACGCCGGTGGTGAAATACAACTGCAAAGTTTCCATTATCATCTCGTAATTCATGCCTTCAGTATACTCGATTCCCTGTTGTTATACAATTACATCTGCCAGTTCTTCGGCAGTAACATTCCCCAGATATTTACTGAGATCTGCACTTCGCAGAATCTCCAGCAAAGCCTCTCTCTCGTAATCCGCTCCCGCAAACATTGCTTCGAATTCTTCTATATCCGCACTTGGGAAGAAGTCCCCCGTCAGCTCCAGGGATTTTATCTTATGTCCTTCGATGCGAAAATGAAACTCCACCTGACCGCAGGCAAAGAAATCTCCTCTTACGATATCGGCTTTAGGCGATTTGCCGTAATTCCATTCATGTGTGGCATACTTGCTGTCCCGCAGAGCTTCTATTTCTCTCAGCTGTGCTTCATTCAGAACCAGATCATCAACTGAATACTCCCTGCGGAACCACTCCAGAAGCAGAGTCTTGAAAGCAATGGTATCGGAGACGGCACCATCATGGAAAAACGGTTTAAGATTCGTAATGCGGCTGCGTACGGATTTTGATGCCTTTGACTTGAATTTTCCCGGCTTCACTCTGAGCACATTTGCCACATCTCCTATATTTACATCAAACATGAGTGTACCGTGGTGCAGCAGCCTGCCTCCCTTGAACTGCTGCGCATTTCCGGAGAACTTGCAACCGTCAACGAGAATATCATTCCTACCCGTCTGTTCCGCAGGAATTCCTTGAGACTGAAGTGCCTTAACCACGGGAGTTGTAAAGGTCTTGAAATCCACTTTGGATGCTACCCCCGGTATTATGAAGGAGTAATTCAGGTTGCCCAGGTCATGGTAAACGGCACCGCCGCCGGTGTTTCTCCTCACCACCTTGACGCCTTTCTCCCTGATGAAATCGTAGTTGACTTCCTCAAGAGTGTTCTGATAGCGGCCTACGATTACCGCAGGACCGTTCTGCCACAGAAGCAGAATCGGAATATCCCCGGCAATCTGAGTAAAAACATACTCTTCGAATGCCAGATTGTAATGGGGATCGGTGGAAGTGTTTTCTATGTATATGAGTTTACTGATATTATCTGCTTTCATGACTTAATTCTATTCCGCTTTTGTGGAAAAAACAAGGCAGAAAAGAAAGTATTTGGGGGGTGCAGGAGAGTCGCTAAAATGATAGAATGATTATCATGAAAGATTACAATCAACCGATTCTGAAAACCTTTATTAGCTACTTCAGACCGCATATGGGACTGTTCGTGCTGGATCTTTCCTGTGCGCTGGTGGCATCCCTCATAGACCTGGCATTTCCGCTGGTTGCCAGGCATGTCATGTACACCATGCTTCCGGGACAGGAATATACCACCTTCTTCAGGGTGATGCTTATTGTGACAGCGGCTTTTCTTCTGCGCGCATTTCTGAATTACATAATCACATATTGGGGGCATATGTTTGGCGTGCGGGTTGAAGCGGATCTTCGTGACGACCTCTTCTCACATATGCAAAAGCTTGATTTCAGTTTCTTCAACAGAAACCGTACAGGGCAGCTCCTGTCGAGAATGACAGGCGATCTGTTTGAGATAACGGAGCTGGCGCATCACGGTCCCGAGGATCTGTTCATTTCCGCTGTGACCATAGTAGGTGCCATAATAATAATGTTTACGATTCAGTGGCAGCTGGCTCTGGTTATACTGATTATTTTCCCGCTCTTTCTGTTTATCGTTCTGCTGAACAGGCGCAGGATGGTAAGAACCTCAAAGAAGGTAAAGGAGCGTCTGGCTGAGATTAACGGAGAAATAGAGGCCGGTCTTTCAGGCATAAGAACCAGCAAAGCTTTCGCCAACGAAGCCGCCGACTATGCCAAGTTTGCGGCAGCCAACGAGAAGTTCAAGACTGCCAAGTGTGATAATTACAAGGCTTTTGGACTGTTCAACTCATCCATCGAATTCTTCATGTGCATCATGCCTGTTGTTATTATGGCATTCGGCGGCTGGCTGATTATGCGTGACGATATGAATTATGCGGATCTTATCACTTTTTATCTGTACATTGCTACATTCATCACGCCCATACGCAAACTGGCGGTATTTACCGAAACATTTATGAACGGATGGGCCGGCCTCACCAGATTCACGGAAATAATGAGGATTGAGCCGGAAATTACAGATGAGCCGGATGCAGTGGAACTCAGCTGGGACAGGCCTGAAGACGGAACTCCGACAAATAAAGGAGCAATAGAAATAACCAATGTCAGCTTCGCCTATGATGACGGCGGACCCGATGAGGATGTGCTGGTTGACCTGTCCCTTTACATTAAGCCGGGAGAAACGGTGGCTATCGTCGGACCTTCCGGCGGCGGCAAGACAACTCTCTGCCAGCTGATCCCCAGATTCTATGATGTTGATGAGGGAAGCATAAAAGTTGACGGAACCGATATACGGAAAATCAGCATAAAATCATTGCGCCACAGCATAGGCATCGTTCAGCAGGATGTTTTTCTCTTTGCTGATACGCTTGCGGAGAATATCCGTTACGGCAGACCGGACGCCACCGATGAGGATGTTTATGAAGCGGCGCAAAAGGCCGAGATTTATGATGACATCATGGCTATGACGAAACAGTTTGATTCCTGTGCCGGCGAGCGGGGCGTCATGCTTTCGGGGGGTCAGAAGCAGAGAATAAGTATAGCGAGAATTTTCCTGAAGAATCCTCCTATTCTCATTCTGGACGAGGCAACTTCAGCTCTGGACACAGTAACAGAGGCACGCATTCAAGGGGCATTTGACAAGCTGGCGGAAGGAAGAACCACACTGATTATCGCACATCGGCTATCGACGATTCGAAATGCGGATCGTATCATTCTTATTGATGAAGGAGAGATAAGGGAAGAAGGGACCCACGAGGAGCTCATGACACTCGGCGGGCAATATGCCCGGCTGTACAGACACAGCGAGAGGTAAGAGCCATATCAGGATACGGGAGGGAAGATGAAAAAATGAAGCAGAAAAGAATCCTTGTTCTGGCGGTTAAAGCCGGAGAAATAATGATGGAAAGCGGAGCGGAGATCTATCGTGTCGAGGACACTATAGAACGTATCTGCAAAACCTGCGGAATTGATTCTGTGGATGTTTTTGCCACACCTGCGGGCATCTTTGTTACTATGGACAGGGTTTCGGATTCCGAAAAGACATACACTTATATCAGGAGGATTAAAAAATCTGATACGGATCTGAACAAGATTTCTCGGGTCAATAAATTTTCCAGAGAATTTACAACCACGGACATGACCGTTGAAGAGGGCATGCAAATACTGGACGAAATCGAGAAAGGAAAGAGGTATCCGTTTTTCGTAAGACTGATTGCAGCGGCGATGGTTGCTTCCTGTTTCAGTATTATGTTCGGTGGAGATCCGCCTGATTTTCTGGTGTCCTTCATCGCGGGGATGATAGCTTACTCATTTTCAATGATTTTGCAGAAGTATGAAATAAATTTCTTTATCAGAGGAATGTGCTGCTGTGCTCTGGCGGCATTCTGTGCGCTGGTGGCCGATGCGTCCATAACTTCTGTCAGCCATGCCCCCGTTGTTATGGGATGCCTTATGCTCTTCGTACCGGGTGTAGCCATTACCAACTCCATTCGTGACTTTCTTTCCGGCGATATGCTTTCCGGACTGGCTCGCATGACCGAAGCTATTCTTACGGCAATTTCACTGGCCTGCGGCTCCGGCATTATAATAAAGATATGGGATATGATAGGAGGTGTCAGCATATGACAGAACTTCTGATTCAGTTTTTGCTCTCTCTCTTCGCAACCTTTGGCTTTGCCATAATATTCCATGTGCCCAAACGAACCATTCCTGCCTGCATTCTGGGAGGTGCTTTTGGCTGGATAGCCATGCACAGTACAGTTCTGTATATGGGCTCAGCGGTAATGGGCTGCTTTATGGGAGCCTGTGTGGTAGGGCTGCTCAGCACCATTTTTTCGCGGGTCATGAAGGAAGCTGCAACAATATTTGTCATTCCGGGCATCCTGTGTCTGGTGCCGGGATCCCACATATTCAGAACCATGGAGGCTCTTCTTCTCAAAAATCTCAGGGTTGCTGCTGAAATCGGTCTGCAGACTCTCTTTATGGCCGGTGCAATTGCTATTGGCCTGCTGGTAATCGGAGCCGTAATCAAAGTCATCAGATCTATTGTTGAACGGACGGTGACTCTCGGAAATAAACTGTAAACATAAAAAATACATGTGATATTCGCAAGGAGGTAAAGAAATGTGTAAATGTAAAAAATTCCTCAAAGACTGGAACTACTGCAAGCATGCTAAGCTTGTCGGCGCAGTATATCTGACACTGTTCGCTATTGATATGACAGTTGGCTATGTCGTGGCCAAAAAGGTTCTGGGTTCATTGGAAGAGGAAGGCCTTTTAGATGAGGAGGCCGAAGAGTAAAGCGTGCAAAGCCGGCAGCAAAGACCGATTATGTGAAGTAGTCGGTCTTTTATCGTGCGGCACATCTGCTTGACCGTCATAATTTAGGATTGTATAATTGTATACGAAAAAACTGCACAACCGCGCAAACAGGAGGAAGAAAGAGGTAAGAAATGGGAAAAACACTGGCATATAAGATTTTGCAGGATCATCTCATCAGCGGCGAACTGAGAGCCGGGGAGGAGATTACAATAAAGATTGATCAGACTCTGACTCAGGATTCCACAGGAACGATGGTGTATCTGCAGCTGGAGGCCATGGAAGTGGACAGCATAAAGACGGAGCTGTCGGTTGCCTATATCGACCACAATACCCTTCAGACAGGGTTTGAGAATGCTGATGATCACGAGTTTATAAAGAGTGTGGCAAAGAGACACGGTGTGCTGTTCAGCAAGCCGGGCAACGGAATCTGCCATCAGCTGCATCTGGAGAATTACGGTAAACCGGGAAAGACTTTGCTCGGCTCAGACAGCCATACTCCCACAGGTGGAGGGCTGGGCATGATAGCCATAGGAGCAGGCGGTCTGGATGTGGCAGTTGCCATGGCCAAGGGGACATACAGCCTGACGGCACCAAAAGTTTTAGGTGTGGAACTCAAGGGAGAGCTAAGACCGTGGGTAAGCGCCAAGGATGTTATCCTCTATGTGCTGCAGCAGCTCAGCGTCAAGGGTGGAGTCGGCAAAATTGTAGAATATTACGGTGAGGGAGTGAAGTCTCTCAGCGTTACTGACAGGGCGACAATTACAAATATGGGAGCGGAGCTGGGAGCGACCACTTCAGTGTTCCCAAGCGATGAGAATACCAGAGCCTATTTGAAGGCAGAGGGTCGCGAAGAGGATTACATCCCCCTGGCTGCCGATGAAGATGCGGTTTATGATGAAATGCTGACAGTGCATATGGACAGGCTGGTTCCTCTGGCGGCTATGCCTCACAGTCCCGATAATGTTGACAGCGTTGCCAATATAGGCGAGATAAAGGTTGACCAGGTTGCCATAGGCAGCTGTACAAACTCTTCTTATACGGATCTGATGAAGGTGGCGGCTGTTCTGAAGGGTAAAAAGGTGCACCCTGATGTTTCTCTGGTTATTTCTCCGGGATCAAGCAGAATCATGGCAAAGATGGCGGAGAACGGTGCCATGGCAGACATTATCAATGCAGGTGCCCGAATTATAGAAAACGCCTGCGGTCCATGTATAGGCATGGGACAGTCACCTAAGTCAGGCGCGGTTTCCCTGAGAACATTTAACAGAAACTTCAAGGGTCGCAGCGGGACCAATGATGCTGATATATATCTGGTGAGCCCGGAAACTGCGGCAATTTCCGCCATAACCGGCGTGCTGACCGACGGCCGGGCAAGCGGAGAGGAACTGCCGGCTATTGAAGAAGCAACATTTGAGCCAAACGATAACTTCGTAGTTTATCCCGCCGGCTGTGATAAGAGCAACACACCTGTGGAGATGGGTCCGAACATAAAGCCGTTTCCAAGAAATACCGAGCTGGGAGACACATTGGAAGCTACCGTTGTTCTCCATGCGGGAGATAATATTACCACCGATGATATAATGCCGTCGGATTCCAGGCTGCTGCCGTACAGGTCCAACATACCTCACCTCTCAAATTACTGTTTTGAAAAGGTTGACTGCGATTTTTCCTGTCGCTGCAATGAGGCCGGTGACTGTGCAATTATCGGCGGCGATAACTACGGGCAGGGATCCAGCAGGGAGCATGCGGCACTGGCACCGCTGCATCTGGGAATAAAGTTTGTCCTTGCAAAGTCCTTTGCGAGAATTCATCGTTCAAATCTGATAAACAGCGGAATTCTGCCGCTGGTATTCGATAACCCGGCAGACTACGACAGCTTTGAGCTGGGGGATCGGCTGGTTATCGATGATGCCCGCCGGCAGGTGCAGTCAGGCGAAGCCATTACTGTTCGAAATATCACCAGGAATTTAACTTACAAGGTGTGGGCGAACTTTTCTGAAATAGAAACAGAGATGGTACTCAATGGCGGAAAAATAAATACGATAAAAAAATATGATAAGGATGGAGTGAAATGACATACACAAAACATTTCGAAACGATTATAAAGGAGCAGCTGGAACGCGTTGAACGCATGAAGAAAATGCAGGAAGCACCGGACTTCTCCGTCATGGAGAAGATTGTAATCGGGACCATTGACGGAGATGGTATAGGTTCCATAATTATGGACTCGGTAAGAGCGATTCTGGAAAAGCTGCTGGCAGAGGAGATTGACAGCGGTAAGATTGAACTCAGGCGAATAGACGGACTGACCATAGAAAATCGTATAGAAAAAATGGAAACGGTTCCTTCGGATGTGATGGCGGCTATCAAGGAATGTGATCTGCTGCTGAAAGGGCCGACTACCACACCGGGGAAAGGCGACGGCATGCCGGAGCTGGAGAGTGCTAATGTGACACTCAGGCGCGAGCTGGACCTTTTTGCCAATGTTAGACCGGTAACCATTCCGGAAAAAAACATAGACTGGATATTTTACCGTGAAAATACAGAGGGCGAATATGCTCTGGGCAGCAGAGGTGTGGACATCAGTGACGATATAAGCATTGACTTTAAGGTTACAACTACGCAGGGAACCACACGCCTGGCGCGGGCCGCTTTTGAGTATGCGAAGAACAACGGAAATAAAAAGGTCAGCATCGTCACCAAGGCAAACATCATGAAAAAAACCGACGGCAAGTTTTTGAGCCTTTGCATGGAAGTAGCGAAAGACTACCCGCAGATCGAAGTAGATGACTGGTATGTGGATATAATGGCTGCCAATCTCATAGATGACAAAATAAACAGCAGTTTCAATGTTTTCGTGCTCCCGAATCTTTACGGCGATATTATTACCGATGAAGCGGCTCAGCTGCAGGGTGGAGTAGGAACTGCCGGAAGTGCAAATATCGGCGGCAGATACGCTATGTTTGAAGCCATTCACGGAAGTGCTCCGCGAATGATGGAAGAGGGAATCGGTCATTACGCCAATCCGTCAAGTCTGGCGAAAGCCGCTGTTATGATGCTCAGGCATGCGGGATTTACGGATAGAGCAGAAACACTTGAAGCGGCAATAAACAAAGCGGCGGAGCAGCTCAACATGCCGGGCAACGGAACAGGCCATACCGCGGCGGATTTTACAGAGTTCGTATTGGGCGAAATATAACTTTAGAGGAAATGCAGAGGGAGCACAATGGTACTTTTCAAGTTCAGCGATGACACAGAAAGAAGCAATGCACCTATATCAACGAGTCTCCTTGCTAAACTCCAGCGGGACATATTAACAGGCAAGCTGAAGCAGGGGCAAAAGCTTACGGAGCAGGAGCTGTGCAGGGAATATGAAGTGAGCAGGACTCCTATACGGGAAGCATTGCGACAGCTGGACGCGGACGGACTGGTGGAGAATATACTTAACCGCGGATCCTTTGTAATCGGTCTGACTGAACAGGATTACGAAGATATATTTGAAATGCGAAAAGCCTATGAAATTCAGGCGGTCAAATGGGCAATAGAACGAATCAGCAAGGAAGAGATGGAGATGCTGGAAGAGACCTTTGAGTTTATGGAATTCTACACGGCCAGAAATGATATCGAGAAAATGCTGATAATAAATACGGGTTTCCATGAAGTGATTTACAAGGCATCACACAACAGAATGCTGCAGAAGCAGCTTTCCTCTTATCAGAGCTACCTGAAATACAAGGGCATGGATTCTGTCTACAGCGAGAATTACCTCATTAATATACTGGAGGAGCACCGGGCTATTTTCAAAGCATTTAAAGATAATGATCTCAAGGAGGGAGCTCTTGCCATGGAGATACATATTAATCGTGCCAAAGAGAGGCGTTGCGGCTGACTCAGTGTCCGAACAGATTCAGCAGCTTGTCGACTATTGCAGGAGAATCATCTGCAAGTTCCTTGAAGCGACGCAGGACCTCTGCGAGGAAACTTTCACGATCGTAAGCCACACAGGGATTGATGCGCAGCAGAGATGCCATTTTATCAGCGGCGTAAACCTCATCATCACTGAATACACCTTTAGTAAAGGTGTATTTTTTTCCGTCATATTTGCCGAAGTGCCGCATGGTCTCAAGATAACCTATATCGATGATTCTGGCAGCATTCTTCTTATCAAAGATAAGGAAGTTACCTAAATCCACACTTGACCTCAGCAGATGGAATTCATCGCATATCTGCTCTGCCAGTTCCAGGACATCTTTTTTGTTTACACCCGGAGTCTCCAGATCTACAGCTATAATCCTGGCTGCGCCGTGGTCAACAGCCATCTTGACAGGGATATTATCGGTATAGGCACCGTCTATGAATTTTCTGCCTTCAATCTCATAAATCTGAGTGGCCGGGAAGCAGGATGCGCTGGCCATAATGTAGTCAACCAACTGTCCGCGGGGTATATCCTTCAGGCTGATATAATGACCGGTAATGCTGGGCATTTCAGTTACGACGAGGCCATAATCAACAGAGGATTCTCTGATAGCATCTTCCTTGACGTATTCTGACAGAAGGCCTTTCAGCCTCGAATTGCCCACACCGCCGTTTCTGATGATTTCCCTCAGATATGCCGTTGCATCTTCAACGGGCATGCCGGCGATATCCATGGAATCAAAGCGATGTTTAACCCTTTCCGTAAGCTTGTCAAAGGCTTCCGGAATCACTTCCAGTCTGCCGGGAATGTTTTGAAGTTTGCGTTCCGGTTTATCTTTTGCTTTTTTCTCCGGCTTTTCTTCGAAATCAAAGATGACATCCGTTGTGAGCTTGCGCCAGAGATTTTCTGCCATAGGCAAATCCCCCTGTGCGATAATGGCACCGATTATGGAACCTACGGAAGTTCCAAAGATCATATCCGGCCGGATTCCCAGTTCATGCAAAGCCTTGCACACGCCAATTTCATAGCCGCCGCGGCTGCCGCCGCCGCCTAATACAAAAGCAGTTTTCATTTTAGTTATGCCTCTCAAACATCTAAGCCGCTGAACAGACTTAAAGCCTCATCAAGGACACGCTTCGGAGCACCTGGAGTCATTAGACGGTGATCCCCTCCGGGAACGGTCACCAGTTCAATATCAAATTTCTCTGCAAATTCCGCGGCTCTCTCGTAAGCTATCGATTCATCGCAATCTCCGTGAATCATCTTTATCATAATCCCGGAATCTTCGATTATATCTCTGGACCTCTCAAAGATCTCAAATAGATTATTGGCTGCCATATCATCGACAAAACCTTGTGTCAGCCTGATGGGCCGATCGCAATCTTCAATCATTATGTAACCTTTATCCTTAAGAGAAGCAAGCTCTTCCGGAGTCGGGTCAAGAAAGAGTTCCGGCATATTAACGGCAGCACTTCTGAAGAAGGCTTTGGTTCCGTTGCCGCGGCCTCTGCTCAGATACAGCATAGTTATATATGCTCCGAAACTGGAACCGAAATACATGATCTCAACCCCCGGAAAGCGGGCCGCAATATAGTTTTCGACAGTCCTCAGATCATCCAGACAGTTCTTTACGCGAAAGGATTCTCCCCCTTCGGAATGGTCTCCGTGACTGGGAAAATCGAAAGAAATAACTCCGATACCCTGCTTTGGCAGGTGACGGAGCAGCATCATAACAGTAGTGCTCAGCTTGTGGCTGCAAAAACCGTGAACGGCTATGACAATCTTTGAATCATGGGTGCTGATCTCTGAAACCACCGGAATTTCATAGCCGTGTTTACTTGTGATTGTGGTCTTGTTCATTAATAAAATCCTTCTCCATATGCTCTTTCTGTGCTGTAACGATGGCGTCTTCCGCGCTGCGGAAGACATATTCCTCACCGACAAGATCCAGAAGGCCGCCTCGCTTCATTCGCTCCAGAACCTTAGGCTGCACGCTGGTGAGATATATATCGGTGCCGCAGCCTTTCATTTCGGTCACAAAGTCATTGAGTGCCTGTATTCCGGAGAGATCAATAACCGGAACACCCCGCATACTGAGAATCAGTATATCTGCCACATCTTCATATGCGGAAAGTTCCTTAACAAGTCTATCAACTACGGCGAAGAATATTGCCCCGGTCAGGTAGGCGATCCGAACCCGGTTATCGGTTTTAGGAATTTCTATATTGATGCCGATTTCCTCCAGTCGTTCCTGCTCGATTTCGCTGACGGTAATATCTATATCAGTCAGCTTGACGAGAATGAGGAAGGATGAGAATGCTACGCCGATGATGATTGCCTGGGTCAGGTCAAGTACAACAGTAGCGCACATGGTGATGAGGAACTTGGCGATCCCCGATTTGAACTTATGCTCAAATACAAACCTGATGTTAGCCCAGTCATTCATTCTGTATGCGGTTACAATCAGGATTCCGGCCAGTGCCGAAAGAGGAATGGCAGACATTACAGGCGCCAGTATGAACATGCTCAGAAGCAGAATTACCGCATGAAATATTCCTGTAATTCTGGTTTCGCATCCGGACTTGATAGCGACGCTGGTACGCGCGATTGCCGCGGTGGCGGGAATTCCGCCAAAAAGAGGAACAAGCATGTTGCCGATGCCCTGAGCCACCAGTTCACGGTCCGCATTGAGCTCTTCCTTTTTCATTTTGCCGGCAGATGCTCCGCAAAGCAGACTCTCAATCATTCCCATAGCCGCTATGGACATTGCCGGTACGAAGAGATCCCAGAACATAGCAAAATCTATTCCGGCAAGAGAGAGTCTTTCATCGAGAAGGAGACTTTTCGGAATATCTCCGACCACCTCAACATCAAGTTTAAGGAAAAGGTTGGCGACCAGAATCACAGCAAGAGCAACCAGCGAAGACGGAAATTTCTCATTCCATCTCTTGGGCCATACAACCATTATGAGAATAACGGCGACTCCTGTTCCAACGGCAGCCCAATTAGGGTCAAAGCCATCGGTAAAATAAGAGAGAACCTTTGTTATGGCCAGTGTTCCTTCGGACTTGACTCCGAAGAAGTTGTCCAGCTGCCCTAAGGCAATGATAATTGCAATTCCGGAAGTGAAGCCGGTAATAACCGTAGAAGGAATATAGTAGATTATTTTGCCCAGCCGGAGAACACCGAGGACCACCAGAATGACACCGGCCATAAAGCCGGCAAGCAGTATACCCTGCATGCCGTATTTGGCGGACAGGGTAATAAGTATGGCGGCCATGGCACCCGTAGGTCCGGAAATCTGAAAGGATGCTCCGGAGAACAGGCTTATAACAATCCCGGCAATAATTGCTGTAACAAGACCCGATGCAGCCGTGGCACCGGAGCTGACACCGAATGCCAGAGCCAGAGGCAGCGCCACAGCGGCAACCGTAATGCCTGCCATGACATCTTTGCTGAACTTCTTGCCGCTGTAGCCCTGAAATTCTTTTCTGATATCTTTGATGTAAGTTTTTATTAGATCCATATTTCCCTCCATTAAATAAATTATAGCATGAAAAAGAGAGGCGTAGGACGGTAAGCTCCACAGGAAATAAAAAATGAATAGAAATCCGGCCTGTTCAGGGGGCAGTAACGAAAATAATGTTAATATTTTAACGAAATCAGGCGGCTGAAACCCCATAAAACAGGGGAATAAATGTGAAATTAATAACTAGCGGTTTCGGCCGTCTTTTTATTTGAAAAAAACATTAAAAAAATGTATACTATTGTATACTTGCAGTATTATTTAATGAAACATAAAGAAAGGCTCAGCTTATATATGAACATACTGGTGGCAAACGATGATGGAATAATGGCACATGGTCTTCGAGAGCTTGTCAGAGCTCTCCATGAAGATGCGGGTGCCGCTGTTTATGTCTGTGCGCCGGAAGATGAGAGAAGTGCCATGAGCCATGCCATTTCACTTCGTTGCCCTGTCGGGGTATATGAAGTGGATTTTGATTGTGCTGAAAAAGCCTTTGTGACCACAGGGACACCGGCAGATTGTGTGGTTGTCGGTCTGAAGGTTCTGGAGGATAAGGGCATAGATGTAGACATGGTTTTTTCCGGGATAAATCACGGAAGCAATGTGGGTACGGATACGCTCTACTCGGGGACTGTAGGTGCCGCCATGGAGGGGCTTGTGCAGGGACTGCCGTCTGTAGCGGTATCTGTGGACAGCCATGAGGCGGAACATTTCGAGTATGCCTGTGCTCTGGCGGTGGATACGGTAAAGAAGACCGGCGGAGAATGGGATGAAAACTTTATTCTCAACATCAACACACCGAATCTGCCTGCAGCGGAAATAAAGGGTGTCATATATACCACCGTCGGCGAAAGAGAATATACAAAAGACATTCGCATCGAGAGAACTGAAGGCAATGTGACCTGGTACAGATACGGAGGCGAACCGGTGTTCTACGAAAGTAAGCCGGAAACACTGGATGTAATAGCGATTCAGAACGGTTATGCCAGCATTTCGCTGCTGCAGCCGGATATGAGCGCTTATGAATATAAAGATAAACTTAAAGAATGGAGGATAGGAGAATGATAAACAGAGACGACACTATGGCAGTTTTTATAGATTTTCAGGAGAGACTCATGCCTGCCATGAGCCACAGAGAAGAATTGGAGGACAAGGTAATTCGTCTGGCGCAAGGGTTAAATGTTCTGGAAATTCCTAAGATTGTCACACAGCAATACACTAAGGGAATCGGAGAAACAGTTCCCGCCATTGCCGAAGCACTTGGTTCCTTTGAGCATATCGAAAAGACATGCTTCAGCTGCATGAGAAATGTTGACTTTGTCAACAAGCTGGAACTGGAAGGCAAGAAAAATGTAATCGTATGCGGAATCGAAACGCATATCTGTGTTCAGCAGACTGTGCTGCAGCTGCTGGAAGAGAACTACAATGTTGTGGTTCCCGTTGACTGCTGTTCATCCAGAAGCCGCAACGACTACATGTGGGCGACGGAGAGAATGGAAAGAGCCGGTGCAATCCTGACCACCTATGAGGCTATTCTATACGAATTGCTCTGTGATTCAAAAGCAGAGGGCTTTAAAGAAATCTCAAAAATAGTCAAATAGGAGAGGCAACTTATGTACATGTTTGAGAACAGAATATCTCTGAAAAACCGTGAAATTCTGGAGGAGTATCTCAATGGGTTTGAGTACATGACCTCAGGGCTTTCGTTTTCGTCGATGTATATGTGGAGAGACATAAACTGTTTCTGCTGGGAAATAATAGGCGAATATATGTGCATCGCCGGAATCAGTCATCTGGAACTTGAAGAGGGTATAGTCCTTCCGTTTATGTTTCCGCCTCTGACCCGGGATGGAACATATGATGAGGAGTCTCTTCGCGAGACAATTTTTGAGGCAAAGAGACGGTTTGAGGAGAAGGGGCAGCCCTTCAGCCTGAGACTGGTGCCCTTCCACCTTGTAGAAATAATTAAAGAGGCTGTTCCTGAAATGTACTGGCAGGATGACCGGCCCAACTATGACTACATTTATCTGACCCGCGATCTCATAGAATTAAAAGGCAGGGATTTTCATAAAAAGAAAAACCATCTGAACTATTTCAAGAAGACATATGATTATGAATATGTGGAGTTGACCTCGGATATGGCTGACGAAGCTATGGAGTTCCTTGCGGAGTTTAACAGCCGCAAGGATATTCCGGAGCATGAGATGGAATTGCTGAAGATGGAAGAGAGAGCTATGGAGGATGTTTTTCACAATCTGGAAGCCGTAGGCTATGAGGCGGGAGCAATTCGTATTGACGGGAAAATAGAGGCCATTGCCATAGGCGGACCGCTGGGCAGCAGGATGGTAACCGAGCATGTGGAGAAAGCCAATGTTAATTTCCGAGGTCTCTATCAGGCGATCAACAATGAATTTTGCAAGCATGTGGCTCCTCATGTCAAATGTATCAACCGGGAAGAGGACATGGGAATATTGAATCTGAGGAAGGCTAAACTGTCATACAGACCGGTTAAGCTGCTGGAAAAATACATCGGATATTTTAAAGAGGACCCGGAAGAAGAGTCCGGGGAATAAAACAGAGATAAAAATGTGTTAGAAGAATAACACTATTTATATAAGAAATGGTTGAATAAGCATATTCTTTAAGGAGGAAACGAAAAATGAAAGAAGTTGTAATAGTAAGTGCAGCAAGAACCGCTATCGGCAAGTTCGGAGGATCTTTGAAAGATGTACCTGCAAGAAAGCTGGGTGCAGTGGTAATTGAAGAGGTTCTGAAGAGAGCGGGAGTAGACAAGAATCTGGTTGAAGAAGTAATCATGGGAAATGTACTCCAGGGCGGACTGGGACAGAATGTTGCCAGACAGATGTCACTGGATGCGGGACTGCCTGTGGAAATTCCTTGCTTCACTCTCAACAAGGTTTGCGGATCGGGACTGAGAGCAGTCGGGCTTGCAGCACAGATTATTAAAGCCGGTGATGCGGATATCATCCTTGCGGGAGGTGCGGAGAACATGTCCGCAACAGCATATGCCATGCCTGCCGGCAGATGGGGAGCCAGAATGAACAACACTCAGATGATTGACATGATGGTTAATGACGGTCTGACGGATGCCTTCAACAATTATCACATGGGCATAACTGCTGAAAATGTTGCTGAACAGTGGGGAATCACAAGAGAAGCTATGGATGAATTCGCTGTAATTTCACAGAACAGAGCTGAAGCGGCTATAGAATCCGGCAGATTCAAGGATGAGATTGTTCCTGTGGAAATCCCTCAGAGAAAGGGCGATCCTATCATATTTGATACAGACGAACACCTGACCAGAGGATCAACAATGGAAAAGGCTGCCAAGCTCAGACCTGCATTCAAGAGGGACGGCGGTACTGTTACTGCTGCTAACGCTTCCGGAATCAACGATTCCGCTGCAGCTGTTCTTGTTATGAGCAAGGAAAAGGCTGATGAGCTTGGTCTGAAACCGCTGGCTACAATCAGATCATACGCATCAGGCGGCGTTGATCCTTCAATCATGGGCGTAGGTCCTGTACCTGCATCCAAGAAGGCTCTGGATAAAGCAGGCCTGACTATGGATCAGATCGACCTGGTAGAATCCAATGAAGCTTTTGCTGCTCAGTCACTGGCGGTTAGAAAAGACCTGGATCTGGATCCTGAAAAGACCAATGTAAATGGCGGAGCAATCGCACTGGGACACCCAATCGGAGCTTCCGGATGCAGAATCCTCGTTACTCTCCTGTTCGAAATGGAAAAGAGAGATGCCAAGACCGGTCTGGCCACCCTGTGTATCGGCGGCGGCATGGGAACAACATTGATCGTGGAAAGAAAATAAAAAGTAAAACAAATACCTCAATGGCCCCGGCATAATTGCCGGGGCTTTTGTAATTCTCCGAAATAGCATATAACCGTGTACATTTCAATGTTTTTTCGTTATAATAGATGTTGGATTTTTGGACGGTAAAACCGTCTGACAAACGGAGGAAACATGAGAGAACTATTAATGGGAAATGAAGCTGTCGCTATGGGTGCTCTGGCAGCGGGAGTGCAGGTTGTTTCCGGCTATCCGGGCACGCCTTCATCAGAGGTGCTGGAAACCATAGCCCGAAGAAACCCGGGTGGAGTTCATGTAGAATGGTCTATCAATGAGAAGGTTGCTGTGGAGGTGGCTGCAGGTGCCGCCTATGCGGGTGCCAGAAGTCTGGTAACCATGAAACAGGTGGGACTCAATGTGGCTTCGGATCCGGTAATGTGCGTAAACTATATAGGGGTCAAGGGTGGAATGGTAATTTTTGTAGCCGATGATCCGGGTCCTATCTCGTCTCAGACTGAACAGGACACGAGACATTTTGCCAAATATGCCCATATTCCCGTCTTTGATTGCGATTCACCGGAGCAGGCCTTTGTTGCCGTGCAGGATGCCTTTGATTTTTCGGAAAGGCACCGTACACCGGTAATCCTCAGATCAACCACGCGGGTCTGCCACGGGTGTGCCGACATAGAGATTCCGGAGATTAAGTCTCCGGAAAGATGCAGTGGATTCGAGAAAAACAGCGACTGGGTCATCTTTCCCAAGCGTGCCTATCGTGCCAAACTTCATGTGGCGGGCAGAGAGCCGGAGCTGGCGGAGGAATTCTCCCGTTATGCCGAAAACACCATAGAAGGGACAGGCCCCACTGGTATAGCATGCGGCGGAATCAGCTACGCTTATGTTAAAGAAGCCATATCGGGAAACGAGGATCAATACACGGTTTTTAAGGTAGCTACACCATATCCCTTTCCCGTGCAGCTGGCCAGACAATTCTTGCTGGAGGTAGAAAAGGTAATCTGCTTTGAAGAGCTGGATCCGGTTATAGAAGATGAGCTGATCTATGAATATGGAAACATAAGTCTGGATATAGACAATTTTATAGAAGGCAAAAGGACGGGGACTGTACCTCTCGGAGGAGAGTTGAGCACAATGGCGGTTGCGGAAATACTCGGCATCGGCCAAAGCAGCACCGTTTACGATGATGTTCCCCACCTGCCTGTCCGGCTGCCGGTACTCTGTGCCGGGTGTTCCCACAGAGGAGCATTCTATGCGGTGAAGAAAGCGGTTGCAAAGGCACAGAAAAAGCAGGCTGACCGCAATGCAGCCGCAGATGCGCCGGGCTTCACAAAGGCAATATACTGCGGCGACATCGGCTGCTACACTCTGGGCAATGCCATGCCGCTTGACATGGTGGACACCTGCCTTTGTATGGGTGCCGGAATAACTATCGCACAGGGATTGAATCATGCTGACGACAGAACGCTGAATTTTGCCTTTGTCGGAGATTCGACTTTCTTTGCAAGCGGGATGACAGGAATTGTAAATGCCATATACAATCAGGCAGATATGATTCTCTGTGTTCTGGATAACTCTACAACGGCAATGACGGGGCATCAGCCTCACCCGGGCATGGGAGTTACAATGATGGGTGAGAATGTGGCGCCGGTAGATATAGAGAAAGTTCTCGAAGGTCTGGGAGTCAGATCCATAAGAACTGTGGATCCGCTGGATTTCATTGCAGCCACCACAGCAGTGGCGGAAGTAATAGAAGAAAAAGGGCTGCGTGCTATCATCTTTAAGTCACCGTGTATCGCCATGGTGAAGAGCAGCAGGAAATGTGTAATCGATGCAGATGCCTGTGTAAGCTGTATGTATTGTATAAATGAAATCGGATGTCCGGCACTGATAACGGATAAGCAAAATCTTTCGGTCAATGGCAAGCCGAAGGCTCTAATAGACAGCGGGCTATGTACGGGATGCGGACTCTGTGCACAGATTTGTCCGGCCAGATGTATTAAGGAGGCAGAAGATGAATAATGGAGTTAAAAGCTGCCTTCTTTGCGGAGTTGGCGGACAGGGAACCGTTCTGGCTTCGAGAATAATTGCGGCGGCTGCCATGGAAAAGGGACTTCGAGCCAGGACTGCAGAGACCATAGGCATGGCACAGAGAGGCGGCAGTGTCGTGAGCCATGTGCGAACAGGTGAGGAAATAGCATCACCGATGATTCCTGAAGGCGGAGCTGATGTTCTCATCGGATTTGAACCCGGTGAAGCGGCAGGAAATATCAGATACCTGAAGGAAGAAGGCACGCTGATACTCTGCAGGCAGGAGATAAAACCTGTAACGGCTTCTCTCGGACGGAGCAGCTATGACGGTCAAACCTGCACAGAGTGGCTCGAATCAAAGGTGAAGAAGTGCTATATTATTGACGGGGAAGAAATCTGCAGAGAATGCGGATCCCCTAAAGTTCTCAATGTGGCAGTGGTTGGAGCCCTGTGTGCATCGGGAGAAATGGGTCTGACTATAGCAGAAGCAGAGAAAGCCCTGAAGCAGAGGTTGAAGCCGCAGCTTCTGGAAATGAATCAGAAGGCTTTGCATATGGGTGCAGCATACATCGTATAGACTGAATATCGAAAAGGAAACAAATATGGAAATGAAAAAAGAAGTGCTGGAGCAGATAAAGTTTCAGATAGAAAGAGTAAAAAAAGCCGGCGGCTTCTACGCCGATAAGCTTAAGGATATTTACATTGACGACATTAAAACGCAGGATGATTTTGAGAAACTCCCTTTCTCAGAAAAAGAAGATCTGAGAAATGCCTACCCTCTGGGGCTGGCTGCCGTACCTAAAGAAGAGATAGTAAGAATTCACTCTTCCAGCGGAACCACCGGGACTCCATGCATTATTCCCTATACCAGGCAGGATGTAGAGGACTGGGCGGAGCTTTTCATGAGATGCTATGAGATTGCCGGAATCACTCGCGATGATATAATACACATAACACCGGGATACGGACTGTGGACGGCGGGTATCGGATTCCAGCTGGGTGCCGAGAAGCTTGGTGCCATGACAGTTCCTATGGGACCGGGAAATACGGATAAGCAGATTAAGTTTATGCAGGATATGGAGTCAACGGTTCTCTGTGCCACATCATCCTATGCATTGCTTCTGGCGGAGGAAATCGAAAAGCGCGGCGTTAAGGATACAATCAAGCTGAAAAAGGGTGTCATCGGTTCCGAAAGATGGGGCTCAAAGATGCGTGCCCGCATAGCCAATGAACTGGGAGTCGGGCTCTATGATATCTATGGGCTCACCGAGGTATACGGACCGGGAATAGCTATAAACTGTGAATATGAAACGGGGATGCATTTCTTCGATGATTTCCTGTATTTTGAAATAATTGATTCAAAAACAGGTCAGGTGCTGCCGGATGGTCAGCTGGGGGAACTGGTGATTACCACTCTCCGTAAGGAAGGTGCACCGCTTATAAGATACAGAACACATGACTTGACCAGAATCATTCCTGACGACATTCCTTGTCCATGCGGCAGGAAACTTCCGAGAATTGATGTGATACTCGGAAGAACCGATGACATGGTTAAGGTAAAGGGCGTAAACATCTACCCGGGACAGGTTGAGGAGATGCTTAAGGATATCGAGAAAGCCAGCAGCGAATATCAGATATTTATTGAACACCAGGACGGCAAGGACAGGATAACGCTCTTCATGGAGTCGCCGCTGAAAGAAGAGGCGGAGATTAGCGAATTGGAAAAGGAAATCAGGAATCGGATCAAATCGGTAATCAATGTGGGGATGGAACCAAAAGTGGTAGAGGTGGGAGACCTGCCGCGAAGCGAGAAGAAGAGCACCCGCGTATTTGACTACAGGTATTGATGTTATTCAGGGAGGTGTATGAATGACAGCAAAAGGAATGATGCCGTATGTGAACGGTAACTCGGCTATTCGGGCTATGTTCGAAGACGGGGCGAGGCTGGCGGAAAAATACGGAAGAGAAAATGTGTATGATTTCAGTCTGGGGAATCCGAGTGTTCCGGCACCCCATGAGGTGAACAGAGCCATAAAAGATATTCTGGATGAAGAGGACACACTTGAAATTCACGGGTATAATAAGAGCAACAGTGGATATGAGGATGTGAGACAGACAGTTGCCGAACATATAAACAAGCTGCACGGAACCGGTTTTGGATCGGAAAATATCGTTATGACTGTTGGTGCAGCCGGCGGGCTGAATGTGGCTTTGAAGACCCTGGTGGATCCGGGAGAAGAGGTGCTGGGTTTTGCACCCTACTTTGTGGAGTATGAGAATTATGCCGCCAATCACGGTGCAGCTCTTAAAGCGATTCCTGCGGATACTGAAACATTCCAGCCGAATCTTCAAGGACTCAGGGATACGGTTTCGGAGAAGACGAGAGCCGTAATAATAAACTCACCTAATAATCCGACAGGAGTTGTATATTCGGAAGAGACTCTTCAGCAGATGGCAGCAATTCTGGAGGAGAAGCAGCGAGAGTTTGGAACGGAAATATATATCATTTCCGACGAGCCATATAGAGAGCTGGTGTATGACGGGGTGAAGGTGCCCTATGTGACCAGATATTACGCTAATACCATTGTGGCATACTCCTGGAGCAAGAGCCTCAGCCTGCCGGGAGAGAGAATCGGCTACCTGGTTATTCCGAGGGAGATTCACGACTTTGATAATGCCGTTCAGGCTGCAAACATAGCAAACAGAGTGCTGGGTTTTGTCAATGCACCATCGCTTATTCAAAGAGCGGTGGCCAGATGTATTGACTGCACCACTGACATTGAAACTTACGACAGAAACAGAAAAGCTCTCTATGAAGGCCTTACCGGAGCCGGTTACGAATGCGTATATCCTGAAGGAGCCTTCTATCTGTGGGTTAAATCGCCTATCGACGATGAGAGAGAGTTTTGCGCAAAGGCTAAGGAGCACAATATACTGGTGGTGCCGGGAGGATCCTTTGCCTGTCCCGGATATGTGAGAATAGCTTACTGCGTTACATATGATACAATAATCAATTCTATTCCGGGATTCACCAGTCTGATGAAAGAAATAAAAGAGCACTGCATAAGATAGGAAAAGAAAAATGACAGGGTCGGAAGCAAGAAAACTTGTAACAGAGGCGGGAAGGGAACTTTCCGAAAAAGGACTCATCGCCAGAACCTGGGGCAATGTGAGCTGCAGAATTGATGAGAAGCATTTCGCCATTACGCCCAGCGGCAGAGATTACATGACCCTTAGGGACGAAGAGGTCGTCGAGCTTGACATTGAAGTAATGAAATATGAAGGTGACATCAGGCCGTCTTCGGAAAAAAAGATCCACAGAGCAATCTACAAGCTGAAGGAGAATGCCGGATTTGTCATTCATACGCATCAGCACAATGCTTCGGCTGTGTCGGCCATGGGGAAGAGTCAGGTAATCGGCATCCCTTGTGCTGCCTATGCGCTGCCGGGGACAAAGAGGATTACTGCAAATGTAGCAAAAGCTTTTGAGGAGTATGACGGCAATGCTGTAATAATGAGCAATCACGGGGCAGTTGTCTATGGCAGAGACTATAAAGAAGCCTTTGCAGCGGCAAAAGAGCTGGAGAACAGATGCGGCGAGTATCTGGAATCTCTGGGTATCGACTCGTGGAAGGGTGACAATGAGCACTTCAGCAGGCTCTGGAACGATGATCCGGTCATTATAAAATTTATGGGGATCAGGAGCGAAATGCGGCCCTATCTGGATGATTTTGCGCAGATTATTGGTTCCCGGCTCAAGGTGATTGATTATGACGGGAAGGTAATTGCAGCTGCTCAGGCAAGAGGAAAGCCCTTGCTGGTAAGAGGTAAAGGCGCTATGTGCAGTGCAGCCGCAGAAGATGATGCCACAGCAATAAGCATGATAATAGAAAAAAACGCACGGGCAGCTCTGGCAGGATTGGGTGTGAAGCCCATCAACAGGCTGGAATCTTTCTTGATGAGACAGGTGTATCTTAAAAAATACTCCGGTCTAAAGGAAAAAGAAAAAAAGACTAACTATTAAAAGTCAAGGGTAAATTACTACCGCCCTCCGCTGCGCTACGGTTGGTCTGAATAAGCGGTAAAGGTAGAATTGAACATTGAAAACTGCATGACAAATTAGCATCCTAAAAGGATGCTGCAGAAGATATTGAAAAAGTTAAGCTAGCGGGCAGTAATCTTCACCGGTCAATTGAAGATGATAGATTAGCCGAACTAGTTTCTTTGCTGCATGAGATATTGCAACAAAGTAATGTTTGCCTTCGGCACGCTTCTTTTCGAGATATGCTTTGAAGGTGGGATCCCACATACAGACATATTGAGTAGCATTGAATAGAGCGTACCTAAGGTAGCGCGATCCTCGTTTTTCCATGTGAGCATAAGACGATGTCAGCTGGCCTGATTGGTATGTGGATGGAGACATTCCTGCATATGCAAGAATCTTGTCCGGAGATGAAAATCTACGAAGGTCACCAAGTTCAGCTATTATCATTGCTCCCATGCGATAGTTAATGCCGGGAATACTCAAAATAGGAGTATCCATAGAATCCATAATCTCTTGAAT
>CAYFQD010000023.1:0-29453 GCA_964345275.1 uncultured Oscillospiraceae bacterium
GTTGAGGTGGCAGATGAGCTGAATAAAAATGGCAAGCAGGTTACTTTGATTGAACTTTGCCCAAATGTACTTGGTATGACATTTGATGAAGAGTTTGCATCTGAAGCTGAATCACTGCTTATCGAACGTGGCGTGAATGTTAAAACAAAATGCGGTATTGAGGAGATTATCGGTGATACAGCCGTTAAACAGGTAAGATTCAGCACCGGCGAGACAGTGGATGCAGATGCTGTTATACTGTCTCTTGGTTATAAGCCGAACACCGTGCTTGCTGAAAGTATGGGACTTAAACTAAATAAATACGGATTTATCCGTGCGGATCAGTTCCGTCGAACCAGTATTCCTGATGTGTATGCAGCAGGCGACTGTGCTGAGAAAGTGGATTTTTCCACAGGAAAGCTGAGCAAAATTATGCTGGCATCCACAGCATGTACCGAGGCACGTACTGCAGGGCTGAATCTCTATGAGCTTAATACACTTGCAGCATTTCGAGGTACAATTGGCATTTACTCCACATGCATAGGGAATACAGCACTTGGTGTCGCCGGCATCATAGAAAAAAATGCCGTAAAGGAGGGCTTTGACTTCATCACAGCATCGTTCACCGGCGTAAATCGTCACCCGGGGAAAATGGCAGATGCTCATAAGCAGATGGTTAAATTAATTGTATCAAAACGATCCGGTGTAATCCTGGGTGGTGAAGTTCTTGGAGGTAAAGATGCAGGGGAGCTTGTTAATGTAATGGGTGTTGCCATCCAGAACCACATGACAGTTTACGATCTGGTGGTGACTCAGGTTGGAACACAGCCGCTACTTACGGCATCACCTGCCGCGTATCCGCTCATCAAAGCAGCAGAGGCTGCAGTTATAAAACTTAAAAATATATAATATGTAGGGGAGGCAGTCAGGGAGATTGCCTCAAATTTATTGCAGTTGCATGATTATATATTTTGAGTTATACTACTCATTGCCGCGATAGGGAAGCGTATCGAAGTGGTCATAACGAGCCGCACTCGAAATGCGGTTGTCCGCAAGGGCACGTGGGTTCGAATCCCACCGCTTCCGCCAACGTAAAACGCAGTTATCAATACGTGAAATTGTATCGATAACTGCGTTCTTTTATTTTGAGTCAATTATCTATTCTGATCTTCTTCGTAGAATCATAAATAGGATAGCCAGAGAAAGAATCATCAAGCCGGAGAACAGATACAGGGCACTTGTATCGCTTGTCCGGGTGTTTGAATCTTTATCCGGATCTTCCGGTTCAGGCATTGGTGTTTCTTCATTAACAGGTGCTGTGTATTTCCACGTTCCAATAAATTCAACTCCTTCTTGCAGAATATTAACTTGATTTTTATCCCAGCCTAAAAATTTCCATGTGCCTCCGTTGTTGGGAATCTCAACTATATTAGATGCGGGAGCCTTCGGTATAACAATAGAACCGATTCCCGCCTCACTGCCTGCAGGGAGTAAATCCAGAACTGACTGTGGCAAAGTACCGGCATCGGCATCCACAAAAGAATAGCTTACCGGACATAATGTGTTGTTACTGGAATTTTTGTAATTAATATCATATTGCAAAAACGCGATTTAAATTTACCGGAGCACCTTCTTCCTTTTTCACCGTATTTCCATTGCCCTGGACGGTCCATTTGCTTGGACCGCGAAAAACTAAGCTATTATCTCCCGTTACTTCAAGATCTTTATTGAGTGTTAGTGTATATGCTTTATTATTTGCTGCGAGTTCCGTGATTTTGGCATCTAATTCGGTGAAATTCGACATTACATAGCGCTCAGCAGAATCAGCGTCATTCGTAATCACATAGGGATCACCGCCTCTCTGTTTCATCATGGGCAAATAAAGACCCTCAGTTAAGCCTTCTGTTGTATCATCCGCGGCGGCTTCTGACTCGCTTACACCTTCATTTACATTCTCATCTTCAACTTCTTCAGTTAAAAGTTCGTCCGGACTTTCCGTAATCTCTGTACCATTTTGCGTTTGTGCATAGTCCTCGAATTCCATAGCCAATGTTGGCTGATTCATTTGAAATGTCAAGGCTAACATGCTTAGCATTAACAAGAAAATAGGAAGTATTCTTTTCTTTTTCAATCTCATTCCTCCAAGTTCTTAAATAATTTTAATAAGCTTAAAATTACCGATATATCCATCTCTAAGTTACTATATTCTAACCCCGCTGAATTTGCAATTCTTAACTATTGAACAATAACCGATTTTAGTATATTTTATTATATACTACTGCCGAGCCGCACCCGCATGGTGGAGTTCTTTATTTGAAGAGTTACGAAAGAAAGGTTTATTAATGAAAGAGAACAGGATGGGTACTATGCCCATCACACAGTTGATTATAAGAATGTCGTGGCCGGCAATGATGTCGATGCTGATTCAGGCTATGTACAACATCGTTGACAGTTTTTTTGTTTCCAGACTGGGGGAAGAGGCTCTGGCTGCAATCACATATATTTTTCCGATTCAAATGGTGATGATTTCATGTGCCGTAGGAACGGGAATCGGTATAAACTCGCTGATTTCACGGCGCTTGGGAGCAGGCTGTCAGGAACAGGCAAATATGGCCGCAAGTCACGGGTATAGAACAGCATTTTTCTTGTGGGGCAGCTTTGCAATATGCGGGTTCCTATTCGCAAAACCTCTCATGAAAGTGATGAGTGATACAGTCTATATAGTGGAAGAAGGAAGTATATATCTGAGAATAATAATGATATGTTCTGTATTCATGTTCGTTCAAATAATAACGGAAAAAATAATACAGGCAACGGGCAATATGATTTTGCCGATGATTTGCAGTTTGACCGGTGCTGTTATTAATGTAATACTTGATCCCCTTTTTATATTCGGAATAGGTCCATTCCCCGAGTGGGGGCTTATGGGGGCGGCCGTTGCAACTGTTTTGGGTCAGCTGTTCAGCATGATTCTGGGGCAGATAATCCTTTTTAATGGTAAGTGTCCCATTAAGGTCAGATTGAAGGGATGGGAATGGAAATGGCAGATTTTCAGAGAAATATTTGCTGTAGGGTTTCCATCAATACTCATGCAATGCATAGGTTCTGTCACGCAGTTTGGAATGAATATGATTCTCAGAGGTTTTACAGAAACAGCTGTTGCTGTAATGGGAGTGTACGGCAGACTGCAGTCATTCATATTTATGCCGGTCTTCGGACTCAGTCAAGGTATACTGCCCATATTAGGATATAATTACGGTGCCGGAAATAAGAAAAGGCTTATAGAAACCTATAAAAAAGGGTTTCTGATAGCATTCACTGTTATGGCCTTAGGTCTTTTGATATTTCAGTTGTTCCCGTACAAGCTTCTTTCAATATTTAATGCACAGGGAAATGAAGAAATGTACACAATAGGTGTACATGCATTGAGAGGAATAAGCTGGTGTTTCCTGCCTGCGGCTTACGGAATTATGACATCATCCGTGTTTCAGGCTACAGGGCATGGCTTTCTGAGTCTGTGGGGCTCTCTGATAAGGCAACTGATAGGTATTCTTCCTATTGCATTTCTTCTGGGTAGAATCTTAGGCTTAAATGCAGTCTGGTATGGATTTCCACTTTCGGAAATACTGGGAACAACGTATTGGATATTGGTCTTCATAAGACTTTACGGCAAAGAACTAAAGCATCTTGGAGATTAGAGCAATATTACTATTTGTGCGTCGTTATTTATACGAAGAATTGAATCATCTTTAACCAGGTCATATATGCGAGAATCACGGATTAGATGTTTCCATGCAGTATATGTTGCCTTAATGAAGCGTTCGTTTAGAGGAACGCCTTCATATGCCTGCTCCAGTATGGGGCATTCATATGGCAGATCATCACAGCTTAGAATCATGTGGAGTGTGCCGGTTTCATCAATGTGAGGGGACAGTGGAAATGTGCGGCACTGTATGGGACGCATACTGCGTTTACAGTTCAAAGGTCCCCTACACTGAATAAAGTGTACTCTGCCGTGCCAGCTCTCCGGAAAGTCATAATCATCCGCTATCAGATATCCCCAATCCAGCCACCGGGAGGATTCCTCGGATAAAGAGCCCGAAGAATCATAATGTATTGTTTCCTCTCCCGGAAGAAGGTATAGTCCCATGTATTCTGAGGTATTTACATCCGATGCCGCAGTATATTCACAAGGATTCATATCCTCAGGTTCATATGTACAGGAACAGCAGATGCCGTCACATAAAATACCGCAGTCAAAATCAACGGGGGACACCCGGTCAAGCAGACGGTAGATTGCCTTGTAAGTTTTTGGGGTTATTGCGGTTTTCATGAGTTAATTATAGCATAACACCTATATATAGTAGTGAGTTTTTATCGTAAACGACAAAGTCATACTATTTATTGATTGTTATTTTCATTAGCATGCGTTAAAATCAATTGAATAGTTATATAAAGGGATTTTAAATGGAAGATTAAAAAAGAGATAATTGGAGACTATAAACATGAGACTGGGAATTGATGTAGGCTCAACAACTGTAAAACTTGTTTTTCTTGACGAAAATGACAACATTATTTACAGCAGATATGAGAGGCATATGTCCAATGTGTTCCTGAAAGTCCAGGAACTGATAAGAGACGCACATGAGGAGTTTAATGGTGCGGAAGTACAGGCGGTTATTACCGGGTCAGGCGGGCTGGCACTGGCCAAGATAATAAAAGTACCATTTGAGCAGGAGGTTATTTCCTGCAGCAAGGCGGTCGAAACGCTTATTCCGGAAACGGATACAGCTATTGAGCTGGGCGGTGAAGATGCTAAAATAACATTTTACGGACAGACCATAGAGCAGAGAATGAATGGCACATGTGCGGGGGGCACAGGTGCATTTATCGACCAGATGGCTGTTCTTCTTAACACTGATGCTGACGGACTTAACGAGGCATCAAAAAAGCACACACTTATATATCCTATTGCTGCGCGATGCGGTGTTTTTGCTAAAACAGATATTCAGCCGCTCATTAATGAAGGTGCCAAAATCGAAAATCTGGCTGCTTCGATTTTTCAGGCTGTTGTAGATCAGACTATAAGCGGACTGGCATGCGGACATCCTATACAGGGTAAAGTTGCATTTCTTGGCGGTCCTCTTTCATTTTTGTCCGAACTCAGAAAAAGATTTATTGAAACTCTTGAATTGGCTCCGGAAGACGTTATATTTCCGGAGAATTCAAAGTATTTTGTTGCAATGGGAGCAGCATACCTGTCGGAAAAATACGAGCCGACCAGTTTGGCTGATATTCTGCATAAGCTGGAATCTGCCAATCAGTCCGAACTCAGCGATACGGAAAGAATAGAACCGCTCTTTAAAGATCAGGCGGATTACGATGAGTTCAAGGCCAGACACGATAAATCCAAGGTTGTAAGAAAGGATTTTGCCAAGGCAAAAGGAAGGCTTTTCCTTGGAATCGATGCAGGCTCAACGACAACAAAGGCCATCGTCATGGATGACGATAAAAATATACTGTACACTTTTTACAAGAGCAACAGGGGGAGACCGATAGCCCCGATTATTGAGATGCTTAAAGAAGTGTATGATACTATGCCTGAGGATACATACATTGCCAAATCGGCGGTAACGGGATATGGCGAAAATCTCATAAAGGCAGCCTTTAAGGTGGATATAGGCGAAATTGAAACCATGGCTCACTACAAGGCTGCAGAACATTTCCTGCCGGGGGTGGATTTTATTCTTGATATCGGCGGACAGGACATGAAGTGCATGAGAGTTAAAGACGGAGCCATATATAATGTAATGCTCAATGAAGCGTGTTCATCCGGATGCGGCTCCTTCATAGAAACCTATGCCAAGTCGGTTGAAATGAGTGTACCGGATTTCGCGAAAGAAGCTCTGCTTGCCGAGGGGCCTGTGGATCTGGGAACCAGATGCACAGTCTTTATGAATTCAAAGGTTAAGCAGGCACAGAAGGAAGGAGCGACTATCGGAGATATTTCCGCAGGTCTGTCCTATTCTGTTATCAGAAATGCCCTCTACAAGGTAATAAAACTCAGAAATCCCGATGAGGCCGGAGAGAACATTGTGGTTCAGGGAGGAACATTCCTTAATGACTCGGTTCTAAGAAGCATAGAAAAGATTCTGGAAAGAGATGTCATAAGACCGGATATCGCCGGACTGATGGGTGCTTACGGAGTAGCACTCATCGCAAAGGAGAGAACTGATGAGAGCGACAGAAGCACATTGCTGAGCCGCCATGAGCTGGACACATTCCATGTGGACACATCCACAACCAGATGTAAGCGTTGTGAGAACAACTGTCTGCTGACCATCAATAAATTTTCTGACGGAACAAGATTGATTACGGGCAACAGATGCGAAAAAGGAGAGGGAAAGGAAGAAATAACCAACGATATTCCCAATCTCTACCAATATAAGTTTAACAGGCTCTTCGACTACGAAACCATTCCCGAAGAAAAGGCGCGAGGCACTGTAGGTATTCCGAGAGTTCTTAATATGTATGAGAACTATCCGTTCTGGCATACCTTCTTTACGGAACTGGGATTCAGAATTATTCTTTCACCACAGTCCAGCAAAACCCTCTATTCAATGGGAATGAACACTATCCCTTCGGATACGGCCTGTTATCCGGCGAAGCTGGTTCATGGCCATATCAAATGGCTCGTTGACCAGGGCGTGGAATGGATTTTTTATCCATGTATAAACTATGAGAGAAATGATGACACTGAGCAGCCGAATCACTACAACTGTCCCATTGTGGCTACATATCCGGAAGTAATAGCTAAAAATATGGATGAAGTTGTCGGCGCAGAGAACATTGAGTTTATGCATCCGTTCCTGCCTTATGACAATGACAGGAGGCTTAAGAGGGAATTGAGGCGGGCTCTTGCAGGTAAAGGCTGCAGTGCTTCTGAAATAAACAAAGCTGTAGACAAGGCAAGAGCTGAAGACACAAAATTCAAGGCTGATATGAGAAAAGCCGGAGAAGACGCAATAAAATTTGCCGAAGAGACAGACACAAAATGTCTGGTTCTTGCGGGCAGACCTTATCATATTGATCCGGAAATCAACCATGGAATGGACAGCTTGATCAATTCATTCGGAATGATTGTGCTCACTGAAGACTCCGTAGCACATATGGGTGAACTCCAAAGACCGATCAGAGTTCTTGACCAGTGGATGTATCATTCCAGACTGTATAAGGCAGCGGCCTTTGCCGGCAGAAGAGATGATGTTGAACTTATCCAGCTTAATTCATTCGGCTGCGGTCTTGATGCGGTTACCACCGATCAGGTGGCGGATATATGTGAAAAAGACCACCAGATGTATACGGTTCTGAAAATAGACGAAGGTTCCAATCTGGGTGCCGCCAAAATAAGAATCAGATCCCTTCTGGCGGCAATGAAGGAGAGAGAACAGCGTGATATACATGTGCGCACGGATCACAGTCCATATGAGAGACCTTATTTCACCAAGGAAATGAGAAAGAACTACACTTTGATGATTCCTCAGATGTCTCCGATTCATTTCAGACTTCTTGAAAGAGCTCTTAATGAATGCGGCTACAATGCCGTACAGCTGCCGCCTGTAAGCGTTCACGCGGTGGATGAGGGACTTAAGTATGTCAATAACGATGCCTGTTATCCTACCATTGTTGCCCTTGGGCAGACCATAGCAGCACTTAAATCCGGTGAATACGATCTGGATAAGACAGCAATTTTTATGTCTCAGACAGGTGGCCAGTGCAGAGCCAGTAACTATATAGCGCTTCTCAGAAAGGCACTGAAGGACCTGGACATGTCTCAGATTCCGGTGATCTCTGTAAATACGGCGGGGCTGGAATCCAATCCGGGTTTCAGACTTACCAGTCCCAAGCTGATCAATAAGGCTATGATGGCTGTAATATACGGTGACCTGTTTATGAGAGTTCTGTATGCTACCAGGCCATATGAAGTTGAGGAAGGTTCCGCAAATGCACTCTATGAGAAGTGGAATGCCAGGGCTATTGAAAATGTAGCCAATGGCAAACGCGGTGAATTTAAGAGAATATGCAAAGGCATCTGCGAGGAGTTTGATGCACTGCCTTTGCGTGACATCAAAAAACCTAAAGTAGGAGTTGTTGGCGAAATACTGGTGAAATACCATCCTACTGCCAACAATGATATTGTGGGAGTAATTGAGGACGAAGGCGGTGAAGCCGTTGTGCTTGACCTTCTGGATTTTTTCCTCTACGGTATGCATAACAAGGAATTTAATTACAAACACCTGTCAGGGACATGGTCCTATATGGTTGCAAACAAGGCGGCAATAAAGATACTTGAGTGGTTCAGAAAACCGGTTAGAAAGGCTTTGCGTGAATCGAAACGCTTTGAAGAGCCGGCATATATTGAGGATATTGCAGCTGCGGCCCAGCAGGTGGTTTCCTTGGGCAACCAATGCGGTGAAGGATGGCTTTTAACCGGAGAAATGGTAGAACTGATACATAACGGTGTGGAAAATATCGCTTGTCTGCAGCCGTTCGCATGTCTTCCAAATCATGTTACCGGTAAGGGTATGATGAAGGCTATGAGAAAATTTAATCCCAAAGCCAACATTGTGGCTATCGACTATGATCCGGGAGCTTCCCATGTGAATCAGCTGAACAGAATTAAGCTCATGATGACCACTGCCCATAAAAATCTTGCAGAAAAGACCGAAGCATAATACAATAGGGGACAACAAAGGGAACAGATAGGAGGTGTCCTGATGGGAAGGCACGGTACGATTGCGGGCAGAAAGGCTGCTCAGGACTCCAAACGAGCCGCTATGTTCACAAAGTATGCGAGACAGATTATTGTAGCTGCCAAGGCCGGGGGAGATCCTGAATACAATGCCTCTCTGAGAGTTGCAATCGAAAAGGCTAAGGGCATAGGCATGCCTAACGAAAACATAAAGAGAGCAATTAAGAAAGGGACCGGTGAGCTTGAGGGTGAGACATATTCAGAACTGAGCTTTGAAGGATACGGTGTCGGCGGAGTGGCCGTTATCGTAGAAGCGCTTACTGATAATAACAACAGAACCACTTCCGCCGTCAGATCCACATTTGACAAGTACGGCGGAAACCTGGGTACGCCGGGCTGTGTATCGTATATGTTTGCCAGAAAGGGTGTTTTTATCATCGAAAAAACTGATGATATTGACGAAGATGCACTTATGGAAGTGGCTCTGGAGGCAGGTGCGGAAGATATGACAGTCAATGAGGATTCTTTTGAAATTATCAGCGATCCCTCACTATATACGGAAATTCATGAAGCACTTATGAAAGCCGGATATGAATTTGTTGATGCCGAAGTGGAATATGTTCCTTCCATGGAAGCAGCTCCTGAGGATGAGGCTGACTTGAAGAGACTAAAAAAGATGATAGATATTCTTGAGGATAATGACGATGTACAGAAGGTGCATCACAACTGCAGCGTTGACTTAGATGCAATAGAGTAATATCGCTTGTAAATTAAATTCATATGATATATTATTAATCCTGAAATGTTTGTCGGGGGCAATATAATTCAACCTACATCATCACATTGGGAATTCGGACGTCCATTTGAAAGATGTCAGGCCCGCATTGACGGGAAGACAGAGCGCAAAGGCAGAACACCCACCTAACGGCAGTTAGGGCGTGAATTATATCCCTGACGGCATGTCGGGATTATTATTTGTTGGAGGCGGTTTTGTACCGGGTACTATACTCATGGATGCATTAACACCAAAAGAAATAATGGAAAGGGTATCAGATTCATCGATACCGAAAGCTACCGGCAGCTTCTGGAAACTTTTTATTCTTTCAGTTCTTGCCGGCGCTTTTATTGCACTTGGAGCACAGGCTTCACTTATGGGAGCATATAATCTGCTGGCTGATTCTGAGACATTCGGGCTTGGGAAGCTGGTAATGGGAGCAATCTTTCCCGTTGGACTCATGCTTGTTATAATGTGCGGTGCGGAGCTCTTTACCGGAAACTGTATGATGGTTGTCGGCATAATGGACAAGAAGATACGATGGGCATCAATCTGGAGAAACTGGGCGATAGTTTATGCGGGAAATTTTGTCGGGGCTATTCTGATAGTGCTCTGTATTTTCATCAGCGATTTCTGGCACAGCAGAGATGGACTTCTCGGGGCCATTACCGTTAAAACAGCTGTGGGCAAGTGCAATATGGGCTTTATAAAAGCTGTAGTTCTAGGCATACTGTGTAATGTGCTTGTATGTCTTGCCGTGTGGATGGCAACCGGTTCCCCGCAGACTATAGGCAAAATATTCGCCTGCTGGTTTGTTGTGGGACTTTTCGTGCTGTCAGGATTTGAACACAGTATCGCCAACATGTACTTTATCCCTGCGGGAATATTAGCTTCAGGTCAGGAAGCATTCCTGCAGATTCAGGGGCTGGATATAAGCGGTTTGACCTGGGGAGCATTTTTTATCCGTAATCTTCTTCCTGTAACCATAGGCAATATTCTGGGCGGCTCACTCTTTGTAGGAGCGACCTACTGGCTTACTTACAGGAAGTTGATATAAAAATTATATCTTTCTAAGACAATTTAATAAGGAGAAAACAAATGAAAGATCAGCTAACTGTTAGAGGTATGGTGATCGGCGCAATTGGTGTTGTTATCATTACGACAAGCTCCATGTTTATCGCGCTGAAACTAAGCTCACTGCCGTGGCCAATTATTTTTGTAGCATTGGTTTCAATGTTCTGCCTGAAAGCAATGGGTAATACCAACCTGAATGAAATCAATGTAACACAAACGGCCATGTCAGCAGGTGCAATGGTAGCGGGTGGTCTCGCGTTCACAATTCCGGGTATCTGGATGCTGGATTCCAATGCGGAAGTGAACTGGGGTAAACTGCTGCTGCTTACACTTGGTGGTGTTGTGCTAGGTCTTATTTTTACGGCCTTGATCAGAAAATTCTACATGGAGAGAGAAGATATGTCTTTTCCCATGGGTGAAGCATGTGCAGAAACTCTTCAGGCAGGAGATGAGGGCGGAAGTAAGGCGGCAATGCTCTTTATTACCATGGGAGCAGTTGCCATATTCACATTTCTGCGTGACTGGTTCACAAATATTCCTGCGGTTCTTCTTAATCAGAAAATGATGGCATACGGTTCACTCTGTGGCGTATATGTTTCGCCGATGCTTGTGGGAATCGGATATCTCATCGGACCTCTTGCCATATCCGTGTGGTTTATAGGTGCCCTTATAGGTGATTTCGGTGTACTGCTGGGCGGTACGGAGCTGGGACTGTGGGATGTTGCAACCGCAGCTACCGTTAAAGCCTCGCTCGGCATAGGTCTCATGGTAGGAACCGGCATTTCAATTGTTATCTTCAATGTTTTGCCAAAAGCAAAAGAAATATTCGGTGGAATGTTTTCAAAGGATTCAATAGGAAGCAGTATTGTTCCTATGAGATGGGCACCATGGGTGATGATAATACTTGCAGCCCTTTTTACCTTTGTTCTGGACATGGGAATAGTTCCGTCAGTTATAACCATCGTAGGTGCCTGGATTGCAACGGCCATGTCATCACACTGTGTAGGACAGACGGGCATTAACCCTATGGAAATATTCGGCATAATTGTTCTGATAGCCTGCAAAGCCATCTCCGAAATCGGAGAAACCGAAGCATTCTTTGTAGCTGCCATTGTAGCGGTTTGCTGTGGACTTTGCGGCGACATTATGAACGACTTTAAAGTGGGAGTTATTTTGAAAACAGATCCAAAAGCACAGTGGATTGCAGAGCTTATCGGCGGCATTATCGGAGCTCTCGTATCCGTTGGGGTTCTGATGGTTATTATCAGTGCATACGGCGGAGACAGTTTCGGTAGCGAAATGTTCCCGGCAGCTCAGGCCGGCGCTGTATCGGCAATGGTAGGCGGGATTTCACATATGCCGGCCTTCCTCATAGGACTGGCTGTTGCCATAGTGCTCTATGCTCTGAAGCTACCGGTGATGACTCTCGGTCTGGGCGTATACCTGCCGTTCTATTTGTCTGCCACAGCATTTATAGGAGGTCTGATCAGGTTTATAGTCGATAAGTTTTTCCCTAAGTTTGAAGAAGCAAACAAAGGAACCATAATTGCCTCCGGTCTTCTGGGCGGCGAAGGTGTTACCGGGGTAATAATCGCACTTATAATAGCGGTACAAGCAATAACATAATTCATGAGGTTCAACTATGAAAGAGATAAACATAATCGATATAGACGGCTTCAGGCTGGGCAATGCACAGAATGCAGAGGGCGGCACGGGATGTACGGTTATCCTGTGTGATAAGGGAGCAAGAGCCGGAGTCTCGGTAATGGGCGGCGGTCCCGCTACCAGGGAGACGGATTTGCTGAATCCGAGCAAAATGGTTCAGGAAATATTCGGGGTATGCCTGTCCGGAGGCAGTGCATACGGTCTGGATGCCGCAAGCGGGGTGATGAAATATCTGGAAGAGAAGGGGATAGGCTTCGATGTCGGCGTAGGCACTGTTCCTATTGTGCCGGCAGCCTGTATGTTCGATTTGATTACCGGCGATCCGAAAGTCAGACCTGACGCCGCAATGGGCTATGAAGCCTGTGTTAATTCGGAAAATCCCGAAGATTTTGCGCCGGGTAATCAGGGAGCTGGAACGGGAGCAACTGTGGGCAAATTCATGGGAATTGAAAGTCTGATGAAATCCGGTCTCGGGATCTATGCCGTACAGATCGGTGAACTGAAGTTAGGTGCTGTAGTTGCGGTCAATGCTCTTGGAGACATCTATGATGCCGACACAGGAGAGATGCTGGCAGGATTGCTGAATGAAGACGGAACCGGGCTTGTCAGCACACGGGAAATCATGTGGAGTTCCGTTCTTAAAGAAAAAAATGTTTTTACCGGCAACACCACCATAGGCTGTATTATCTGCAATGCAAATCTGACAAAGTCACAGTGCAGCAAACTTGCTGAAATGGCTCATGACGGATATGCCAGAGTAATCAGACCGGTTCACACTTCGGCTGATGGAGACACAATATTCTTCCTGTCCGCAGGAGATGTGGAGGTCAATCAGGACGCTCTGGGTGATCTGGCCTCACATGTGATGGCAAAAGCTATAAACAAAGCGGTTCTCAGCGCTGAGTCCGCCTACGGATTTAAGGCTGCAGCAGATTTATAAGGAGGGATGGAACATGTTTAACAGCAAAAATGACAAATATGAAGAACTTTATTACGCGGCGGAGCATACCAGAGATCTTGCCTATGCCCCTTATTCGGGTTTCAAGGTCGGTGCTGCACTGCTGGTGAGACCTGGTGAAGATGCCATTATACCAAAAAATAAGATATATACAGGTGTGAATATAGAGAATTCATCGTTTGAGGCAACTATATGCGCCGAGAGAGTGGCTTTTGCAAAGGCTATTTCCGACGGTGTTCTTGAAAATATCGAAGATAAAAAAACGCCGTTTATTGCCATTGCCATATCTGCCGGTGATGAGCAGGAAGCAGTACCTTGCGGAATATGCAGACAGTTCATGTATGAGTTTGCTCCGAATCTTGATGTAATAACAAAGACAAACGGAGTGATAAGAACGAGAAATCTCAAAGAACTCTTTCCTGACGGATTTGAGCTGAAAAAATAAAAGGTTAATCAACATGAAGAGAATCGTATTAATTGACGGAAACAGCTTAATATTCAGGGCTTACTATGCTATGAGAAATCCGATGATAACGAAGGAGGGTATATATACCCATGCCATTTTCGGATTCCTGAATATGATGGAAAAGATCAGAAATGATTACGACCCTGATTACATGGCCATAGCCTTCGATATGGAGAGTCCCACATTCAGACATGATGAATATGAGGATTACAAGGCGGGAAGGAAAAAGATGCCTCCCGAACTGGCCATGCAGATTCCTCTGCTGAAAGATATTCTGGATGCCATGAGGATAACAAGGCTGGAGCTGGAGGGGTTTGAGGCTGACGACATTATAGGTACCATGGCAAGAAGTGCAGAAGCTGAAGGTATGAAAACTTATATATTTACGGGGGACAGAGACCAGCTGCAGCTGGCTACGGATTTAACGAAGATTATTTACACCAAGAGAGGAGTTTCTGACTTCGATCTTTTTGATCACGATTCCTTTGTGGAAGAGTATGGTTTCACACCACTTCAGTTTATTGATTTCAAAGGTCTTTCCGGCGATTCATCAGACAATATTCCCGGCATTCCGGGGGTTGGTGCAAAGACGGCTACAAAACTGATTAAGGAATATGGAAGTGTTGAGGAGATAATTGCACGGGTTGAGGAGATTAAACCCGCCGGACTGCAGAAAAAGATCAGCGAAAACATTCAGCAGGCATTACTCAGCAAGCGTCTGGCTACAATAAATGTAAATGTGCCAATTGATAAAACTCCGGCGGACTGTATAGTTACAGAACCGGATTATGAGGCACTTATCACACTGTACAAAAAGCTTGAATTTAACAGATTCCTTGCACGCCTTAAGGTTTCCGACAGTTCGGAAGAAGGTTCAGTCAGTTCGGAGGCGGGCACTGCAAAAGCTACAAGCAGTGAAGAATATACTATGGTCACTGTTTCCGACGATTCCGGACTGGCCGGTTTGAGCCTTGAAGGAGAATGTGTGATCAAGGTTTTCGGGGATAACAATCATCTGGCTGACCCGGTAATACAGGGAGTATCATTATTAAACGGAGACACTTGTTATTACTTCAACCTGCAGAGCTCGGACGGACTCAACGGTTTTTACGGGTGGCTGGACAAACAGAATATCAGTTTTTTAGGACATGATGTGAAGAGGGACTACTTCATGCTTATGTCAAAGGGATGCCGGAGAGATTTTCATACAACTTTCGACACTGCTGTAGCACAGTATGTACTTGACTCGGGACGAAGCAATTACCGGCTGTCGGCGCTGAGCAACGAATACTTCCATGAAACCATAGAGGATGAAGAGGATTTTATTGCTTCAAACGGGCAGATGGATATGTTCAGCGATAAAACTGAAATCTATTCGGAATACGGATTGAAAGTCTGTGTTGCTGTCCTCAATCTGGCAGATGTACAGAAGAAGAGCATCGCTGATGAGGAACTTGAAAAGGTTCTGTATGATGTTGAACTTCCGCTCATTCAGGTAATGGCCGGAATGGAGAAGGAGGGTTTCAGAGCAGACAGGCAGTACCTGACTCAGTTTGGTGAAGTGCTGGCCGGAGAGGTGGAAGCACTGGCCGATTCCATACAGGAAATGGCCGGAACAGAATTCAATGTGAACTCGACGGTTCAGCTGGGAGAAGTTCTTTTTGAAAAAATGAACCTGCCCCACGGCAAGAAGACCAAGAGAGGATATTCCACCAGCGCCGAAGTACTGGAAAAAATAATCGATAATCATCCAATAATTCCGGCAATCCTGGAATACCGCACACTGTCAAAGCTTAAAAGTACCTACATTGATGGCATGCTTCCCCTTATAAATACTGTTGACGGAAAAATTCACGCCCATTTCAGACAGACGGTTACTACAACGGGAAGAATCAGCTGTACAGAACCGAACCTGCAGAACATTCCTATAAGACAGGAGCTGGGCAGGAAGCTCAGAAAAGCTTTCATACCCGAATGCGAAGAATGTTTTCTTCTGGGTGCCGACTACTCTCAGATTGAACTGCGGGTTCTGGCACATATGTCCGGTGATGAATCTCTTATAAAAGCCTTCAATGATGGAGAAGATATCCACCGTGCTACTGCTGCAAATGTGCTCGGAGTACCGGAAGATCAGATTACAATAGAAGAGAGAAGCCGTGCCAAGGCGGTTAATTTCGGTATAATATACGGTATGAGTGCCTTTGGTCTTTCGGGAGAGCTTAATATTACGAGGCAGGAAGCGGATGATTACATCAAGGCATATTTTGCCCGCCACGAGGCGGTGAAAACCTTTATGGATAATTCCGTGGCATTCGCAAAGGAAAAGGGATATGTCAGCACTTTAATGGGACGCAAGCGATACATCAAGGAGCTTAAGGCGACACAGTTTACGGTCAGACAGATGGGCGAGAGACTTGCCATGAATACGCCTATACAGGGCAGTGCTGCCGATATAATTAAACTGGCTATGATTCGGGTTTACGGTGCTTTAAAAAAAGAAAACCTCAAATCAAAACTCATTCTTCAGATACACGATGAACTTATCATCAATGTATATCCTGATGAGCTGGAGAAGGTTAAGGAACTTCTGGCCTATAACATGGAATCCGCATATGAACTGACCGTTGAACTTAAAGCGGAACTTAATACCGGAAAGAACTGGTATGAATTAAAGTAGGAGACATTAAAGCATGCTTGTAATAGGATTAACAGGCGGAATAGGAACGGGAAAGACTACAGCAGCAGAATATCTGGTGAGTAAAGGCTTTGCTCGTATTGATGCCGATGAAATCGGAAGAGAGCTTACAGCTGACGGACAGCCGATGCTTGAAATACTGGATCATGTTTTCGGACCGGGGGGAGAGTCGGGTACCGGAGCGGTAATAGTCAGAAGGGACAGCGGAGTTGCCGTGCTGGATAGAAAGGCTCTGGCCAACATCGTCTTCAAGAATGAGGACAAGCGCCGGCAATTTGACCTCATCGTTCACACAGAGATGAAAAAGATTATAGACGGCCGCATTGAAGCCTTTCAAATGTCAGGAGAAAATGAAGAATATTCAGGGATTTTGCTTGATGCTCCGCTCCTGTTTGAAGCAAAAATAGACGACAGATGTGATGTGGTGATTCTCATTACAGCAGATATGGATGTCAGAATAGACAGAGTGTGTAGCAGAGATAACATAACACCTGGTGAGGTGGCAGACAGAATCAGGAATCAGATGTCAGATGATGAGAAAAGAAGATACTCAGACTTCGTAGTTGAGAACAATGGTCATGTGGAGGAATTGTTCTCTGCACTGGACGAAATAGTTGATTATCTGCTTGACAAAAACCACAATGGAGAATAAAATAAATGAGTGCCTGCCAAACAGGCATTTTACCATGCGGCCTTGGCGGAATAGGCAGACGCGCACGTTTGAGGGGCGTGTGGGAGACCGTGCCGGTTCAAGTCCGGCAGGCCGCACCAAACCGGGCATAATGACCCGGTTTTTTCATGAACAACCTTGAAAAAATTATGTTACAGTGTTATAATTCTCTCATTGCGCCGGCTTGATGGAATTGGCAGACGTGCGGGATTCAAAATCCCGTGGTGGCGACACCGTGTGGGTTCGATCCCCACAGCCGGCACCACAAGCTGTATAAATAAACTTGTTAAACAAATCACAGGAGGGATCAATAATGGGTGGATCAATGTTTTCAATTTTAGTTCTGGTTCTAATGCTGGTAGTAATGTACCTGCTGTTAATCAGACCTCAGAAGAAGAAGGAAAAGCAGACAAACGCAATGAGAGCCGGATTGCAGGTAGGGGACGAAGTCATTACTATCGGCGGTATTGTATGCAAAATCGTCAAAACCAGGGATGAAACCATTGTTGTACAGGTGGCACCTGACAAGGTAAAGATGGAATTGCAAAGATGGGCTGTTTCAAGAGTTGTTAAGGAAGCTTCAGGCCGTGCTGAAAGAACTTCGACTGATGACTACAGCGAAATCAGCGATGCAGAAGAGAACCAGGTAAGAAAGGCCAGACCTAAGAGAATGAAGAAGGCTGCACCTGTTGAAGAAACACCTGTTGAGGAAGTCCCTGCATCCGAAGCAACTGCGGAAACAACAGAAGATGCTGCAAAGTCTGAGTAAGCATTTCTGTTTTACTTATACAAACCGGCGCGATGATTCTATCGCGTCTTTTGTTTTATTAAAAAACAAGGCTGCAACCCTTGAGATTACTGGCAAAAAGTAGTAAAATAACTCGTATGATTAAATGAATTTTTATTTTTATTTCCGGAGAAAAAAATGAGCTATCGACTAAGAAGAAATTTAGCATTTTTAATTATCATCATTACTGTTCTGGGATGGGTAATAACTGTTAAAGGCATTGGTCCGTTAACTCCCATTCAGGACAGAATGAGTCTGGGCCTGGACATCAAGGGCGGTGTATATGTCGTAATGGAAGCCGATAAAAATGACATCAGAGGGATGAGTGATGAAGAGCTCAGAGACGCCATGGAACAGACGCAGGTTGTTATTGAAAACCGAATCAATGCTAACGGTTTGGGTGAACCCACAATTACCATAGAAGGTAAGGACAGAATCAGAGTTGAGATACCGGATATAGAAGATCCGGAAGAGGCAATCGAGCTCATTGGCAAGACTGCCAAGCTTCAGTTCATTCTGGCTGATGGCAGTCTGGTACTGGAAGGCAGGAATGTAAAGAAAGCAGAAACAGGCAGAGACGACCAGTCAGCCGGTTATGCGGTGAACCTGCAGTTTGACCGTGAGGGAACGGATCTGTTTGCCGAAGCAACTACAAGAGCATATAACGGACAGGTAACTTCTGTAATTGAAGGAATGGACGGCAGAGCCATTGCCATCGTGCTGGATGATACGATTATTTCAGCACCCAATGTTAACGAGCCTATTACCGGAGGCAGCTGTTCCATCACGGGAGACTTTTCGCTTGAAGAGGCTCAGCAGCTGGCAGCACAGATTAATGGCGGAGCTCTTCCTATCGGTCTGACTGAAGTGACATCATCGGTTCAATCCGCAAGCATCGGATATAACGCTCTGGAGATGAGCATACTGGCCGGTTTAATCGGTCTTCTGGCAATATTGCTGATAATGATATTTGCATACAGGTGGCTGGGTATATGTGCAAATCTGGCACTTTTACTCTATGTAATTCTTCTGATTAATATTATGTCGGCCATGGGAGCGGTACTGACGCTGCCGGGTATTGCAGGTATCATTGTATCAACAGGTATGGCTATTGATGCCAATGTAATTATCTTTGCCAGAATCAGAGAAGAGATAATAAACGGAAGAACCATCAGAGTGGCAACTGAAATGGGAACAAAGAGAGCCATGTCTACCGTTATTGACTCCCAGATAACAACACTGATTGCTGCCATTATTCTCTACGAAATAGGAACCAGTGCCGTAAAAGGATTTGCATACACTTTCATGGTAGGTCTTATTTTAAGTATAGTTACGGCTGTGTTCGTTACTCAGATGTATGTGAAGCTTATGGCGGAGAATGATAAGTTTGCCAGACCTTCCCGTTTCGGAATCAAGGAGGACGGAACTGCAACTTTTCACATTGGAGGTACTATTCCTTTTCTCAGCAAGCGCAAGGTGTACTATGTTATTACCGCGGTGATACTGGTAACGGGTCTCGGCTTCGGAATTGTTAAGGGGCTTAACTACGGTATCGATTTTACCGGCGGCACGATGATTCAGATGGATATGGGCAAGCAGGTAAAAATATCAGAAGTCGAAGATGCGATTTCCGGGTATAAGCTTAATCCTGAAATCATTTATTCCGGAGAAGACAATTCGCAGATAGTAATAAGGACAACGGAATCCTTGGAGAAGGCAGAAAGAGTAGAGATTATCGACTCCATAAACGATCACTTTAAAATCAAAGATGATAATGTGATTTCACAATCATTCTTTGGAGCATCTGTGGGCAAGGAGCTGAGAAACAATGCTATTATAGCAATAGTAGTTGCAGCATTGTGCATGTTTGTATACATCAGATTCCGCTTCAGACAATGGAGCTTCGGTGCATCGGCTCTTCTGGGAGTACTTCATGATGTGCTTATTGTTCTCGCATTCTATGCCATATTCGGAATCACGGTAAATAACCCGTTTATAGCAGGTATACTTACTGTAGTCGGTTACTCCATAAACGATACCATTGTTGTATTTGACAGGATAAGGGAAAATATCAAATACATGAAGAGAGGAACGCTGATGGAGACTGTAGATCGCAGTATAACCCAGACGCTGGGCAGATCTCTGATGACATCGGCTACGACAGTATTGATAATGGTACCTATGTTATTCATGGCAGGAGACTCAATACGGGAATTCGTTCTTCCTCTTATGGTTGGTGTCATAGCCGGAGCATATTCTTCACTCTGCTTCTGTTCACCGCTTTATTACGAATTCGGCAAGAGGGACAGGACATCCGAATATCAGAAACAGGTAAAGGCGGCAAATAAGAGAGCTCGCAAGAACGAGGAAAAAAAGTATAAAGGTGCCGTTTCCGCAAAGGCATTGCCTGATAATATTGAAGCTCCTGAGGTTACAGAAATTACAGAAGCGGAAACCTTGCCTGAAACAGAGTTGTTAACTGAAGCAGAAGAGCCGGTTGTCGAAGCAGAAAAGCCGGTTTCCAAAGTAAACAAGAAACGATCAAAAAGATATGTTAAGGGCAGGAAAGACAAGGAAGAACATAAGGAAGATGAGGAGACATTCAGACTTTAGGTGATTATTTAATAAACTGATGAAGAAACGAGATTTTTTAGAAAAAATACTTGAATATAATCCGGCATATGATACAGAGCTCATAGGCAAGGCCTATGATGTTGCCGAGGAAACACACAGGGGTCAGCTGAGAAAATCCGGAGAGCCTTATCTCATCCATCCTGTTGCCGTTTCTGAAATACTGGCTGAACTCGGCATGGATGAAGAAACCATAATAGCCGGTCTTTTGCATGATGTCATCGAAGATACAGATTATACAATTGAACAGATGACTGAGGACTTCGGTGAGGAAGTGGCGAATCTTGTTGACGGTGTAACTAAGCTGGGAGCACTGAGATTTGACAGCAAGGAAGAGCGTCAGGCCGAGAACCTGAGAAAGATGTTTCTTGCCATGTCCAAGGATATCAGGGTGCTCATAATCAAACTTTCCGACAGACTGCACAATCTTCGAACCATAAACTACATGACTCATGAAAAAATTGTAGAAAAATGTCAGGAAACACTGGATATATATGCACCTCTGGCAGCCAGACTCGGTATTTATTCCATGAAGATGGAACTTGAAGACATAGCTCTTAAATTTCTTGATCCGGAAGCATACTACGATCTGGCGGAACAGGTCAGCGAGAGAAAGGGAGCCAGGGAGGAAGCCATTAACCGCGTGGTTGAGAAGATTCAGGCTTCACTGGAAGAAATAGAAATCAAACATGAAATATATGGCAGATCCAAGCATTTTTACAGCATTTATAAAAAGATGAACTACCAGAAGAAGAATCTTGATGAGATATTCGATCTGATGGCTGTCAGAATAATTGTGGAAAATGTAAAGGACTGTTATGCGGTTTTAGGTCTGGTTCATACCATGTGGAAACCCATTCCCGGTCGTTTCAAGGATTACATAGCTATGCCCAAGCCCAACATGTACCAGTCTCTTCATACGACGGTAATCAGTGATTCGGGTAAACCTTTTGAAATACAGATAAGAACTTACGAGATGCACAGAATAGCCGAGTACGGTATTGCAGCTCACTGGAAGTACAAGGAAGGTATATCAAAAGATGACGAGGAGGTTAACAAACTTTCCTGGCTGAGGCAGGCTCTGGAATGGCAGAAAGATGTAAATGATCCTAAGGAATTCATGGAGTCCCTCAAGATGGATCTGTTCACTAACCAGGTGTTCGTGTTCACCCCTCAGGGCGATGTAATAGAACTGCCGGCCGGATCCACACCACTGGACTTTGCATTCAAAATACATACAGATGTAGGGTGCAAATGCGTAGGTGCCAAGGTAAACGGAAAGATGGTGACCATTGACCACGAGCTGGAGAACGGAAATATCGTAGAGATTATTACTTCCTCCAACTCCGCAGGTCCCAGCAGCGACTGGCTGAAGATAGCAAAAAGCAGCTCAGCCAGAAACAAAATCAGACAGTGGCTTAAGAAAGAGAACAAGAGCGATACAGTTGACAAAGGCAAGGATATGTTCGGCCAGTACCTGAGAAAGAAGGGACTTGACCCGAAGATACTGCTGACTAACGCTTATATGAGCCGGGTAGTCAAAGAGATGGACTTCAAGGATGTTGACGATCTTTGCACTCAGCTTAGCTATGGTGGAAACCTGCAGACAAAAGTTGCCGAGAAGCTTCAGAGCTATGAGGATGAGAAGCAGAAGGCCAAGGCGGAGGAAAAGAGCAAAACCCTTCTCGATGATCTTAATGCCATAAGCGAAAAGACCCAGAAAAAACTGGAACAGCAGAGAAAGCATGTGGACGATGAAACAGGAGTCATTGTCGAAGGAGTTGACAATCTGATGATAAGGATTGCCAAATGCTGTACACCGGTTCCCGGAGATGAGATTGTAGGATATATAACCAAGGGCAGGGGAATAACAGTACACAGAACGGACTGTGATAACCTGAAGTCCATGCCGCCGGAAGAGCGCGAACGCTGTATAACGGTTTCCTGGGATACGGATCTCACTGACAACAGGGCATATGAAGGAGAGATAACTGTAATTGCCAAGGACCAGAAGGGTATGCTGTCTCACATTTCCAAGGTATGTGAGGATATGGATGTGCACATTGCGGGAGTAATGGCAAGAGCAAACAAGAATGATACCATCACTATAGATTTGACATTGACTGTTAACAACAAAGAACAGGTTAACAAGCTCTGCCGTTCTTTCAAAGGAATACCGGGCATACTGGAAGCATACAGAAACAGTGCATAGAGGTGATTTTATGAGAGCAGTAGTACAGAGAGTAAAAAGCAGCAGCGTTGCCGTAGATGGCAAAATTACAGGATCAATCCGGCAGGGTCTGATGGTTCTTATAGGCGTCGAAAAGGAAGACACGGAAAAAGACTGTGAATATATAGCCAAAAAAATTTCCGCCCTCAGAGTTTTTGATGACGAGGATGGAATAATGAATCTCAGCGTCAGAGAAGTGGGTGGTGAAATACTTGCAGTTTCCCAGTTTACACTTCTCGGTGATGTGAGAAAGGGTAACAGACCCAGCTATTTCAACGCTGCAGGTCCGGAGGAAGCTGTCAGGCTGTACAGCAGAACCGTTGAAATAATTCGTGATAACGGAATAAAAGTAGAAGAGGGCATATTTCAGGCGGAAATGGTGGTTGACATAACCAATGACGGACCGGTAACCATACTGCTTGACAGCCGCAGACAATTTTAAGAAGAGGTAAAGGAGAGAGAAAAGAATGATAATACAGAACATCCCGATGGGTTACACAGGAACAAACACATATCTGGCGTATGAAGAGGAAACTATGAAAGGATTCCTGGTTGACCCCGGTGATTACAGCAGCAAAGTTAGCGATAAAATCAAAGAAACGGGAATCTCCATTGAATATATAATAATAACTCACGGGCACGCAGACCATATCATAGGAGTTACCCGCTTCCAGGATGATTTTCCCGGATCAAAAATTGTAGCTCATAAGAAAGAGCAGCCAATGCTTTCTAACAAAAATTTCAACATGACTGCCCAGTTCGGATATCCTGTTGAATTTGATGCGGACATATATGTGGAAGATGGGGATGAGCTTACAGTCGGCGGGCTTGCTCTGAAATTTTTATTCACCCCGGGTCATTCCCCGGGCGGAATGTGCATATATGTAGAGAGTGAAAATGTACTTTTCAGCGGAGATACTCTTTTCAGACAGTCAATAGGGAGAACGGATTTTCCGGGATGCTCATTCAAGGAGCTGTCGACATCTATTCATACAAAACTCTGGACTCTTCCTGACGAGACGAAGGTATTTCCGGGACACATGGAACCGACCAGCATAGGATTTGAGAAAGCGAACAATCCGTTTGTATAAATTCAGCTTCAGAAACATTGATAATACCAATCCCTATGAAGAGCTGATAAAAGTTTTTCTGACCCCTGAAGAATATCATATTTGCAGCGGTGACGAGGAGGCGGATTTCCATTACTCCGGCGAGCGGGATCAGCTCAAACGGGAGCTCTATCGGGATTTAAGCAGGATTTCCGGCAAAACACCCAAGTGGGGGATTCTTACGGGAATCAGACCGGTAAAGCTGGCCGCTGAACTTGCAGGTGAAAAAGAATATGATTTACAGGCAGCGGGGGAGATTCTGAAACGCGATTATCTGCTTCATGAATCCAAAGCTGACCTGGTCACTGAAATACTGGATTATCAGCGACAGACCATTGGAGAGCCTGAGGTAAACAGCCTGTCTGTTTACATAGGCATCCCTTTCTGTCCTACCAGATGTCTATATTGCTCCTTCACATCCAATCAGGTAAAGGAAGAGGAGATTGAACGCTACCTGAAGGCTCTTCACAGAGAGATGGAACTCTGCGGAGAAAGGACAGGAAATGCCCGTATCGAATCACTTTATTACGGCGGCGGAACTCCGACAACATTAGATGCATTCCAGCTGGACAGGCTTTTGTCGGCAACACATAAACATTTCAATCTTCAAGGACTTCGTGAATTGACCGTTGAAGCCGGGAGACCTGATACTATAATCGGGGAGAAGCTGAAAGTTCTTAAAGATCACGGTGTGGACAGAATAAGTATCAACCCGCAGACCATGAAGGACTCAACCCTTGAGATTATCGGCAGGAAACACTCCGTAGCGGATGTTTACAAAGCCTTTGAACTTGCTTATAAGGCAGGAATCGAAACCGTAAATACCGATTTAATTGCGGGACTTCCACAGGAGAGTGAAGAAGATTTTGCAAAGTCTCTTGAGGAAATCATCAGAATAGGTGCGGACAATATCACTCTTCACACCCTCGCTGTCAAAAGAGCATCCGGATTAAAAGAAGCGGATGAATTCTTTAACTACAGGACGGAATCCCTTCGCGAAAGAATGCTGGAGGCGGCTCATGAGACGCTAAGGGCCTGCGGTTACAGACCTTATTATCTCTACAGACAGAAGAACACTTCAGGGGATACGGAGAACACCGGATTCTGCCGGAATGATAAGGCTTCGGTTTACAATATAAGAATTATGGAAGAGAAACAGTCCATTCTGGCCCTGGGAGCAGGAGGTATAAGCAAAGTGTATTTTCCTGAGGAAAACAGACTGGAACGGGTTGCCAATGTGTCCAACTATGATATATATATCGAGCGCATAGACGAAATGTTTGCTCGAAAAGATAAAGGATTTTTTATACAGGAGGAATTAGATGTTAACAAATGCACCTAAAGGCACAAAGGATGTAATGCCGGATCAGGTTTACAAGTGGCAATACATAGAGGATAAATTTGCTGAAATATGCGCCAGATACGGGTTTAAAGAAATAAGAACACCTGTATTTGAGCATACCGAACTATTCCAGAGAGGAGTTGGCGAAACAACCGATATTGTACAGAAAGAAATGTACACCTTTAAGGATCTGGGAAACAGAAGCATCACATTGAGACCGGAGGGAACATCTCCCGTTGTGAGAGCCTACTGCGAGCACAAGGTATTCGCTGAACCGCAGCCTACAAAGCTGTATTACAATATTCCGTGTTTCAGATACGAGAAGCCTCAGTCCGGAAGACTCAGAGCATTCCATCAGTATGGCGTTGAAACCTTCGGTACCATGAATATGATGGCCGATGCGGAAATCATCGCTATAGGCTACGATTTCATAAATGAAATGGGCATTACCGATGTGGAACTGCAGATTAACAGTGTGGGCTGTCCCAAGTGCAGACCGGTGCACAGAGATGCTCTCAAAGCCTTTTTAGAGCCTAAGTATGATGAGCTTTGCACCACATGTCAGGACAGGTTCAATACAAATCCGATGAGAATTCTTGATTGCAAATCGCCCATAGATCAGGAACTGGTCAAGGGTGCACCTATGATGCTGGACTATCTCTGTGATGAGTGCGAAGAAGCTTTTGAAGAACTTAAAAGGAATCTCGATTCACTGGGAATCGAATATGTGGTCAACCCTAAGATCGTAAGGGGTCTGGATTATTATACAAAGACCGCCTTTGAGTTTATAACCAACAAGATAGGTGCCCAGGGCACCGTATGCGGCGGCGGCAGATATGACGGTCTGGTTGAAGAGATCGGAGGCCCTTCAACGCCGGGAGTAGGCTGGGGAATGGGCAAGGAACGAATCCTCATGACCATGGAAGCCTGCGGCGTGGAAATCCCGCAGCCGGAGGGGATAGATGCATTTATCGCATTTATTGGCGATGAGGCTCAGTCGGCTGCTCTGAAGCTCATGGCAGATCTGAGAAGAGAGGGCAAGTCGGTACAGATTGATGTAATGGGAAGGAACATTAAGAACCAGTTTAAGCTTGCCGACAGACTGGGTGCAAGAAAAACCATTGTCATCGGCGACAATGAGCTTGCCGAAAACAAGTTTGCGGTGAAGGATATGACAACATCGGAGCAGGTCGAAGTACCTATGGAGGAAATTAAGGATGTTATTTAAGCGTACTCATATGTGCGGTGAACTGAGAGAATCTGATATCGGACAGGATGTTGTGCTCAATGGCTGGATTGCCAAGAGAAGAAACCTGGGAGGTCTGATATTCTGTGATGTGAGAGATAAGACTGGAATCACGCAGGTTGTATTTAACGACAAGATTCCTCAGGATATTTTTGAAAGAGCCGATACTCTCAGGAGCGAATATGTGGTGGGAGTAAAAGGCAAAGTATTTGAAAGAGAATCCAAGAATAAAGATTTGCCTACAGGCGACATTGAGGTTTTTGCAGAAGATCTGGTGGTCTACGCCGGATCGGAAACGCCTCCCATTTACATAAAGGACGATGACAATGTAGATGATAATCTGAGGCTGAAGTACAGATACCTGGATCTGAGAAAGAAAAAGATGCAGGATAATCTGCTTTTCAGGGCGAAGGTTACAAATATTGCGAGGGACTATTTTGCAAGTATAGGTTTCACCGAGGTGGAAACGCCTATGCTCATCAAATCCACGCCGGAAGGTGCCAGGGACTATCTGGTTCCCAGCCGTGTCAACCCTCGTAGTTTCTATGCGCTGCCGCAGTCACCGCAGACCTTTAAGCAGCTTCTTATGGTGGGCGGAACGGACAGGTACTTCCAGATTGTCAAGTGCTTCAGAGATGAGGATCTCAGAGCCGACAGACAGCCGGAGTTCACACAGATAGACCTGGAGATGTCATTCGTTGATGTGGATGATGTTATTGAAGCTCAGGAAGGTTTCCTCAAGAGAGTAATGAAGGAAACAAAGGGCATAGACATAGAAACTCCGTTTCCGAGAATGACCTTTGAAGAGGCCATGAACCGTTACGGAAGCGATAAGCCTGACACCCGATTCGGATTCGAGTTGCAGGATATCACTGATAAAGTAAGAGATTGTGAATTCAAGGTTTTTACCGATGCCATAGAGGCAGGCGGAAGTGTAAGAGCAATATGTATAGATGGCGGTGCCGAAACCTATACCAGAAAGAGGATCGACAAGCTTACTGAGATGGTTAAGAGCTATGGTGCCGGAGGTATGGTGTGGATGAAGGTTACCAATGAGGGAGTTTCTTCCTCCGTAAATAAATTTTTCTCACCTGAACAGCTGACTGATATAGCCTCCGGGTTGGGAGCCGCATCCGGCGATCTGATTCTTGTGATTTCCGACAGCAATAAGGTTGTTTACGACAGCCTGGGCTTCCTCAGACGGCACATTGCCGGAGAGCTTGGTCTTTTGGATGATAATGTGTTTAACTTCCTTTGGGTGGTTGACTTCCCGCTGTTTGAATACGATGAGAAGGAAGACAGATGGTCTGCAATGCATCATCCCTTCACATCTCCTAAAGAAGAGCATGCACAACTGCTCAAGAGTGACCCTCATGCCTGCCTGGCAAATGCTTATGATATAGTGCTGAATGGTGTTGAACTGGGCGGAGGAAGCATCAGAATTCATGACCGGGAAATGCAGGAAGACATGTTCAAAGCCCTCGATATGGGGGAAGAGGAAATCAACGAGAAATTCGGTTTCCTGGTAGAGGCTTTCAAGTACGGTGCGCCCCCTCACGGCGGACTGGCATATGGTCTGGACAGGCTCATAATGCTTTTGACGGGAGAAAAATCCATCAGAGAAGTAATTGCTTTCCCGAAGAATCAGAACGCTCAGTGTATGGTCAGTGAGGCTCCGGGTGTTGTGGACGAACTGCAGCTGGATGAATTGTATATTCAACTGAAAAAAGAACAGTAACAATATGAAAAAGATCGGTGTGTTTGGCGGAACCTTTGATCCTGTTCACTACGGACATCTGGGTCTGGCATCTGATGCTGTTTCAGAGGCAGATCTCAGTGAGGTGGTGATGGTACCTGCAAGGGTTCAGCCATTCAAACAAGACAAAAAAATAACTTCAGGAGAGGACAGGTTCCGGATGCTGGCTCTCGTAGCTTCTACAGATGACAGGATTACCGCCTCCAGATACGAACTGGAAAGGGAAGGGGTTTCATACACATATCTGACCCTTCGTCATATGCAGGAATTCTATAATGACATTGCTTTATCTGACAGGGAAGACCCGGTTCGTCTGTATTTCATATGCGGAACCGACAGCTTCCTGAAAATAGAAGGCTGGATGGAATCGGAAGAACTGCTCACTAGCTATTCTTTTATTGTGGGAAATCGTCCCGGATACAGAAAAGACGAGCTGGAAAACTGCATGTCCCATCTGAAGAAAAAATACGGCACAGAGGTAATATGCATAAACAACAGACAGCTTGATATTTCATCTACTCTGATAAGGGACAGACTGGCAGCAGGTGAGGGCATAGATGACCTGGTTCCCGAATCTGTGGAAAGGTACATCAGAGACAATGGATTATACAGAATATAGAGAACTGAAAAAGCGTGCAATTGATTATATAGAGTCTGGTTTAAGTGACAAAAGGATTGAACATACTTATGCTGTAACAGATGAGGCCGTGAAGCTGGCTGAACATTACGGAGCAGACCCGATGAAGGTGGAAATCGCTGCACTGCTGCACGATATGGCCAGAAGTATGCCCGTTGAAGCCATGAATATGTATGTAAAGCACCTGGGACTTCCGGAGAGATACAAGGACAACCCCAACCTGTCCCATTCCAAGATCGGTGCTGAACTTGCCGCCAAGGAACTGGGAATAGATGACGAGGAAATTCTCAACGGTATTTCCTACCACACTACGGGCAGGGCAAACATGTCTCTAATTGAGAAGATAGTATTTCTGGCAGATGCCATAGAACCGGGAAGGAGCTATCCCGGAGCGGATGAAATCAGGAAGCTGGTCTATGAGGATATAGATGCAGCATGTGCCTGTTCGCTGGAAGGAACCATTGAATTCATAGCATCAAAGGGCGAATATCTGGACGAGGACACGGTGAAGGCGTTTGAGAGTTTGAGGAAAAGAAAGTAGAGTTTGCAATTATGAAAAAAAGCAAAGTGAAACCCACACCACTGCTTCAGGTCTTGTCGTTCGTGAAAAGGTAAACGGTATCTATTTGGAATAAATGATTATGCTTGGCCCAGTGATGTGATTGAAGAAATAATAAGTAT
>CAYFQD010000024.1:0-27426 GCA_964345275.1 uncultured Oscillospiraceae bacterium
TGTGTTGTGCATTTCATCACTTTGAAACTCCGCAGAATTTTGTTGCTGAATGCAAAAGAGTCTTGAAAAAGAATGGCACAGTTTATATTGCAGACCCTAACTTTAACCCACTGACCAGAGTTATCGCCAATACAATTGTTTTTCGTATTTCCAAAAAAGGAGATGTTAAAGTTTACAGTGAAAAGGAACTGAAAAATTTCTTTGTAAAAGCCGGATTTGCAAAGGCGGAAACTGATAAAAATGGCATAGGAATAATTCTTAAGGCAACAAGGTAACATCATGTCAGGAAAAAAAGATATCAATTCAAATAATAATATTTCACCGGTCATAGCAGTGATTATTATCTTTGGTGTAATCAGTATGCTTGGCGATATCGTTTATGAATCGGCGAGAAGCGCAAACAGTCAGTATCTGAATTTGCTGGGCATCAGTGCTGCCAAAGTAGGGCTGGTTTTCGGGGTAGGTGAATTCCTTGGATATGCTTTAAGGATATTAGCTGGCATTATGTCCGATAAGAGCGGAAGGCATTGGGTCTTTATGTTTATTGGCTACGGCATGCTCTTGAGCGTTCCCCTCATTGGCTTCACAGAGGAGTGGAATATTCTCGTAATCCTGATACTGACTGAACGTATCGGAAAAGCTCTGCGCAACCCCGCCAAGGATACTGTGTTATCGGGTGTTGCGGAGAATCAGGTGGGAATCGGCTTCGCTTTCGGATTGCAGGAGGCTTTGGATCAGTTGGGTGCTTTTTTGGGACCTCTGGTCTTTACCGCAGTGTTTTATTTTGCAGGCAACAGCATAATCAGTGAGTATCAGTCAGGATATAAATTGTTGTTTGTGCCGTTTGTAATTTTAATGCTGTTTTTATATTTTGCATACAGAAAGATTGAGAGCTCGAATTTGTTGTCTGAAGCTAAAAACAAGAAATTCGAAAATGAAAAATTAGAGCCCGTCTTTTGGTCCTATACTATATTTACCTTTTTTTGCACAGCAGGTTTTGTAAATTTCAGTATAATCGGATACCATTTAAAGGCCGGTCAGCTTATGTCTGACGGCAGTATTACTTTGTTATATTCGATTGCGATGCTCGTAGACGCTGTGACAGCAATTATAGTCGGGAAAATGTATGATCGGATGAAAGAGAAGACTGAAGAGAAAACAGGAGGCATTTTAGTGCTGGCTGTAATTCCGCTTATGACCATGCTACTGCCTTTACTCACATTAAGTAATTCGGTGATACATGTAGTGATAGGAATGATGCTTTTCGGCATGATAATGGGAACACATGAGACAATTATGCGTTCTGCCATAGCAGACATAACGCCGTATAGCAAGCGTGGAACAGGCTATGGTATTTTTAATCTGGCATACGGCCTGGCATTTCTTGCAGGGTCAGCACTTATGGGGCTGTTTTACAACTTGAGATTGATACATTTAATTATTCTGTTTACTGTTTTTGTGGAGATAGCAGCGACTGTTCAATATACTAAGATGCGTAAGGCGATCAGGAACAGCAACAGAAAATCTAAAGGCTGAGGAGCAAAGGAAGCGGTGAGATTAATTGAAAAGGCAGTCTGCATGCTTCTGCAGACCGCCGCTGTGGCTACGCGTTGATTTCTGAAATCCGCTTACTCATCTTCTTTGCCAGTTTTCTGTTGTATCCATAGAAGAACAGCCATATCACAAAGGCTATGGCGATTTCGCCGGCAATAGCAACGATTATGGCGAGAATGCCGTGATCGGTCGGGATCCATCCGACAACAAATGCGGTTGCAGTCATAACGACACATCCGATGCCCATGTGAATGAGTGTCTGAACCAGAAGTGACATGCTGTCATTCTCATAGATAAAGCTTGGCAGACCGAATCCCAGCCCAATTGCCAGTGCTCCTGCGGCCATCTTTGAAAACGAGTAATCTTCCATTTGAAAGGCTCCGTGGTTGGCAATATCAAATGCTACACCGATTATAACGAAGATGGCAGCAGCCAAACCGATAGATCCCAGCGTGCTTTTTAATATTGTGTTTCCTTTTGTTTTCATAATAATCCTCCTTTTTTCATAATTAATCCTCCTTTAGTTTTTCGGGTGTTCAGATTCCCAGATATTTTTTGAACTCCGGCAGATACTTTCTTGAAACATAATCGGAAGCTCCGTTTTTCAGTTTAAGAAGCAATGTTCCGCTAAACCCGGCCTCCACGCTTTTGATACAAGAAAGTCTGATGACAGTCTGCTTTGAAATTTGCATGAAGCCGCCTCCAAGCTGTTCAAGGATTTCGTACAAACGCTTCCGCGAAAAGTGCTTTTCGGTCTCCGTATAGATGACGGTCTCGCCGCCCTCCACGCGTATCATATCTCCCGGTTTGCGGCAAGATGCGTAAATCCGAAGGTAAGATGCATTTACATTGTATACAACTTGGTATTAAAGTATAATGAAACAATAAACAGGAAGGCGAGGTCCGATAAGAATGATGTCAATTGATGAATTTACCGAACAAATGGATAAGATTTCAGAGGAACTCCCCAAAGAATTCTACAAGGAGTTAAACGGGGGAATTATGATTCTTCCGGATGTAAGACGGAGCCCATATGCAGTAAATGATGATCTCTATATCCTTGGGAGCTATCACCGGAATACATCAATGGGAAGATATATAGAGATCTATTACGGGTCATTTAAAAAATTGTATTCACAGACATCCAGGGAGGACCTTGTAGAGATGATGCGTGACACACTATATCATGAGTTTACTCATCATATAGAATCACTGGCGGGGGAAAGGGGATTGGAGAAAAAAGACGAAGAACAGATGAACAGATATAAAAAATCCATTTAATAAGGTAACATTGTCGTTTTTTGTGCCATGTTGTATAATGTAGGGCAGTGTGGAGAAATGTGCGGAAATGAGAAATATCCTCCTGACAATTGCATATGACGGAACCACATTTCATGGCTGGCAGAAGCAACCGGAATGCAGGACGATTCAGGGAGTTCTTGAGCAGACTATGAGCAGGCTTTTTAACAGGGAGATTATGCTCGCCGGAACCAGCCGTACGGATGCGGGCGTCCATGCATACGGTCAGCGTGCTGCTTTTACGACGGATATAAACATTCCCATAGAGAAAGTTGCCATGGTTATAAACAATGCTCTGTGTGCCGCGGAAGGTTCCGTAAGCGGGCGCGGAGGTTTTGCAAAATCCCCTATCAGAATTCTTCGGGCAGAGGAGAAGCCGGAAGAATTTCATGCCAGGTTCGACTGCAAAAGCAAGAAATACATATATAAAATCCGGACAGATGCTGACGATGAATCGCTGGTGTTTGAACGGAACTATGTGTATCATGTTAAGGAGAAACTGGATGCAGAGGCGATGAATGCTGCGGCCGGGATGCTGACGGGTACCCATGACTTCAAATCCTTTGAAGCGTCGGGCGGGAATCCGCGCGAGACCACCGTCAGGACGATTTTTAATGCCGATGTGAAGTCGGACACGGATGGAATCGAGTTAAGCATTGAAGGCGATGGATTCCTGTACAATATGGTCAGAATAATAGCGGGGACCCTTGTGGAAACCGGACAGGGGAAAAGATCACCGGAAAATATGAAAAAAGTTATTGAAGCGGCTGACAGAAGGGTTGCGGGACATACTGCGCCACCCGGCGGACTGTATCTGGCAGAGGTTTACTATTAGGAGAAAACTATGGAAAGAAGACCGAACTGGGATGAATATTTCATGGAGATGGCGGAGGTTACGGCCAAGAGGTCCACATGCCTGAGAAGGCAGGTAGGGGCTGTAATTGTCAAGGATAAGCATATAGTTGCAACCGGATACAATGGGGCGCCAAGAGGTCTGGAACATTGCGGAGAGAGAGAAGACGGGTGCTTAAGAGAAGCAAGGGAAGTTCCTTCGGGGGAGAAGCACGAACTGTGCAGAGCACTTCATGCAGAACAGAATGCCATTATCCAGGCTGCAACTCTGGGCCAGAGTATTGAAGGTGCGGTCATATATATTACTCATCAGCCTTGCGTAATCTGTGCAAAGATGATAATAAATGCGGGAATCGGCAGAATCGTCGTAAAGGAAGGATATCCGGACGAACTGGCTGTTGAAATCCTGAGAGAAGCAGGAATTCGTATAGTTATGCTCGATGAATAACGGCAAGGGAGATTTTGATTTGACAGCGATAAGTTTCGATCTGTGGGCTCCATTCATCATGGCGGGAATCATAGCGGCGGCATGCACGCCTTTAGCTATCTGGATTGCCCCGAAAATAGGTGCGATGGATATCCCTAAAGACAACCGCAGAGTACACAGCAAGCCTATGCCGAGATTCGGAGGCATAGCCATGTATATAGGAATTATGGCTGCAATGGCTGTATTTGCAATGAGAGATGAGGGAATCGTCGCCGCTATGGTGGGGTGTACCCTCATGTATGTGGTAGGCTTGATTGATGACCTGAAGAACATTAAACCTATTGTTAAACTGGCCGGGCAGGTTTTGTCCGCGACGGTCACCTTTGCTATGGGCCTGAGAATAGAATTTATTACCAATTATTTTGGTGAAGGTAAAATGATGTTCGGCATGGCGGCCTGTTACATTATTACTATTTTGTGGCTGGTGGGTATAACCAACGCCATAAACCTCATTGATGGCCTGGATGGACTGGCAGCGGGGATAGTAGCCATATCAGCAGTCTGTCTGGCCTATGTTTCATATATACACGGATATTACATCTCAACAATCGGAATGATGATAGTCGCCGGAGCTGCAGTTGGATTTCTGCCTTTTAACTTTCACCCTGCCAAGATTTTTATGGGTGACGGCGGCTCGCAGCTTCTGGGCTTTGCCATGGCAGCTCTTTCCATTACGGGAATGGTGAAGAGCGCCGCTGTGGTGGTGATGATTCCGGTACTGGTACTGGGTCTGCCTATTCTGGACACAGCCATGGCGATTGTCAGGAGAACCAGGCGGGGTCAGTCCATCGGAGCAGCGGACAAAGAACACCTTCATCATAAGATAATAAAAGCCGGATTCGGTCAGAACCGTGCGGTGATGTTAATGTACAGCGTAAGCGGAATCATGGGAATTGCAGCCATCTTATACAGCAGAGGACTGTATGTGGAGTGTTTCGGACTGGCCGCGATAGCAGTCTTAATAATTGGCGTAATTCTTACGGATACGGGAAGAAATAAAATTAGCCTGAAAGCGAGAAGAATTATTAAGGAAGACTTGTCAGATGAGGACCGTAATTATGATTAAGATGAAAGCTTACGGAGAAAAGCAAACATGTATGACCATACCGCAAGTTAGTTAAAAAAAGTAAAATAAAAAAATATTCAGACAGCTTGGAAAAACCCCAACAGCCTTGAAAACACCAAGGTTGTTATTTTTTTAATTAAATCAGACAGCTTGAAAAAGCAGCAAAAAGGTGTATAATAAAAAGCAATTATGAAAACGCTTACGGAGGGATTAAAAGAATTCAGAAATGAGATAATTATCTGGGCGCTTGTAATGGCTGTGCTGGCAGAAGTGATTTCTCTTTTTGTAATCGGTCCCGGAATTATGTTTCCTTTGGGGCTTGTCATAGGAACCGCGGTTGCGATATTTGGTTTCATCCTGCTTGTGAAATCCGGCGAGGCGCTGGTGGTAACAAGAACCGGAACTGTTGTTATCTTAGGATACTTCTTCGCACTGATTCTTCACGGCATTTCCTTCTTCATCTGCATCAGACTCAGTCTGGCTTGTGCTGTCGGTTGCGGAAGCGGTTTCTTGACAATTCATTTTGGGATAATGTTTCTCTATGGAATAGTATATAAGTTTTTCAAGAAAAAGGATAACCCTCTCAATGACTGGACAGAACCTAAGGAGTGGAACGATCTGTCCGTATACGACGAGGAAGAAGATAACTGGTAGGAGGTAAAGGCATGGATTTTGGACCGCGGGTGATATTCTCAATAGGGCCTGTTTATGTAACCGAAACCGTGTGTTTTGCCTGGTTGGTCAGCCTGGCAATTCTGGTTTTTGCTTTTTTCGCGACGAGAAATATGCAGAAAATCCCCAGGGGAATTCAGAATGTGGGAGAGCTGCTTGTAGGCTTTATGTACAATTTCGTCAAGGGTGTCATGGGAGATGTCAGTGAGAAATTTACACCGTATATAGGAACTCTTTTCGTGTTCCTGGGGCTGGGCAGTATGCTCGGGCTTATTCATATGAGACCGATAACAGCAGATCTCAACTGCACAGTGCCGCTGGCTCTGGTTACCTTCATTATGATTCACTACAATGCGATAAAAGTGCAGACCTTCCCGGGATATATGAAGGAACTGGCATCGCCTTACGCCTTTATGTGGCCGCTGAATATTGTCAGTGACTGTATTTTTCCGGTTACGCTGGCATGCCGAATCTTCGGCAACATTCTGGCAGGGGTGATAGTAATGACGCTGATATACGGAGCTTTGGCAAATCTGACCGCAGGACTGATTCCGATTCCGTTCCTGCAGATTGTACTGCCATTGCCGTTAGCCTTATGGTTCGACATGTTCGAACCTATATTGCAGTCGTATGTCTTCTGCATGCTTACCATGGTATTCATTGACAACGGCAGACACCCCAGCAGAGAATCATAATTGAGATTATCGGCAACGTCCGACAGGCAAACAATAAAGTATATATTAATAAGATTTAAATAAGGAATTTAAATATTAAGGAGGACAATGAAATGACAGGAATTACAGGTGCAGATTTAATCGCTGCTTTCTCGGCACTTGGAGCAGGTCTGGCAATGCTGGCGATGATGGGTGTAGGAATCGGAATCGGTTATAACGCAGGAAAAACAGTTGAGAGTACCGCACGTCAGCCGGAAGCACAGGGAACATTGCTTAAGCTGATGCTTATCGGTGTAGCACTTACGGAAACGGCAGGTATATTCGCGTTGATTATTTCGATCCTGTTACTGTTTGCCAATCCGCTGCTGTAATGCATGCACATTATCGGCAGGTTGATTTAAGGAAGGAGGAAGAGTATGGAACTTCATACAGGGCTGATTGAATTTAATTGGACATCGCTTATGATTCTGGCCAATCTGTTCATCCTATACATCATACTCAAAAAGTTCTTCTGGGAAAAAATAAAGAAATTCATGGACGACAGAGCCAATGCGGTTAAGGATGCCATAGACAGTGCTGAAGCTATGAATAAGCGTGCGGACGAGAAGATGGCAAATTACAGCAAGCGCATAGCCAATCTGGAAGAAGAGGGCAGAGAAATAATCAAAGCCTCCAAACAACAGGCTGATGTGCAGGCTCAGATTATCATAGAAGAAGCGCGGCAGCAGGCAAGCGAAATCATCGCCAAAGGTGAGAAACTCATTAAGCTGGAACAGGCCAAGGCTATGGATGAGATGCGAAAGGAAATCGCAAGTCTGGCACTGATGGCTGCTGAGCAGATTATTGAAAGAGAAGTCGAAAGCACGGGTCATGAGGCCATTGTTGACGATATAATCAAGAATGCGGGGAACGCAGAATGGCAGAGTTAACAGTTGAACTGACCTATGGATCGGCACTTATGGGTGCGGCCGAGGATACAGATAAGAAACAATTGATTCTGGACGAAGCATGTCAGGTTCTGGAACTAATGAAAACGGAACCGGATTTTCATGCGTTCATTAACTATCCAGCAATATCCGCAGACGAGAAGAAAAAAGTTCTCAGAGAAATCTTTGAAGGAAAGATCTGTGATGAACTGATGAACTTTCTTTGCATTCTCGTTGACAAACGAAGAACCATGAACTTCGAGGGAATCATTAAAGTCTACAAGGAACTCATAGAGAAGAAAGAAGGCGTTTCCTACGGAACGGTTTACTCTGTTGTTCCTCTCAGTGAGGAGAAGCTCACTCAGCTGGAGAAAGAGGCTTCGAAGCTTTTGCGGACTAAAGTGAAGCTGACTAACGAAATAGATTCTAAGCTGTTGGCAGGCATCAAGATTCTTGTTGAAGGCAAGATTATAGATGCGTCATACAGGAAGAGACTTGACGAGCTTGCGAGTCAGATGAAAAAATCCTAGGGGGGAACAAGTATGAATTTAAGACCTGAAGAAATAAGTTCAGTTATAAAAGAACAGATAAAAAATTATAAAAGCAAGCTGGATGTTTCTGATTTCGGTATTGTAATTCAGGTTGGTGACGGAATAGCCAGAATATATGGCCTTGAAAAGTGTATGGCGGGAGAGCTTCTGCAGTTCGGGGAGAATACTTACGGAATGGCGCAGAACCTGGAAGAAGACAATGTGGGTGCCGTAATACTCGGCTCCGACAGAGAAATAAAGGAAGGCGATATCGTCAGACCCACGGGAGCTGTTGTAGAGGTGCCTGTAGGTGAGGCGCTGATAGGAAGAGTAGTAAATGCTCTGGGTCAGCCTCTGGACAATAGAGGTCCCATTCAGGCTGAAGACAGAAGGCCTGTTGAAAATCTGGCTCCCGGTGTGCTTCTGAGGAGATCGGTTCACCAGCCTTTGCAGACGGGAATCAAGGCCATTGACTCAATGATTCCCATCGGAAGAGGACAGAGAGAGCTTATAATCGGTGACAGACAGACGGGCAAAACCGCTATCGCCATAGATACAATCATTAATCAGAAGGGAGAAGATGTAATCTGCATCTATGTTGCAATCGGTCAGAAGGCATCTACGGTTGCACAGCTGACACATACTCTGGAAGAGAAGGGTGCCATGGATTACACGATCATTGTAAGTGCGACGGCATCCGAGGCGGCATCGATGCAGTATATAGCACCATATGCCGGCTGCGCCATGGGTGAGCATTTTATGCACCAGGGCAAGGACGTCCTTATCATATATGATGACCTGTCCAAACATGCGGTGGCATATCGTGCCATGTCCCTGCTGCTCAGAAGACCGCCGGGACGAGAGGCTTATCCGGGAGATGTATTCTATCTTCACTCCAGGCTTCTGGAGAGAGCGGCAAAACTCAGCGATGAAATGGGCGGTGGTTCGCTGACCGCACTGCCTATTATCGAAACTCAGGCGGGGGATGTGTCGGCGTACATCCCGACCAATGTTATTTCCATTACAGATGGACAGATATATCTGGAAGGAGAGCTGTTCTTCTCGGGACAGAGACCTGCGGTAAATGCAGGTATCTCCGTGTCGAGAGTAGGAGGAAATGCTCAAATCAAGGCGATGAAGCAGGTTGCCAGCAAGATTAAACTGGAGCTGGCTCAATATAGAGAGCTGGCCAGCTTCTCGCAGTTCGGTTCAGACCTGGATGCGGATACCAAGGCCCGGCTGGAGCACGGACAGGTTCTGATGGAAATCCTGAAGCAGCCGCAGTACAGTCCGGTTCCGGTTGAGTTGCAGGTAGTCATTATCTATGCTGCCATTAACCACTATCTGGATGATATTGGCGTGCGGCATGTCAAGGACTTTGAGAAAGGGTTCAGCGAATTTGTCACTTCTACCTATCCGGAGATTCTGACCGATATAAAGAAACAGGGCAAGCTGACGGAAGAGACGGAGGATTTGCTCAAGAAGGCTGTGGAATCATATAAAGACAAGTTCCTGAGAGCGATAGACGTTAAACTTCTTCGCCCTGACGAAGAACCTGAGGTGCCGGAAGAATAAGAGAGGTGAGACTATATGGCAAAGGACTCCATTCAGGATATCAAAAGAAGGATCAGGTCGGTTTCCAGTACGGAGCGCATTACCCATTCCATGAAGCTGGTTTCGGCGGGTAAACTGCGAAAAGCAAAAGCCATCTTTGAAAAGACCAACAGAAACTCATATTTCATCACCAATACCATAGGCGAACTTTTCAACTCCAGCCAGGAAGTTCCACAGGAATATCTGGAAGGGAACCGGGAGATCAAGACCACAGCATATATTGTTGTAACCAGTGGCAGAGGTCTTTGCGGAGGGTTCAACAACAACATCATCAAAGAGGCTCAGAAGGATTTTGATGCTGACTGGGAACCTCCGGTAATTGTAGCTATAGGGGGAAAAGGCAAAGAGTATTTTGAGAAGCGCGGGTACAACATAAAAAGCTCATATCTGGCACCGCCGGAAAGCATTTCTTTCCTTGAAACCAAGGAGCTGTCAAGGCCTATTATCGAGATGTATAACAACAAGGAAATCGATGAGGTCGTGCTGATTTATACGGCTTTCATAAGTGCTATGGAGCAGGAAGTCAGAAACGAAATACTGCTTCCTTTCAAGATAGAGAGCGACCCGGAAATTCTAAAGGACTACAAGTATGTTGAATACGAACCTTCTGCGGAAGAAGTGTTTAACTATCTGATTCCCAAATATGTTGAGATGAAAATATATTCGGCTGTTGTTGAGTCGGCCACATGTGAGCATGCAGCCAGAAGAATGGCGATGGAAAGTGCAACAGACAACGCCAGAGAGATGCTGGACGATCTGAACCTGAACTATAACAGGGCGAGACAGTCGGCTATCACAGATGAAATTATTGAAATCGTTGCCGGTTCCGAAGCACAGAGCTAAAGCTCGTGACAGGGAAGGCCACAGGAGGCAGACATGAACAAAGGAAAAATACATCAGATTATAGGACCTGTAATTGATATAAAATTCAAAGAAGATGAAATGCCCGAACTGATGAATGCGGTGGAGATTATGCTTGACGGTAAGCGCATAGTAACGGAGGTTGCTCAGCATATGGGTGATGATGTAGCCAGATGCGTAGCGCTTTCATCTACGGATGGTCTGCAGAGAGGAATGGAGGCGACGGATACGGGTGCTCCTATTACAATCTCTGTGGGCAAGGAGGTTCTTGGCAGAATGTTCAATATTCTGGGAGAGCCGATTGATGATAAACCGGCAATAGAGACGGAGATGAAAGCTTCTATTCACAGGGCGGCACCAGCATTCGATGAACAGGATACTTCTTCGCAGATTTTTGAAACAGGCATCAAAGTTATTGACCTTATTGCACCATATACCAGAGGCGGTAAGGTAGGTCTGTTCGGAGGTGCCGGCGTAGGCAAGACCGTACTTATTCAGGAGCTCATCAGTAATATTGCCAGAGAGCACGGAGGCATATCCGTGTTTGCAGGTGTAGGCGAGAGAACAAGAGAAGGTAACGATCTGTACTATGAAATGATTGAATCGGGAGTTATCGATAAGACTGCTCTGGTGTTCGGCCAGATGAATGAACCGCCGGGTGCCAGAATGAGAGTAGGTCTGACGGGACTCACAATGGCCGAGTATTTCAGGGATGAAGAGAAACAGGATGTGCTTCTGTTCATCGATAATATTTTCAGATTCACACAGGCAGGCTCAGAAGTATCGGCACTGCTGGGACGAGTTCCTTCAGCAGTAGGCTATCAGCCAACCCTGGCTACGGAGATGGGTGCTCTGCAGGAGAGGATTACATCCACAAATAAGGGCTCGATTACATCCGTTCAGGCAATATATGTACCCGCTGATGACCTGACCGACCCTGCTCCGGCGACTACATTTGCTCATCTGGATGCAACCACGGTTCTTTCCAGGTCTATCAGTGAGCTGGGAATCTATCCGGCGGTGGATCCGCTGGATTCAACATCCAGAATAATGGATCCTCTCATTCTGGGAGAAGAACATTATAATATTGCCAGAGGTGTACAGGAAGTACTTCAGAGATACAAGGAGCTTCAGGATATTATCGCGATTCTGGGCATGGACGAGTTGGGTGACGAGGACAAACTCATCGTAAACAGAGCAAGAAAGATTCAGAGATTCCTGTCCCAGCCGTTCAGTGTGGCATCACAGTTTACCGGCATGGAGGGCAAGTACCTGCCTCTTAAGGAAACCATTCGCAGCTTCAAGGAAATCCTTGAAGGCAGACACGACGACATTCCTGAGCAGATGTTCCTCTTTGCAGGCGGCATAGATGAGGTAGTTAATAAATACGAAGCGAGCAAGAAGTAAGTATAGGTAATTGTTATGGCAACGAACAGTGTGAAATTAGAAGTGATAACTCCATCCAAGTTGTTCTACCAGGGAGAAGTAGATCTGGTTATTGTGACCACTCTTGAAGGAGATGAGGGTTTCATGGCAGGTCACTCCTGGGCATATAAACTTCTGGCAATCGGAGAACTTTGGATTCAGGAGCATGGCGCCGACAAAAATACCTGGAAGGTTGCGGCCGTTTCAGGCGGGTTTATTGAGGTTAAGGATACCATTATGATCTACACCGATGCCGCTGAATGGGCTGAGGATATCGACATGGAGAGAGTTCTCAGTGAAAAGGCCAAGGCCGAGGACTGGCTTGTAAAGAACGAAGAGACAGCTCCGGAAGAACATCTGATTCAGGCACGGGAGGCACTTGCCAAGGCAGATACCAGAGCCAATGTTGCGGGTGGCAGCAAGCGCCATTAAAACAGAGCACAAAATACGACAAAAAAGACAGAGGCACCGGCCGATTCACTGGCGGTGCCTTTTGAGTGTTAAAGAATAGTTTATTTGTAATTGGTCCGTTCTTCGTAATGGGTGTGGAGCAGCTGGTGTGCCTTGCTTCCGCCGGCCATTCCCAGGAATTCCTTGTAGAGTCTCTTTACTGCAGGGTTATTATAGGATTTTCTGATAAATGAATTTCGGTCTTCCTTATAGAGCGCCTTAGCTCTTTCTTCTCTTACATCAATCCATGAACGTACTTCGGAGAGCTGCAGAGGCTGACCGCCGCCGTTTACACAGCCGCCCTGACATGCCATAATCTCGATGAAATCGAATTGTTCACCTGCCTTTAAAGCATCCATGAGTTTACGAGCGTTACCGAGACCGTGAGCAACTGCCGCTCTCAGCTTCAGATCGGCAATCTCAACCGTTGCAACCTTTATTCCTTCCAGTCCGCGAACATCTTCATATTCGAAGTTGTCTGCAGAGCTGGAGGTCAGTATGTCTGATACGGTTCTCAGAGCCGCTTCCATAACACCGCCGGTAGCTCCGAATATGTGGCCTGCACCGGAACCGCTTCCGAACGGATCGTCAAACTCCGTATCCCCGAGAGCAGGGAAATCGATCCCCACATCGTAAATCATGTCACTGAGTTCCCTGGTTGTGATAACCACATCTACATCAGGCAGACCATCAACATTCATTTCCGGTCTGGATGCCTCAAACTTCTTGGCAGTACAAGGCATAACGGAAACGATAACAATCTTTTCAGGGTCAATGTCATTCTTTGCAGCATAATATGATTTCAGAACCGCGCCGAACATCTGGTGCGGGGATTTGCATGATGACAGATTATCGAGAAATTCCGGATAATTATGTTCACAGAATTTGATCCAGCCCGGAGAACATGAGGTAATCAAAGGGAGTTTACCGCCTCCTCTTATTCTGTCGATGAGCTCAGTGCCTTCCTCCATAATAGTCAGGTCGGCAGCCGTATCCGTATCGAAAACCTGATCGAAGCCCAGCATCTTCAGAGCCGTCACCATTTTGCCGGTCACAGCGGTTCCGATAGGCATGTTGAAATCCTCGCCTAAAGCAACCCTTACGGCCGGTGCTGTCTGTGCTATCACATATTTGTCAGGATTATATATTGCTTCCCAGACTTTATCGGTATCGCTCTTTTCTTTTAGTGCACCTACAGGGCAGTAGTTGATGCACTGTCCGCAGTTAACACATGGGGTTTCAGAAAGAGGCATACCGAAAGGCGAGCCAATCTGAGTGTTGAACCCTCTGTTGACCAGATCGATAACGCTTACTGTCTGGATGTTTTTGCATGCACTTACACAGCGCCTGCAGAGTATACACTTGTTCGGGTCTCTGACGATTGAGGGACCGATGTCTAAAGGCAGCTTTTCGTCACTTTCGCCTTCGAAACGGACATCGTCAACATTTAGCTTATTGGCTAAAGCCATAAGTTCACAGTCGGACATGCTCCTGGAGCAAATCTGGCATCTGGCATTGTGATTGGAAAGAATCAGCTCCAGATTAACCTTTCTGGCCTCCATTACCTTATGCGTATGGGTGTAAACTTCCATTCCTTCGGAAACAGGATAAACGCAGGCGGCCTGAAGTGCTCTTGCGCCCTTGACCTCGACAATACACATTCTGCAGCACCCCACTTCATTTATGTCTTTAAGAAAACACAGGGTAGGAATATTAATGCCGACCTCTTTAGCGGCTTCCAGAATAGTGTAGCTTTCAGGCACATAAATCTGAATGCCGTCTATTTTTAAATTTACCTTTTTCATTTGAAATTGCCTCCCTCTTTACGCGTTCTTAAGGATGGATTTGAACGGACATTTTTCCATACAAATACCACACTTTACGCACTTATCCTGATCGATAACGAATGGAGTGTTCTTATCGCCTGAAATTGCATCTGCAGGACAGTTTTTCTTACAGATACTGCAGCTCTTACAAGTATCTGTAGCAATAATGAATCTGACCATGGACTTGCATACACCTGCAGGGCACTTCTTTTCCACAACATGTGCCATATATTCGTCTCTGAAGTATTTCATCGTTGACAGAACCGGATTCGGAGCTGTCTGTCCGAGACCGCAGAGAGCAGCATTTTTTATGTTCTTTGCCAGAATCTCCAGCCTGTCCAGATCTTCAGGTACACCTTTACCCTCAGTTATTCTGGTCACGATTTCCAGCATTCTCTTGGTGCCGATTCTGCAAGGAGGACACTTGCCGCAACTTTCATCAACAGTAAACTCCAGGAAAAACTTAGCCAGATCGACCATGCAGGTATCTTCGTCCATGACAATGAGACCGCCGGAACCCATCATTGATCCCAAAGCCAGCAGATTATCATAATCGATAGGAGTATCCAGTTCGCTTGCAGGAATACATCCGCCCGATGGACCGCCGGTCTGAGCGGCTTTGAAGGTTTTGCCGTCAGGAATTCCGCCGCCTATATCATAGATAATTTCGCGGAGTGTTGTTCCCATAGGAATCTCCACAAGACCTGTGTTTTTAATCTTGCCGCCCACTGCGAATACCTTTGTCCCCTTTGATTTCTCGGTTCCGATTCCTTTGAACCATTCCGCTCCCTTGAGAAGGATAACCGGAACATTGGCGTAAGTCTCAACATTATTGAGGATGGTAGGCTGACCAAAGAGTCCCTTTACCGCAGGAAACGGCGGGCGTGGTCTTGGTTCGCCGCGCTGACCTTCAACAGAAGTCATAAGTGCAGTTTCTTCGCCGCAAACGAATGCACCTGCGCCAAGTCGCAGATCCAGATTGAACTTCCAGCCCTTGCCAAGAACATTATCACCCAGAAGACCGTAGTCATAAGCCTGACTAATGGCTTTTTCCAGCCTTTCCACAGCGATTGGATATTCTGCTCTTACATAGATGTACCCCTGGCCTGCTCCGATTGCATAACCTGCTATCGCCATTGCTTCAATTACGGAGTGAGGATCTCCTTCAAGGACGGATCTGTCCATAAATGCACCCGGATCTCCTTCGTCAGCGTTACAGCAGACATATTTTTCAGTAACCTGCTGTGCTGCAGCGAAGCCCCACTTGGTACCTGTCGGGAAGCCTGCGCCGCCACGTCCTCTGAGTTCTGCATCCTTAATCACATCGATAACATCTTCCGGCTCCATTTCCGTGAGACACTTCTCGAGAGCCAGGTACCCGTCTCGTGCAATGTATTCATCTATATTTTCAGGATCGATAGCACCGCAGTTTCTCAAAGCAACTCTCATCTGCTTGGAGAAAAAGTCAATGTCTTCCATGGCATTTTCGATTTCAGCCGCATCTTCTGCACCGGCGATCAGTCTTGCAACCGGCCTGCCGCCCTTAACATGACTTTCAAAAATTTCATCAACATCATCAGGCGATACCATAGTATACATAATGTGATCCGGATAAACCATGAGGATAGGTCCCTGTGCGCAAAGTCCGAAGCAGCCTGTTTTCATGATTTTAATTTCATCCTGCATTCCTGCATTTGCGATTCGCTCTTCGAGACCCTCGATAATCCGCATAGAATTGGAAGAGGTACAGCCGGTACCTGCACAAACCATAATGTGCATTCTTCCGCCTTCAGCAGTCGGCTGAGCCTTAGGGTCGAGACGAATCATCAGATCTTCGTGCTTCTTCGCTCTGATAGCGTCGATTTCAGCTACTGTTTTATACATTCATCTCACCTCCTATGCATCAGCACCCTGCTCGCGGGTTTTGAACTGTTCGATAATAGCGTCAACATCATCGGCATCAAGTTTGCCGAAGACCTCTTCATTTATAGTTACAACCGGAGCCAGACCGCATGCACCGATGCATCTGCAGGCATCCAGAGAAAAGAGGCCGTCCTCTGTACAATCGCCGACTTCGATTCCGAGTTCCTCCTTAAACTTGTCGAGGATGTCGTTAGCACCTTTAACATAGCATGCTGTTCCCATACAGACATTGATCTTGTACTTACCTTTAGGGTTGATGAAAAACTGAGTATAGAAACTTACAACTCCATAAACTTCCGCAAGAGGGATGTTCAGTTGCTCAGCTATTTCCCGCTGAACTTCCAGCGGCAGATAGCCGTACACTTCCTGTGCTTCGTGAAGAACAGGGATAAGTGCTCCACGGGAGCCTTTGTGCTTAGCAATGATAGCGTCAAGCTTCATGCTCATAGCTTTTTCTCCTGTGCAGTTTGCACATTTGTCACGCATGATGACTCCTTTCATAATAAATGATGGAAATGATATTATGTATGGCAAGAATACCTGTTTGACAGAGCTTTTGTCAATGTTTTGTTTATGAGGGAGCAGCAAAACAATAAAAAGGACAAACAAGTTCATTTTTACACTTGTCTGCCCTGAATGTAATCGGTTTAGAATAACAATCTTGCTGCCATATCAGAGGTAGATTTGTCCCCCGGCGAGGGTAACCGCGCCGCCGCCTGCCTGTATGGATTGTCCGTCTTTAATGCGCGTTCTGATGACCGAAGGTCTTCCCATTTCTTCGCCCTGGATGAAGAGGCACTCAGCATTTTTATCACACACTTCGTTGCGGACCAGATAATATGTAAGAGCTCCGCTGGATGTGCCGGTAGCCGCTTCTTCGTCGATGTCATAAAGCGGTGCAAAATTGCGACAGTGTGCGGTAACGCTTTCATCCGGACTGTCAAGAGAAAAGGCGTGAACGCCGACAACATTGTACCTCCCTGACAGCTCCGCCAGTGCTTTAAAATCCGGTTGTATTTCTGACAGTGTCCGGCGCGTATCCACGGGCATAATAATATCAGGCAGTCCGGTAGATATAATTTGCGGGATAAATTTGTTGTTGCTTTCATATTGGAGCCCCATGATTTCATGCAGCTCCGCAATGGCATCTTCTTCATGTATGCTTCCCAGATACTGCGGGGTCGCCATATCCATCAGAATGGAATCCTCGCTCACCTGTATTTCCAGATCACCGGCAAGGGTGCGGTTGGTATATATACCCCCTGCCTTAATCAGGGCGGCCTCCTTCAGGCAATGGAAAGAAGCGATGGTGGCGTGACCACATAGGTCAACTTCATCTGCAGGAGTAAAATACCGTATGTTAAAGGTCCTTTCATCAAGCGGTCTGATGAATGCGGTTTCAGAGTATCTGAGCTCCGCTGCTGTTTTCCTCATGGTTTCATCATTGGGAAAAGGCTCTCCTTTATCGAGAATAACCACACCGGCAGGGTTGCCTCCGAAAAGTGTATCAGTGAATGCGTCTGCTATGTAAAATTTCATTTCCAGAAGTCTCCTTAAAAGTAATTTTCTATGAAAGTAATTCTATATAAATAATATAACACAAGAAGAACAAATTAAATCATTTTTTTAAACAGGTCGGTGTTGACCAACTCAAGCGCTGTGATAAAATTATCTTGGAGGAAAGGTCATGAACAGGAAATATATTGTGAAGGGCGATGACCGTCAAACCCGCGAGGTTGATGATAAGGTGTCACCATATGATTCCGGCGAAAACATCAAAGAGCAGGTAGGGGAGATGAAGAGAAGATTTATAGTATCTCTCATTTTTGAAATACCCCTCTTTTATATTGCTATGGGGATAATGCTTTCATGGCCGATGCCTGAACTGTTTGCACAGCACCTTAAGATTCAGGTGGCACTTGTCGTTCCGATTATAGGGGTAAATCACAAATATTTCCTCACGGGATTCAGACTGCTGTTCAGCGGCAATCCCAACATGGACACACTTATAGCTGTTGGATCAACAGCATCTGTTATTATGCTGCACTTTGAATCGGCGGGCATGATACTGACGCTGGTTACCCTGGGGCAGTGGATTGAGGCGATAGCCAGGGGAAAGATCAGAGCAGCTATAGAGAAACTGCTTGATCTGGTGCCGGGACGCGTTACGGTTATGCGAGGCGGCATCGAGACAGAGATTCCTGCGGAGGAAATCGTAAAGGGAGATATGATATCAGTCAGACCGGGAGAAGTATTCCCGGCTGACGGGATAATAATAGAGGGAAACACCGCGGCAGATGAAAGTTCGCTTACGGGTGAAGGCATTCCGGTGAATAAGACCGTCGGAGATGAGGTGGTTTCAGCAACGATGAATTTAACGGGATCAATAGTTTTTGAAGTAACTAAAGCAGGCGAAGAGAGTACCCTTTCACAGATAATTAAATTGGTTAAAGAAGCCGGAACCTCCAAGGCTCCGATTTCCGGAACAGCTGATAAGGTTGCGGGAGTTTTTGTTCCTGCAGTAATGGTGATTGCTGTATTGGCAACGATGATATGGCTTGCTGCCGGAATGGAGGCGACCCGTGCCATAATGACAGGAATAACCGTACTGGTAATTGCCTGCCCCTGTGCACTGGAGCTGGCGACACCGGCAGCTATCATGGCGGGAACAGGACGGGGATCGGAGAACGGAATTCTTATCAAATCGGCGGAAATTTTAGAGAAGGCACACAGCATCAGCTCGGTGGTTCTGGATAAGACGGGGACCATTACAGTAGGCATTCCTCAGGTAACCGATGTAATTGCCCTGTCCGTGGATTTTGATATAGTATTGGCGGCAACCATTGAACAACATTCAACGCACCCTCTTGCAAAAGCGGTTATTGAAGCAGGAACCCGAGAAACAACCGGACTTCCCGAGCTCAGTGCATTTGAAGAACTGCCGGGAAGAGGAGTCAGGTCCGTATTTAGAGGCAAGACTTACATCGCCGGCAATGAAGCGCTTCTCAGAGAAAGCGGCGTGTTAACTTACTTTGAGACCGGTGGCTTGTCCGATGGCATGAAGGAGGTGCTTTTAAAGGGGAGAAGACGGTCAGCGCAGGGGAAGACGGTAATCTACTATGTAGAATCAGAGAGCAATAGTAAAGAAGGGTACAAACTATTGGGTATAGTGGCTCTGCGCGACGGGCCGAAACCGACAAGCCTTCTTGCGGTCACGCAGCTGAGAAACATGGGAATAGATGTGACAATGCTGACAGGTGACAATGAGGCAACGGCACATGCTATACGCAGAGAGGTGGGGATTGATAAAGTTTATTCCCAGGTTCTGCCGCAGGACAAGGATAAGGTTATAGCGGAGATACAGAGCAGAACAGGAGCAGTTGTAGCCATGGTCGGAGACGGCATCAATGATGCGCCTGCTATAATGCGGGCAGACATAGGGATAGCGATAGGCTCGGGGACAGACATTGCCGTTGAGTCTGCAGATGTGGTTCTGGTACGGGATGATCTATGTGATGTCCCCAGAATGATAAGATTAAGCAGGAAGGTTATTAAGAACATCAAGCAAAATCTTTTCTGGGCATTTGCCTACAACATTATATGCATACCTGTTGCGGCCGGGGTGCTGTATCCTTTCTTCGGGATATTGCTTAATCCGATGATAGGTGCGGCATGCATGAGTCTCAGCTCAGTCTTCGTGGTGTTTAATGCATTGAGGCTTAGGAACATCCGAATATAGCAAACTAATCATGTGTTTATTCTTTGAGATTTGCATAGCTGCGTATTATAAATAAGAATATAAAACACAAAAAGTTGCATAAACGAGACAGAAAACGGCATTTTTTTACAGCCACAGGTAAAAAATATGCCGTTTTTTCATGTAAAAATAATAAATTTTAAATTTTACAAGCGATATAAGCATTGAAAACACTGGAGTTGTCAGACTATTTAACTAATTGGCAAACAAGTTAGTACAAGTTAGCAAGTTAGTTGGCATACTTTTTGGATATAATATAGTCAGAAGTTATACCGGTAGCCGCCGATTCGGGGTGGCGACAAAACTCATTTTTCTATTTAAGGAGGTCAAACACATGACTGAAATGAACAAAGCTGCAGCATTAGAGTTAGCTAAGAGAGTTATTAGCTACATTGAAAAAGATGAACTTACAGAAGAAGACAAGATTGCTATTCATGACGAGTCAATCGAAAACTTTAACGAAAACGTTAACCCTGGCTGGTTAGAGTACAGAAAGTCAGTATCAACTGACGCTGCTTTCGTTGAGTGGACAGATTCAGAAGAACATTTCGAAGACCTGAACGGCGTTGAGTTCATTGACTGCCTCGGTGGATTCGGAATCTACACTTGCGGACACAGAAACCCGGAACTTCTGAAGACAGTACAGGCACAGCTGAACAAGTATGCTCTGCACTCACAGGAACTGATTGACCCGCTGAGAGGATATCTTGCTAAGATGGTAGCAATGATTACTCCTGGAGATCTGCAGTACTGCTTCTTCACAAACGGTGGAGCAGAAGCTGTTGAAATGGCATTGAAGCTGGCAAGACTGGCTACAGGCGGAAGATGGTACATCTCAACTGTAGGAGCATTCCACGGCAAGTCCATGGGTGCTATCTCAATGGGTGGCAAGGGCGCTTACAGAGAAGATTACATTCCGATGATCCAGCAGGTACAGCATGTTGAGTTCGGTAACGCAGAAGCTCTGGAAGCTGCAATCAAGAACCTGCACACAGTAGGCGAAAAGGTTGCAGGTGTTATCATTGAGCCGATCCAGGGTGAAGCCGGCGTTATCATCCCTCCTAAGGGATACCTGAAAGAAGTTAGAAGAATCTGTGACGAGTATGGCGTAGCTATGATCTGTGACGAGATTCAGACAGGTATGGGAAGAACAGGCTCACTGTTCAGAGTTGAAGCTGAGGGAGTAGTTCCTGATATCATGACTTACGGTAAGGCATTCGGCGGCGGCATCATGCCTATTACAGGCATCATTGCAAGACCTTGGTGCTATGAGAAGTCAGGTGCAGGCACAGGCGAAGAAGGTAAGATATTCGAAAATCCATGGATTCTCGGATCACCTACTTTCGGAGGAAACCCTCTGGCTTGCTCAGCAGCAATCGCAACTATCAGATATGTCCTCGAAAACGACATTTCCAAGGTTTGCGAAGAGAAGGGTAACTACATCATGAAGGGACTCGACAAGCTGATGGAAAAGTATCCTACAGTTCTTGTTGGATACAGAGGCGCAGGCCTGCTGATTGCTATGGAATTCCCAGAAGCAGAAGTTGGCTACAAGGTAACTCAGGGTCTGTTTGCTCGTAAGGTAATGACGGCAGGAACTCTTGTTAACGCTAAGACAGTAAGAATCGAGCCGCCTGCAGTACTGAAGTACGAAACTATCGACTTAGTTCTTCAGAGACTTGACGAATCACTGGCTGATGCTAAGGCAGAATTCAAGCTGTAAGAACAAATTGAATGTAAGTAGATAATATTATTGCAGATACGAATATCGGTGTAATATTCATCTAAATACCTGAAAAATCCCGCACATTGTGCGGGATTTTTCTTTTGCGGATAAAAATATATACTGCTTGCCTCTGCTGTCAAAGAGGATATAATAGCAATATAATATGTAAGCAGATGGAGGTAAAAAAATGACTTTTAAATTTGATGTAGAGGCTTTGCGCCGGGAATTTCCGGCTTGCAGACTGGAAGTAAACGCGATACCGATCGCCTATCTGGATGGCCCGGGAGGCACCCAGGTTCCCCAGAGAGTCCTGGATGCAATAACTGAATACATGATCAATGACAATGCTAATGAGGACGGCAATTTCAGAGCAGGCTTAAAGCAGGGAGATATTGAGGTTGCGGCCAGACAGGCGGGAGCGGATTTCCTGGGCTGTGATGTGGAGGAAGTGGGATACAACTGCTCATCTACACAGAACTGTTATAACCTGGCTATGAATCTCAGTAAGGAGCTGAAGCCGGGTGATGAAGTGATCGTTACCGAGATTGACCACCAGTGCAATATCGCGCCGTGGCAGTCCCTTGCCAGGTTCGGTTGTGAAATTAAGATGGTCAGGCTGGATACTGAAACCCAGCAGCTGGATTTTGATGATTTCAAAGCCAAGCTGAGCGACAGGACAAAGATTGTCGCCGTAAACTGGGCATCTAATGGACTTGGAACGATAACGGATGTTAAAAAGTTTATTGATGAAGCACACAAGGCGGGAGCATTTACGGTAGTTGATGCTGTGCATTATGCCCCGCATCTGCCGATTGATGTTAAGGAGATAGATACTGACTGTCTCGTATGTTCGCCATATAAGTTTTTTGGTCCCCACATGGGACTCATCTATCTTAAGAAAGAACATGTGGACAGAATCGATTTCAGCAATGCGGGCGCAGAGGATGTGTCAGAGGGGGCAAGACAGTTTCATATGGGTACTCCGCAGTATGAACTTCTTCGCGGCTGTGAGGCGACAGTGGATTTTATCGCTTCTATCGGGGAGAAATATATCGAATATTTTGAGGAAGAGGTTAAAGGTCTGAAAGGAAGAAGGAAGTATGTTGTTGCAGGCATGCTTGCAATTGATGCCTATGAAGAGCCGCTCGGCAATAAACTGCGAAGAGGTCTCAGAAGGATACCGGGGGTAAATGTTTACGGCCCGGCAGAAGGCGAGCCGAGAACACCGACTGTTGTATTCACAATGGATAATTATTCCAACGAATTCGTTGCCAGGGTTCTGGGCTCCAAGGCAATCAACTGCTGGAACGGCGATTTCTATGCAATCGAACCGATTAAGGCATTAGGTCTTCTGGAAACCGGCGGCGTAGTCAGACTGGGCCTGGCTCCCTACTGCACGGAAGCTGACATCGACAGAACTCTCAGTACAATTGTCTCCATTGCAGCGGGAGATTATGATGGATACGAGCCGGTAATAGATTAAGAGCTATTTAAGATGCCCCATATACAGCAGCGTTTTTTTCAGCTGGTTCACATAGCTCATTTCGTTATCGTACCAGGCAACAACCCTGACTTCATATATTTGCGTGCCGCACCTCTGGGCCAGAGTCTGAGTGGCATCAAAAAGCGAACCGTAAGACATTCCGATTATATCACTGGAAACAATTTCCTCGTCGGTATATCCGAAAGAATCGTTTTTTGCATCCCACATAGCCCGGTTGAGACCTTCAACGCTGACTGTTTCTGTTTCATCCTTCAGAGTTGCATCGAGAATCGTCAGAGAACCTGATGGAACGGGAACTCTCTGAGCGGAGCCTATAAGTTTGCCGTCAAGCTCCGGAATAACCAGACCGATAGCCTTGGCGGCACCGGTACTGTTTGGAACAATATTTATAGCTCCCGCTCTCGCTCTTCTGAAATCACCTTTGCGGTGAGGACCATCGAGGAGCATCTGATCGCCGGTGTATGCGTGGATTGTGGTCATAAAACCTGTACGAAGTTCTCTATACCCGTTCAAAGCCTTCGCCATAGGGGCCAGACAGTTAGTTGTGCAGGAGGCTCCGCTGACAATAGCATCTTCGGCAGTCAGGGTTTCATGATTAACTCCATATACAATCGTAGGCAAATCATCTCCGGCAGGTGCTGAAATCAAAACCTTTTTTGCTCCTGCATCGATGTGAGCCTGCGACTTTTCTTTGCTGCAGAATAGTCCTGTACATTCCAGAATTATATCTATATTATAATCTTTCCACGGAAGCCTGGCAGGATCCGGCTCTTTAAATACGGGGACAGAAACCCCTTCGATTATAATGCAATCTTCTCCGCAGGAAACCTCTTTGTCATATTTTTTCTGTACACTGTCGTTTTTCAGAAGATAAGCCAGCATATCCGGGCTTGTCAGGTCATTAATGGCCACAACTTCAACGTCTTCGTCATCAAAGATTTCCCTGAAAGTCAGTCTGCCGATTCTTCCGAAACCGTTAATCGCTACTTTCATTTTTTCTCCTCCCTCATAACCGCTTTAATTTGTTCAGAAGTATTATAACATTTACGGCTCTCAAGGTCTAATAAACTTGATATTGAATCAGGTTATGGTAGAATGATTCCATGAATTACAGAGTAAAACTTAATGTTTTCGAAGGACCTTTTGATCTGCTTGTTTATCTCATAGAAAATGCGAAGATGAGCATATATGACATAAGGATTTCGGAGATTACAACTCAATACATTGCTTATGTTGAGGAAATGAAGGGGTCTGATATCAATCTTGCGGCGGAGTTTATGGTGCTTGCGGCAGAGCTTCTTGAAATCAAATCAAGAATGCTGCTTCCCAGAACGGCCGTTGATGATTTGGAAAAAGAACCTTACGAGGATCCGAGAACCCAGCTTGTTGCTAAACTGGAAGAATACAAGAAGTTCAAGGCAATATCGGCAATGCTCGAAGAGAGAAAGCTCGGTGCTGAAGCGGCACTGGAAAAGCCCAAGGAAGATATTACTCAATATACCGGTGAGAGGGACGAATTTCTTGTGTTGGACGAGAAACAGTTCCGCAAAGCCTTTGAAGCGTTTCTGCAGAGAAAGAAGAAACTGTCTGAGATAAGAGAGCATCATATAAGAACTGATAAACAGAGGATAACATCAGAAATCAGAACAGCTGATATAAAGAGATTTTTCAGAAAGAATCCGGCACGCAGCGTGAATTTCACGGAACTGATACGAAGGAAGGATGATAAATATGATATTTCGGTGACATTCACTTCGGTTCTGGAAATGATAAAGGAGCACAAACTGGAAGCCAGACAGAAAAGACTTTTCGGAGATATAAAAATAACTCCAACAGATAAACTGTTTACAGAGAATGAAGAGGGCAGTGATGGCAGGTAACAAGACAATAAAGTCGGCAATTGAATCAATGATGTTTGTTTGGGGTGAACCTCTGAACATAAAGTCTGTTGCTGATGTTTTTAATGTTGATAAAAGCGAGATATATGAATGCTGCAAGGAACTGCAGGCGGAGTATGAGCAGGAAGGGCGAGGTATCGTAATAAGAGAAGTGAACAAGAGCTTTCAGTTTGTGACCAGAAAGGAGAACCTGGACTACATCGAAAGGCTTTGTACTCCCGTCAAACACAGGAGGCTGTCACAGTCTGCCCTGGAAACCCTGGCAATCATTGCGTACAGACAGCCGGTAACAAAGGGTGAGATCGAATCAATCAGAGGAATCAGATGTGATAGAGTAATGGACGGGCTTATGGGTAAAAACCTCGTCGCCGCGGTTGGACGTTCCGATGCGGTGGGCCGGCCGATACTTTACGGGACAACTGATGAGTTTCTTAAACAATTTGAGTTTGAATCCCTTAAAGATCTTCCCGAAATTGAAGATATTGAGGGATTTGTATCCGACGCAGATGAGAGAGTGACAACAGCAGAAGGGGTAGCGGGTCAGATGTCCCTTGAGGACTTTTCAGACAAGTGACAGTAAGTCGCATATTACAATAAAAGCCGGAAGAAATAGGTGTAAAAAACTGGTACAGAAAGGTGGTAATTGCCACCTTTTTATTGTATAATATAGTCTGTTATATGAGATAGGATATGAAATTTGTATTCAAATGAAATTACAGATTTTAAGAATAGGAGTGCGCAAATGGCGATGACTATGGTAATAGCAATCGTTCTGGCTGTTATATTTATTATTTTCTGCCTCTTGTGTATCGTTGCAATTTCTGCCAATCATAAAGAAACTAAAGAATTTAAGAAAAAGATTCAGCACATTGAACAAGATGTGGAAGAGATTAACGGGCTGATCTTGTACAAGCTGAACCGACAGGAAGATTCTACTGAAAAACATGCGGCAATGATTCAGAAGAATTCAAAGGCAGATTCTTCCGTACAAATGCCTGTGTACATGGAAGCGGTTCCGCAGGAGCAGCAAGGCGTTGTCATTTCACAGGATGCGGCACCGGAAGAAAGCTGGGAAATTGAGCTGAATGACCTGATAGATGAATTGGGAGGTGCAGAAGATTTTGTTGATGTAGCCACTTTTGAAGATGTCACCTGCAGTGAACCGGCAGCGAGCGTAACTGGATTAAATCAGGCGGCCGGATGTGAGGAGAATATTGATAAGCTCAGTGATATTCTCGGAATAGAAAAAACGGTGAACGATTTTGATGATTTTACACGAAGAACGCTTCACGGTGAGGAGCCGGAAGTACAAATACCTGAAACCGTGATTAAAGAGCCGGAACCGATGCATGTACCGGAACCGGAGCCGATGTATGAACCGGAGCCGGCATATGAACCCGAACCGGAAGCAATAAACCAGCTGAGCCCAGTGGAGAATGTTGATTACGCCGTAGGCAAGAGTGGGAAGAAGTACACCAGTTCTGAACTGGAAAAGCTGATCAGATAATAAAGGATAAATTTAGGAGGACGCTATGTTTTGTACCAAATGCGGAAAGCAGATACCGGAAGATGCGCTGTTTTGCAGCTATTGCGGAGCCGCAGTTGAAGAAATCCCTAAAGAGCCGGCATCTGAGCCTGTTCAGGAGGAGCCATCAAAGACGAAATCATTTTTCGAGGAATTCCAGTGGAATGACTCCTCATATCCCGACTTGAATGCTGTTACAAAAACAGAAGAAATTGATTTTGACTGGAATGCTGATCCCAAGGATATTAATGATAGATATACCCGGGAGCTCCCAGGCGAGATGGCTGCAGAGGTAAAGGCAAAATCTGATATACTTAGAACCGAAGATATAATACCTAAAACACCAGCATCGGGGCAGAAGGAATCCGCTGCTGAACCGGAAAAGCTGAGTACAGCAGAAAAGGTGGATAAATTTTATACATTTAATTCGAAGAATGAGGAGTTTCAGCAGCTGCTCAACAAGGAATATGAAAAGGTTAAGGCTGCCGGAGCAATCGGTCAGGAGAAGTCTGTTGCCGAGGAGCGAGCCGCGGAGAGGTTTGAAGCCCGTGTTCCCGATACTTCCATGGATGCTTTTCTGGAGAGAGAAGGGGCTGTCAGACCGTATGAACCAAAGGCTTTTGAATCAGATGTTCTGAAGAGAATTGAAGCCCAGGAGGCGGCCAAGGAGCAGGCGAGGCTGGAAGCGGAAGCAAGGGAAAGAGCCATTGAAGAAGCAAGAGCCCAGGCAGAGAAAGAAGCCCGTGAGAAGCTTGAAGAAGAAAGAAAAATTGCTGAAGAAGAGAGAATAAGAGCTGAAGAGGAAGCTAAAGTCAGGGCGGAGGAAGAGGCTCGTGTCAAGGCTGAAGAAGAAGCGA
>CAYFQD010000025.1:0-9596 GCA_964345275.1 uncultured Oscillospiraceae bacterium
ATTGGCATTTCTGTACCACTTGATATCGTCATACTCCTCTTTGTTGGCACCAAATTCTTCCTCAACGGCATTCTCGTCAATCATTCCGTCACCGAATCTCCAGCTGTCGGCCTTTTTCTCCGTCTTCTATCCGCTGCTTTCCGATGCTGCATGAGTTTCCGCAGTGAAACCGGCCGGCATCATCAGTGACGCTACCAGCAGACCGATTATTGTCAGCTTTAATTCTTTTCTCTTCAACATCGCCTTCTCTCTCTCCCTGTATTTACATTTCCAGAACCATAACCTCCGGGCTGCAGCTCACACCATACTGAGGACAGGACTTGCACTCAAAGAAATTCGGTGCACCCTCTGCCAGTATGGTTTTGAATCCGTATTTGCGAAAGAAACCCGGTGCCCTGGCAACCAGATACATTTTATTGCCGCCCAGCCTCAGCACTTCTTCAACGGCTAAATCAAGCAGAGCCTTTCCCAGCTTCATACCCCTGTATTCCGGATCGACAGCTATTCCATCACATATGAACTCCCCATCACGCCTGGCCAGAACAAAAGCTCCGATTATACGACCATACTCACCGATTAATTCATCGGATTGCCCGTCATCCGGAATTGTTCCCGTACCCTCTGTTATTTCCCAGCACTTAACCAGATCTGTCGGGACTTCCCAAAGATCTTCTTCTGTAAATTCCAGTTCTTGTTCTATCAGAAAAGGAACCAGTTTGTCATACTCATCAGTCTCGCTTATTTTAAAATTAATCACTTATTTTCCTCCGTGGGGTCATCTCTATCTGCTACTATTATTTATGGTCGTACTTCCAGGTATATTTTGATACAAATACCTCCAGTCTGCGGTGCAGCACGCTGAATTCCAGCGGCAGCTTCTCACCGTGTTCGCCATCGACATCTGTCGATATTTCTTCGGGAGACTCGATTCTCAAAGACGAAGTCTGGAAGTAAAGAACATTCTTGTTGTCCGGATGCCTGCCGCTTATCACCTCAAAGAGCAAGGGGGCGAATTCCACAATGGGCATCTTTCTAAAAGCCACCACATCCAGCTTGCCGTCACTCATGGATGATTGAGGTGACAGCTTTCTGAAGCCTCCGGCCGACTCGCCGTTAAGAACTGTCATAAAATATATTTCTTCCTCATAGACCTCCTCCGGCGTAGTAAGGGTTACCGGCAGCGGATGCAGCTGCACCAGCTCACGGGCACCCTGCAGGTAATAAGCCAGCGGGCCGATGGCACTCTTAAGATTAGGGTCCGTCTTCTGGCTCACATCAACCACTCCGCCGAGAGCTGTAACATTTACGAAGTATTTATTGTTTACAACTCCAACATCTACCCTGGTAGTCTTTTCGCCAAGAGCAATATCCAGCAGACTTCCCAGGTCCGAAGGCAGTTCAAAATAGTAAGCAAAATCGTTAGCCGTGCCCGAAGGCAGGATAGCGAGGGGCAGGTAAATGTCGTTATTCACCATGGCGTTTACGCAGATGTTCACGGTACCGTCTCCGCCTGCCACTAATATCCTGTCAAATTTACTCTGATCAATCCCCTCCATAGCTTTACTTATACTGACACCATGTTGTGCACGAACCGGCACAACCAGAAATCCTTTGGCCTGACATTCCTCTATAATCATATCCAGATTATTCTTAAACATACCGTTGCCCGAATAGGGATTATAATACAGCAGAAGTCTGCCCTTTGATTCAATATTCATTTCTGATTCCTCTCGTATCTAAGCCTCCGGCCGCAATCGTATTTGTCTGCCTCTCTTAATATGCTTCTGATTTCCCCGATCAGATAGAGCGACCCCGCAAAAAGCACCACATCATATTCACCGCCGATTTCTCCGGCAATGTCCACACTTTCCTGAGGGTTTTGCGCTATACCCCTGATGACAATATCTTTTCCCGTCTCACCTCTGACTGATTCCAGTTTCTCCGCCAGCTCTGAAGCTGCCATGGCACTCCCCTCATAATTTGGCTGAGTGATAATAAAATCAGTCGTTATATTTGCAAAGTGCCTGAGCACTTTGTCTGTCTCCTTCTTTTCAACCATGCCGCAGGCAATCAGTATTCTCTTTCCGCTGAAATGCCTGTTCATGGTCTCTGCCAGCGCGGAGGCACCCGCATCGTTATGTGCACCGTCTATGATGTACATAGGGCCATCTCCGCCGCCTTCCGCACCATTCCGCATAATCTCGAAACGACCGGGCTGAACAGCTCTCTTCAGACCCTCATAAAGCACATTTCTCTCTACGCGAATTACTCTGCCTTTACGCAAAATCTCCAGAACCGCCAGTGCTGTTTTCAGATTTTCCGCCTGGTGGGTTCCCACCATGGATGTTATTACTTCACTGTAATCCGTCTCCCACAGAGTCATGCTGACCTGCTGTCTGAAGGGTGTCGCCCAGTCAATCGTCGCTTTTATTTTTGAAATATCATAAAACCGGGAGCCTTTATCATATGCTGTTTTTGCAATTACCGCCGCTGCCTCACGGATCTGGCGGGCTATGCCTCTTTCATCGGCACTTTCCCCGGTGACTCCTACATTAGAAATGACCGGACAGCCCGACTTGATTATTCCCGCTTTATCGGCAGCGATTTCCGCCAACGTGCTGCCGAGTACATGCATATGATCAAAGTCAACATTAGTGAATACACTTGCCAGCGGTTCCGTTATAACATTGGTCGCATCACCGATGCCGCCCATACCCGCTTCAAGAATCACGAAGTCCGGCTTTCTGGCTTTGAAATACATAAATGCCGTTGCCATGACCACTTCGAATTCCGTGGGCGAATCCAGCCCGTCCCCAACCATTTCATCTGCTCTGGCAAGGGCCTGTTCTCCATACAGTTCCAGTTCCTCATCGGTAATCAGCTGACCGTCACACCGGATTCTCTCATTAAAAATTTCTATATACGGCGATGTATACAGGCCTACGCTATACCCGCAGGCCGCCAGTCCCTGTTCCAGGTATTTGCATGTGGATCCCTTTCCGTTGGTTCCGGCCACATGTATGCAGCGCAGTCCCAGATGAGGATCTCCCAGTCTGTTCAAAAGCTCATTAACCCTTTCCAGGCCGAGTATGCTGCCGAATTTATCGAATTCCTGAAATTTCTCTACTGCTGATTTCATTATTTAACCTTTTGTTCAACTGTTTTCAGTCTGTCTGCAACCTTAGCAAGCATTTCCTCGTACATAGCCTGCTTGGCCTTTTCTTCTTCAACGACTCTGATCGGAGCTTTGCTTACGAATCCCTGATTGGACAGCTTGCCGGCAACTCTCTTCACTTCACTTTCCAGCCTCTTCTTTTCCCTGGTTAATCTCTCAAGCTCCGCTGCATAATCCATAATATCATCCAGCGGAATGTACACTTCAGCACCGTCAACCACCGCCGACATTGTCTCTTCCGGCACATCTTTTTTATCACTGATAAATGTTATTTCTGTAATGTTTGCGAGCTTCCTGATGTATCTTTCACCGGCTCTTACTACATCCTCCCTGCCTTCACCACAGAGAATTACCGCAGTCAGCTTCTTACCTGGTGAAGCATCGGCTTCCGCTCTGATATTTCTGATACTCCTTATGATGGACATGGCCATCTCCAGCTTCTCCGTTTCAGCAGGAAAAGTGAGCGCTTCATTGTATTCGGGCCAGTCTCCCTTGATCAGGAAGCCATGCGGATTATCTTCGTCCGGTTCTTCCTGCGGCAGATAGCTCCAGATTTCCTCAGTAATGAACGGCATGAAAGGGTGAAGCAATGTAAGCATCTCCTTGAGAACTCTTACCAGCGTATATCGGGCAACCTTCTTGTCCTCTTCATCTTCGCCGTAAAGTCTCTCTTTAACTATCTCTATATACCAGTCGCAGAATTCGTTCCATATGAGATCGTATGCACGCTGTCCCGCCAGGGCCAGATCATATCGCTCCATTGCATCGGTAATATATTTTACAGCATCGTTCAGCCTGCTGAATATCCACTTATCCTCATCTCTGATGTCGCCGCTAACGGCAATATCGCTGCAGCAGGCCCTGCCGCAGCAGTCGTCGCAACACTTTGCCATCGGCAGGAATTCGCCGTTTTCATCCTGCAGATTCATGATTACGAATCTGGATGCATTCCAGAGCTTATTGGCAAAGTTTCTTGAGGACTCCAGTCTGTCCTCCTTAAATCTCATGTCATTGCCCGGTGTTATACCTGTGGTCAGCATAAATCTGAGGGCATCTGCACCGTACTTATCTATAATCTCCAGCGGATCGATACCATTTCCCAGAGATTTGCTCATCTTTCTTCCCTGTGAATCTCTTACCAGCCCGTGAACATAAACATCGTCAAAAGGAACGCTGCCGGTGGTTTCCAGAGCAGAAAATACCATTCTCACTACCCAGAAGAAAATTATATCGTAACCTGTTACAAGAACCGTCGTAGGATAGAAATAAGCGAAATCTTCTGTTTCGTCGGGCCAGCCCAGTGTTGAGAACGGCCATAAAGCCGAAGAGAACCATGTATCAAGAACATCTTCGTCCTGTCTTATGTTTGAGCTGCCGCACTTGCCGCAGGCAGTCGGAACTTCTTCTGAAACGGTTATTTCACCGCAGTCATCACAGTACCAGGCAGGTATTCTGTGCCCCCACCAAAGTTGCCTGGATATACACCAGTCCCGTATTTCCTCAAGCCAGTGCAGATATGTTTTTTCAAATCTTTCAGGTACATGTCTGAGCTTACCGTTTCTGGCCACTTCCATGGCCGGCCCGGCCAGATCTTCCATCTTCACAAACCACTGATCCGAAAGCATAGGTTCCACTACAGTGTTACACCTGTAACATGTTCCCGCGGGGATAACCATTTCCTCGGTCTTTACAAGGAAACCGCCTTTTTCCAGATCCGCAACCCAGGCCTTGCGGCACTCATAGCGGTCCATACCTTCATACTTGCCTGCCATCTCGTTCATGGTGGCATCTTCATTGATGCAGCATGGGCTCGGCAGATTATTTCTCTGTCCGACCATGAAGTCATTTTCGTCATGGGCAGGCGTAATCTTTACTGCTCCCGTTCCCTTCTCCGGATCAGGATAAGGGTCGGCAATTACAGGTATTTCCCTGCCTGCAAGCGGAAGAATAACATTTTTTCCAACCAGTTCCTTATATCTCTCATCATCGGGATGAACCGCAACAGCCACATCTCCGAACATGGTCTCAGGTCTGGATGTTGCCACAACAACACCTTCCCCGCCGTCTGCCGCGGGATACCTAAAATACCAGTAGAGACCGTTCTTATCCTCATGCTCAACTTCCGCATCCGAAAGGGAAGTCCCGCATTCCGGGCACCAGTTAATCAGACGATTGCCACGGTATATCAGCCCTTTGTTATACAGCCGGACGAAGAATTGATTAACCGCTCTGTTGCAGCCCTCATCCATGGTGAATCTTTCTCTTTCCCAATCACAGGAATCACCCAGCTTACGGCACTGTTCAGTGATTTTTCCTCCGTATACTCTCTTCCACTCCCAGGCTCTCTTCAGAAATTCCTCCCGTCCCAGATCTTCCTTTTCCAGTCCTTCATCTTCTCTGATTTTCTCTACAACCTTCACTTCAGTGGCTATTGATGCATGGTCACTTCCGGGAAGCCACAGGGCACTGTAACCTTGAAGTCTCCTGAATCTGGTCAGTACATCCTGCAGTGTCTGGTCGAGTGCATGTCCCATGTGAAGCTGCCCCGTAATATTCGGCGGCGGCATTACAATTGTGAACGGCTTTTTGTCAGGATCCCGATGCGCTCTGAAGGCACCGCTCTTTTCCCACTGTTCATAAATTCTGTCCTCGAAATCCTTAGGATTGTATGTCTTAGCCAGGTTCTTTTCTCTCGTTTTCATCTTGTGTATGCTTCTCCTTTTGTATGCTTCTCCTTGTTATCTGTATCACATTGTTCGTCTTAATCTTCAATCAGAAGGGCCTTAAGCCCTTCACGGCCAGTATGGCGGGTTCCCTTTGCCTTCGCCACAGCGATTACATTTCCGGTAACAGTGAAGCCTTCAGGTGCCGGTTCAGCTCCGATTCCAATGAGGCTCGCCAGTCCGCTGGGTGTCACCATTTCCGTATTAACATCTTCAGCCGTCCTGAAATCATAACCATGCCCCGGTCCCGGGTCTCCTCTGCGGCTTTGATTCATCATCGCCCGGACAGCGGGTACCGGTACAGGAATGCGGCCGTGTGCACAATTTACATGGCCTTTGCCATCGTATATGGATGATACCAGTATTCTGTCCACCTGCAGTCTGCCCAGGGCCATTCCGATTCCCAGTGCATTTTTTATAGCCTCGTCTCTCCCCACCTCGTGGAAGTGAACGGTTTCAGTGGTTTCCCCGTGAACTTCGGCTTCGGCCCCGGCAACTACTTCATATATTCTCCGTGCATAATCCTGCGCTGAATCTATGATGTTTTTTACCTCGCTGTAGCTGCGGCCGTGAACATGTGCGTGGCCGCTCAGCTCTTCCAGAGCTCTCAACACCATATCGCCGCTGACTCCTCCGGTACAGTCAAAATATATTGTTCTCATATGAGTTTCGGAAGTGTCGATCCGCCGTAGGGCATAACGACTACCTTCGCATCCTTTCCGTGTTTATCTATTGCATCATCAAATGCCTGCTGCAGATTAGAGTATGGCTCCATGAATAATTTCCTGACAAAATCCGCTTCCATTTCAGACACCAGACTTATATGAGCTTTTTCCATTACCATGGCTATGGCCGCTGCCTTGTGTCCCCCCAGTATGAATTCCCTGCCGATCCTCTCCACAATCTCTTCCGGTGAATCGGCCGATGTCATCCATTCCTCAAAGACTTCATTGCCTGATCCTTCTCTGCAGGATCCTGCCAGTATTATGGTTCCGCCGTCTTTTACCGCAAACTTGGAATTGTCCAGTGCCTTTTGTGTCTGGTACAGATTGAGATCTTTCGGCGCCCCACCCTGGGAAACAATGACAATATCAGCAAGTTCCGGTATCTCCACCCGGTAAATGTCATCCAGAAGTGCACAACCCTTTCGGTGGGCAGCCGTAACATCACCGCTTACCGCATAAATTATCTGCTTGTTTTCATCAAGAATCACATTACATATAAAGTCGATCCCCACCATGTCTGCCGCCTCTTCTACATCCTCTCGTATGGGATTTCCGGCCAGCTTTCCTATGCGGGCATCCGGATGAGTCATCATTCTGTGATTGGCCTGTATGGCTTCCGGCGTAGACACTCCCGGCATGAGAGCCTTGGCTCCTCCGGAATACCCGGCAAAATAGTGATATTCTATATTGCCCAGGCAAATCCTCCTGTCCGCTTCAGCCACAATTCTCGTTATGTCTACCGGTGTCCCCCTTCCGGTGAAACCCATATTGATACAATCAGCAGGGTCACTGTCCACACACCTTATTTCGCGGTATACCCTTTCTCCCACAAGCTCTATCATTTCCTCTCTGGTATGAGGTCTGTGAGCTCCCAGTGCAAACACTATGGTAATATCGTCCTTTGCGACTCCGGCCTCATAGAGCTCTTCAAGTATATACGGTGCTACTGCCCGAGTGGGCATTGGTCTGGTAATATCGCTGGTAACAATTGCAATCTTTTCTCCGGGTCTGACAATATCCCTGAGTCTGGGAGATTTTACAGGCTCAGCCAGCGACTCTGACACCGCCTTTTCCCCCGTGGGTCCCGGCAAGCCTGTGCCCGCCCTTAATACCTTTATTATGTTTTTTTCAGGAATCTCCAGTCTCTGGATCCCGGTTCCAAATCCAACTTCTATTTTCATATGCCCATTGCACTCTTTTGTCTGTTTTTCAATCCTGTCCGATATAGCGGACAACTTTTTTCTTTTACATAAACATACACAGCCATTATAACAGAAACAGATGTCAAGGCATAGAAATATAAACATATACAGCAAAAAATGCCAAAACAAAAACCCGCTTTTCTGCGGGTTTCTCCTTTTATAAATGTATAGATTTAACGCACCCTGACGGATCTTACACGGCTCCAGTCGGAATAGTAGGTTTTTCCCTTTACTACCATGTATGTCTGAATTCTTACATAGTATCTGGTTCTCTTTCTGAGTTTGTTAATAGTCCTGTAAGTGCACTTATACCCCTTAACAACACGGGTGCTGGCTTTGGACATATCTGCATATCTGCTGTATCTGATACGATATCCGGTTACGCGGGACTTATTCATCCGCGTCTTTCGAGCCTTTCATTTTACTGCAAAGGCCCGGTTTTTCCTATACAATCTGTTTATACTTGTGCCCCGGGGTCTGACGGTAAAGTTCCTGGTGAGGGTGCCTGTGTATGTGCCTACTGCCCTGCCGCCGGCGTTAGTTACACTGTATCCGTCTTTCGGGACTGCCCCTCCCGCATATACAGCCGCAGCTTCCGGTCTCAGAGTTTTTCCTGTATAAACAAAGCTTCTCCGAGAAAGCTCTATGCCCGTTATCGGAGCAGGATTAATCCTGAAGGTTTTGCCTGCTCTTCCTTCGAAGTCTCCTATGCCCCTGATTATCACAATTGCATTGCCGGCATTGATGTTGTTGGCAAATTCGATCGTGTAATCTCTTCCTTCTGCCAGCTGGGAACCGCCGACAATCACCTGAATATCAGGCTTAATCTGATTTCCGGTGTAAGTGCACTGTCCGATAATGGTTATTTCAGCATTGTTGAGACTGCCCTTGATAACCATTCTCTCGTTTCGGATTGCACCGCATCGGGTGCATCTCTCGTGATACATTCCCGGCAGTCCGTCTTTCGGTTCCTTATCAATAACTCTCACAAAATTATGGCCCAGAGCATTTATAGTCTCCGGCTCTTCAATCTGCAGAGTTCCTTCTTCGTCGGCAAAAAGGTCTCCGCATTCGGTACATCTCCAATACTCTTTGTGACCGGCTTCAGTGCATGTAGCTTCCTTTGCCGGAATTTTTTCAAGTGTATGAACATGCAATCCGTCAAGGGCAGATGTATCCGCCCTGACAAAGCCCTTTATCCTGGCACACCATCCCAGTTGAGAAGCGTCCTGCCAGCTGTTGTAAACGGGTGAGTACATGTAGCTCTCCCCCGCTTTCAACGCCGCATTAAAGGTAACGAAACCCCGGTTCATAGATTTCTCAACGCCTAAATATGTATACGACTGAGATGTGATGACTACCGAATAGTTGTCTCCCGGCTTAAGGACAATCCTTTTTCCCGCAATGGGCACCGTATAAAAGCCTATATTGTCCGTTTCAAAGGTTGTGGTGTACACTTTCCGGCCGCTTTCCGGACTTATGCTCCTGTTGACATTTTTATATATGTCGATTCTGAAGGAAGAATGTCCATCAAGCTGAGTCACAAAGCCCACCGCTTTCAGAAGCTGATTATTACCTTCCGGATCCGGTTTTACATCGTAAATGTTTGCCGCCTTATAGCCCGGTCTCAGGTACTGTTCTCCGTCGCCTGCCGTGCCGTCATACTGATAATTATAATCGTAGGTTTCAGCGGGCTGCATATCATAAGCCGCCACATATCTGACCGCTTCACCGGTAGTGTATGTACCGACAGTCGCAAATCCCTTATCCT
>CAYFQD010000025.1:9696-24447 GCA_964345275.1 uncultured Oscillospiraceae bacterium
CCTATTACAGTTACAGCGTGATCCGCCCCTATTTTTTCATTATTGCTGCAGGTATAAAAAGTGCCTTCCGCTGTTATAACCTGCTTAAGATACTCATATGTACTGTCCAGATAAACCGAACTGGCAACAGCTCCGTTCTCAACAATTGCATTCTTTACATTCTGCCGAGTTGCATTGATAAGCTTCAGGTTCACTTCCTGCAGTCTCATCTGCGGCATCTTCAACAATATAATCTCTGACATCTCCCGTTGAATAATCTGCAGTACTATCAACAGCTTAACTGCCAGGTACATTTGCTGTTCCCAGCAGAAACACCAGTGCCGTAATTATTGCAATAACTCTCATTTTCATCTCTTATCCCCTTGCTCCTTCAGCCGCCTCTATCAAATACTTCATAAGTGCCTAATGTATTTCTTTCAGAAATGTTCTGCGATGGATGGGGCAAATCCCATGTTCCCTTATCCCTGCATAGTGTGCCGCTGTTCCGTAACCCTTGTTGCTCTCAAAGGAATACCAGGGGTACTCCTTCGCATACTCTTTCATCATCCTGTCTCTTGTCACTTTGGCGACTATGGATGCCGCCGCAATTGCCAGCACCCTGGTATCCCCCTTAATCACCGCCTTCTGAGGTACATGTAAATCTTCAATGTTGATAGCATCTACAAGTACCAGATCCAGCACCGATTCTCTCCCCAGCATCTTCTGACAGGATTCAACAGCCCGCTTCATTGCCAGCTTAGTGGCATTGAGTATGTTTATCTCATCGATGGTCTCGTGGTCAGCCATGCCGATTCCATAAGCCACGGCATTCTCCAGTATAGTATCATAAAGTTCCTCACGCTTTTTCTCCGAAAGTTTCTTGGAATCGTCTATACCCAATACTTCAAAATTTTCCGGCAAGACAACTGCCGCCGTCACAACAGGCCCGGCAAGCGGTCCTCGTCCCACTTCGTCCACTCCGGCAATATATCTGTATCCCGCCTCGTGAAGTTCCGCCTCAGGCATCTTCATTTCAGCAAGCCTTTCCCTTTCTTTCTGCAGCCGTTCTTCTTTCGTCATTGTTCCTCCGGAAACTCAAGTGTGATGCGCCCTATTTTACCCCCGCGAAATTCATCAAGTATAAGCTTGCCTGTTCTCTCGTAGTCAATCCTTCCGCCGCCCATTATACAGCCTCTTTTCTTTGCCAGAAGATACATGTTCGCCAGTGCCATGTCCTCGTCACTCTCAACAGGCATCCCTGTCTCCGGTGAATCGTCGCCAAAAGAAAACAGCTTATCAATCTTGTACCTCTTCTTCAGCAGATCCGGGTAATGTACGGTCAGTACACCGATAAGCTTCATAGCCAGAGTCGGTATATCTAAGATTTCGTCCTTAATAGAGCCGCAAAAGGCCAGGTTGGTTCCCGCTCTGGGATCTTCGAATTTCGGCCACAGAATACCCGGCGTATCTAAAAGCTGCATTCCGTTCTCTACCTTCAGCCATTGTTTGCCCCTGGTCACTCCCGGCTGATCACCTGTCTTAGTACTTTTACTTCCCGCCATGCGGTTAATAAGGGACGACTTGCCCACATTGGGCACCCCCACAATCATCAGCCTGAAGGCTTTCTTCATGGCATTGCCCTCAAGTCCCTGTTCAGCTCTGTACTCGTCCTTTTCCCGGTTTCTCTCCTCCTGCATCCGTTCAAGAACTCTAAACAGCTCTCTGACACCGGATCCGGTCATGCTGTTGGTGGTAACAACATGAGCACGGGAGTTTTTATGCAAGGTTTCCACCCACTTGCTGTTGGCCCTTTCATCTGCCAGATCACACTTATTAAGTACGATAACCCGTGATTTAGACCTTACCAGCTCATCTATAATCGGATTGCGGCTTGAAATCGGTATCCTGGCATCAACTACCTCGATAACCGCATCCACCATTTTTAGATTTTTTTCTATCAGCTCCCTGGTCTTTTTCATATGACCGGGATACCAGTTAATATTATTCATTCCTCGTGTATTATATCACACTGTAATGTACTAAATCATTAAGAGTATTAAGAAAATAATGAAATTGTAAGGGAAACTAATTATTTTTACCCCCTTGACAAATCATAATAGTAACATTATGATATCAATATGATATCACCTTATAAGGAATAAGAAAGAAAGGGGTAATAATTAAAATGAAAGAAATCAATGAAAAAGAACTTAACCCGGTTTCGGGACTGCTCATGCTGATAATTATAATTCTTGGGTTCATCGCTTCTATATTATTTCTGATCTGGATAATCATAGCAGGAAGCGGTGCAGCTTATGTCATCGGACTTATACTCGGATGCCTGGGACTCACAGTTTTCAGCTTTCTCTGTGCAGGACTCAGGATTGTTAATCCGAGAGAGGCAATGGTACTCACCCTCTTCGGCAAGTACTACGGCACAGTCAAAAACGACGGCTTCTTCTTCGTCAATCCCTTCGCCACAGAATCCAATCCGACTGTAATCACTCTGGGCGAAGAAGCGGTTGGTGAAGCGAATCTTAAAGGAAAACCGACCGTCAAAAGCAGCAAAAAAACAGGCAGCAGAAAGGTTTCAACAAAGACCATTACCCTGAACAATTCCCAGCAGAAAGTAAATGATGTTAATGGTAATCCGATTATTATAGGAACCGTTGTAATATGGAGAGTGATAAATCCTACCAAGGCTGTCTTTAATGTTGATAACTACTTCAGTTATCTCTCTACCCAGTGCGATTCTACAATCAGAAACATAGCTCGCCTGTACCCTTATGACACTATGGATAACGGTGATGATGAGCTGACCTTGAGGGGTTCCAGCCTGGAAATTGCCGAAAGAATGAAGACGGAACTTCAGGAAAAGGCTGATGAAGCCGGAATTGAAATTCAAGAGGTGAGGATTACCCATCTGGCATACTCGGAGGAAATCGCAGCGGCAATGCTGAGAAGACAGCAGGCAGCAGCTACAGTAGCAGCAAAAGAAAAAATTGTAGAGGGTGCTGTAGGCATGGTAAAAATGGCTCTGGATCAACTGGAAGAGGATGACATAATCCTTCTTGATGACGAGAGAAAAGCCGCAATGGTTTCCAATCTTCTTGTCGTTCTCTGCAGCGACAAGGATGCCCAGCCGGTGGTTAACAGCGGAAGCCTGTATTAGCGGACATCTGTATCAAACTGAGGAATAGTAATGACTGAAGATAATAAGGCTCTTCTCGAAAAAATAAAAGCCCGGGAAAGGGAACTCATAGAAAAAGAAAAGGCGCTCCTGATAAAGGAGCGCGCCCTCCGGGACAGCGAAAAACTTATGAGCAAGCCAAAGGAAAAAGCCAAAAAGCAGATGATTCTCCGCCTCTCTCCGGAGCTGTGGAATGAAATTGCAGCGTGGGCTGAGGACGATTTCAGATCCATTAACGGACAGGTTGAATATCTGCTTACTCAGTGTGTCAAAAAAAGGCACGGCACTTAAACCTTTGTATATCTGCAGCCGTCAAACCCCGTATCAAACATGCAGATACTGCCATACTTACAGTATTTACAGCTATTGTAGCAGGCTCCGCTCTCATCCGTCCGCTGTTCACGCTTTGGCGCTATATCTATTCTGCCCTCAAAAACTTCATTACATATGCGCTCCATCTGATCTTTCGCTTCCTCGCAGAGAGCCTCGAAATCTTCCTGTGAAATAAGATGAGAATTCTGACCCGAGCTCCTGAATGCATCGGCACTCTTTACAAACCTTACAGGGAGAACCCGGGAGTCGCCCTCCGAAAGATCCTCATCCATAGCTTCAAGTATTGCAGCATCATCTACCATTATACCCTCAAGTTTATATGAATCGGGCGTGCTGGTTCTGTCTGCATTCTGCTCCAGATCGCGTATTCTGAAGTGGAATACGCCGGCCGGCCGGGCATTGACCACATTCATATATACCATAAGCTGAAGTTTGTATCCGCTTCGGAAATATTCAATATCTATATTGTTGCTCATTCCGGTTTTGTAGTCCACAATGCGGACCGCTTCACTGCCTCCTGCATCCAGAACATCCACCCTGTCGATTCTACCTTTCAAATAGGCCTTCTTGCCGTTATTGAGCTGAATTTCAACAGGGGGCAGAGTTCCTCCGGGATAACCGAAAGGCTCTTCGAAATGCATGCGGATAATATTGCCCTTTCTCACCTGCTGAACCAGTGCCCGGGCCACTCCGCCGCAAATGTCAGCAATCCGCTCCAGCCTGAAGCCTCCCTCGGCACTGTTGTTAAAAACATTTTCAGCAGGCTCTTCCACAAGCTCCCGCAAAACCTTTCTGACCAGCAGATCGCACTGCTCGCCGGAAATGCTGTCCCAGGATTTTGTCTCCTCCATTGTGCGTGAAAACTCCATAAGACAATCATGATAGATCGTGCCTATTTCCCGGGCGTCAACTTCAAATACGCGCTGCTCTTGAGCCCCCAGACCATAACTTATAAAATGTGCGAAAGGACAGCTGCTGTATTTCTCCAGTCTCGATGCACTTACACCAATACTCTCACTACTGCCCATATAGAGCTCATTTGCCAGAGCCTGACCTAAAGATTCCATGCGATTATCAAAAATCAATCCCCGATATATTCTGTCCAGACTTTCCTTATCATGCCTTTCATACCAGCACATTGCACGCAGCCATTCATCATCTATCCTGCCCGTATCGGCATATTCTCTTATGGCCTCTGCCATATATGGCAGAGTTCCCCTGCGTGTACTGACTGCTTCTGAAGGATCGTCGCTGGTCAGATCTCCATGAACAGCAGCTCTGTCTGATTCTCCTGCCGCATCTTTTTTCATATTTAAAAGCTGTGTAAAAATGCCCGATGGAGGCATCAGCCCTCCTTTTTCATCTGCCAATGTTCTGCTGACATAGAGCCTGTCCTGAGGCAGTGCAAACATCCGGTAAATTGCCAGCTGTTCTTCCCGTCGTTTCACTTCCTCCTTTTTTGTCAGATTCAATTTAAGCAATTCCAGCTTTTCCATTTCTTTATCGGTCAGCAGCCCGCCGGCCAATTGCTCCACGGGCAGCAGCCCCTCATTGGCTCCCACTACAATGAGCACCTTCGTTCTGCTGACGCGGGTTCTCTGCATAGTTCCGATTATAACCGCATCTGTTGTAATTGGCGCCAGACCGATTTTTACCTCTTCAAGACCGGATGAAATCAATTCCTTAAGAACCTTGTTGGATATTTTTTCTTCGCCTATTATCCTGTCAATCTGTTCAAACAGTCCACAGATAACATTCCAGCTCTGAGCCGTTTCAGCGGCACTTTCTTCCAGTCCCAGGTCCTGCTGACGCTTTATCAGATCTCCTATGCGGCTTCTCATTTTAAAGTCATTTTCAAGAAATCCATATAGCCCCCTTATCTTGTCCCCGGCAGTATTCCTTCTCCCTATATCATCCCTGGCTCTCTCAATTATGTCTACAATAGACTTTCGCATCTCATTGATCCTCGTCAATTTGTCTGCATAGTTGTCTTTGCCGCGTGTGAATTCCTTTTTCCACCCGGTTCCCCGAATCTTATATTCATTAATGTAATTTTCAAGAATTTCCTCGTCTTCGGCACTCCAGCCCAAAAGACCCGATTTGATTATTCCCAGAACCGATGCCGGTTCATATCCTCTTCCTATGATTTCCAGAAATGAAATAAGGAATCGAATTGAGGGCTGATGCAGGATGCTTCTCTTGTAGTCACCGAAGGCAGGGATACCCCACCTGTCAAAAGTTCTTCTGATTACTCTGCCTGCTGCCTGCATGTCGTTGCAGATTACCGCAAAATCTCCAAACCGGTATCCCTCATCACGGACCATCTCCATAATGTAGGCCGCCGCCCTCTCGGCTTCAGCATAGGTGTTGGATGTTTCTGCCAGAACAAAGGACATATCATCTGCAAATTTCTGTTTCGGTCTGCGGTATGAATCCGGTATCTTCATCATGCTGCATGAGTCTGTACTTCCTGTCAGTTCAGCTGCCATCCTTTTAAGTTCATCCATTACAAACCCCGTCAGCTCAAAGAGATCCTCTCCTCCTCCCATAGTCAGCACCCTGGCGTCAAAGCTGCACGAACCTCCTTCGCCGGCTGCAACCGGTGCATCATCATAGGTCATTACCACATTCATTTGGGAAGAAGCTGCCATCAGCTTTTGCATGACCTTCATGTTCAGAGGTGTGAAGGTATCGAATCCATACACCCAGATATCTGCTCCCCCGGTGAGCTGTGAGGTTGCCAGCAAATCGCCATAAAACTCCATGTAATCCTCTGTGTCAAGATATTTATCTTTGACCGCTTCCTCATAGGCAGCATATATTTTACCGATTTCTTCCAGTTTCAGGTTCAGGAAAGTTCCCTCCCCTATGTCTTCCGACGCCACTGCCTCAGTCAGTACTTCCGGCCCTACGCCATATCTTTTCATTTCGGAAATCAGCTGGTTGATCATAGCAGTGAAGGATCCGCGCCCCTTCATATTTCCGTACATCCTCAATTCATCTGCCATACGGTCAATGATTACCGAAAGCAGCATGTGCCGGCCGTATTTGTCTATAAGCTCCGGCTGCCTTCCCCCTGCCTTTTTTACCGCCTTATGTCCCAGTGCTGAAAAATCTGTAATCATCAGGTTGAGCAAAGCCTTAGGTCTGAAATACTCAAGCACATTCCTCTCCATCTGCAGAGAATACTGATCCGGAACAATGATTATTGTTTTCCGGTCCGGATCCACATGATCAAATATGAACTTTTCCTTGTCGAGCATCTCGCTCCCATAATAAATATTCAGCATGACTACCTCCGAGCTGGCTTTATTTTATCATAAAAGGATAGTATAATTTATACTGGAGGTGAAATTATGATGAAGAAAAAACGCTTTCTGCGACTTATGATCCTATCTGCGACTATAATGTTCTTGGTGATTTTTTCTGCCGGATGCAGCGGGCAGGGAGAGGATAGTGGAGATTATAAAAATGTAATTAACCTTCACACCAAAGCACTCCTGGAGTTTCAGGAGGGCACCTTTGAAATGGATGATTATGTAACCGGTGATTACGACCAGCTGCAAAGCGAATACATGACTTACGGTTTTCTGGAAAATCTGGCTTCGGGCATTTCTCCTGCCGAGTACTACTTCTACGGATTTACGGATCTGGATGGTGACAGCAGCGATGAACTCATTATCATGGAGAAGAGGAGCCATGATGAACTTGTCTATCACGGTATATACAGCCTTGACAGCGGTGAGCCGTATATGATCCTGGATACGGGCCTGTGGGACAGATGCAGAGCTTTCGTCTACAGCGACGGAACCATTGAGATTTACGGCTCTTCCGGAGCATCAGACAGCACCAGTACATTCTATGAATTTGAAAACGGTGCTCTGAATCCCATAGGCAAGATTGACACAAATGAGGGAGAACGGGAGCAGTTCATTCCCGAAAAATTCGGCTCCATGGACCCTCCGGATATTGAATGGATTCCCTTCTTACAGTAGGAAATAAAACTGCAGGAAAAAAGCAGCATATGCCTGATGCTGCTTTTTGTTTTGCAAGGATTTTGCTGAGGTTCTGCATGACCTCCGTCACCGGTCTTCCCGGAAATAGTTGTTCCCCAAATCCGCCGGCGGCTGACTCTCCCGCTTGTTCTTGTATGTTGCGAGAATGACTATAATAATTGTGCATATATACGGTACCATATCAAACAGATACTGGGAGAAATCAAATCCCATGGTCTGCAGTTTAAGCCCCAGTATGCTCAATCCGCCGAACAGGAAGGCGCCAAAGAATCCCTTGATAGGGTTCCAGGCGACGAAGATTACCAGTGCTACCGCAATCCAGCCTCTGCCGTTTACGATGTTTTCCTGCCAGATAGGCATTCTGACCACCGACAGATAGGCTCCGCCCAGTCCGCAGAGAGCACCTCCAATGAGTATGTGCACATATTTATAAAGGTTAACATTTATGCCTGAGGCATCGGCCGCCTCATTGCTTTCCCCAAGGGCTTTCATATTTCTGCCCCATCTGGTCTTATACATATATATTGCAGCCATTATGGTAACAATGTAGCTCAGATACACGAAGGGATCCTGCTTGAAAAATATCGGTCCTATTCCCGGAATTGAACTTAGACCGGGTATGGGTGTCTTGGCAAAGAAGTTAATTACATCGGTGGGAATTGTCGAACCGAGAAGAGGTCTGCCCACAAACTGAGCAAACCCTGTTCCGAATATGGTCAGCGTCAGCCCGACAACAACCTGATTGGCTCTTAAGGTTACAGTCAAAATTCCGAATATAAGTGCACCCGCAACTCCTGCCAGAGCCGCGGCGAGAATTGCCAGCACGGGACTTCCCGTACTCTGTGCTGCAGTGAATCCCATAACCGCACCTATAAGCATCATCCCTTCAACGCCCAGATTCATGCTCCCGGATTTTTCCGTAATCAGCTCGCCGATTGTAGCAAATGCCAGAGGAGTTCCGGCAACTATGCATGCCGCTAAGAATGTTGTCATATTACGCCACCTCCTTAACCTTGCCCAGGTGAACCCTGTATCTGATAAAGAATTCGCTTCCGAGGACAAAGAACAGTATCAAACCCTGAACCACATCAGATACAGAGCTGGAAACTCCCAGTGCAATCTGTATATAGTCGCCCCCCTGTACCAGGATAGCAAAAGCCAGGCAAACGAACAGGGTTATTATCGGGTTAAGCTTGGACAGCCACGCCGTTATAATAGCCGTGAAACCGCATCCTCCGGCTATGGTGGACACAAGCGTCAGCTCCATTCCCGATGCCTGAATCATGCCTGTAAGCCCGCAGAGGCCGCCGGAGATCAGCATGGCAACCACAATAACCTTGCCTATATTCATACCGGCATATCTGGCAGTTTCAACACTTTCACCTATAACAGAAATTTCATAACCCAGCTTAGTGTGGTTAATCAGAAAGTAGATAAAGATGACTCCCAGAATGGCAAAAATCCAACCTATATTCACACCCCAGGTCTTTGGCAGAATGAAATTCTCACTGAAGTTGGAGATTCTCGGAAATCCGTTAAAGCCGGGATCCATCCATGGTCCCGCCTGAAGATACATTACAAATTTGATTGCTATATAGTTCATCATAAGTGTGAACACTGTCTCGTTGATTCCCCACCTGGCCTTGAAGAATGCCGGTATGAACGCCCATATTCCTCCGCATATCATAGCTGCCAGCACCATAAGAACAATGGCTATAAACTGCGGCGTTTCAGGGCTCATGTTCAGTGCAACAAAAGTAGCGCCCAGAGCACCCATGGTAATCTGCCCTTCGGCACCTATGTTCCAGAACTTCATCTTGAAGGCCACAATAATTCCCAGCGATGTGATAATCAGAGGAATAGCCTTTGTAAGCATACTCTTGATTCTCATCTCGGTTCCCAGAGAGCCGACAATCATTTCCTTGAAAATATCAATAGGATTGAGTCCGAAAGCCAGAATTATCAGCCCTGCGCATACTATGGAAAGCAGTATTGCTATAATCGTTATTATTATTTCCTGCTTAAGCGGGAGATCATCGCGTTTGGTGATTCTGATTATATTTTTCATTCCGCTCTCACCTCCTCTTTAATCTCCGCCGGGATTTCTTCCTGCTTGCCGGTCATCAGCAGACCGATATCCTCCTTTGTCACTTCATCAGGATTAACGATACCTGTAACTTCCCCATGACAGAGAACCATAATTCTGTCGCAGAGTTCCATAAGCACATCCAGGTCCTCGCCTACAAAAAGAACCCCCACACCGTTTTCCTTCTGCTCATTGAGCAGGTCGTATATTCTGTATGATGCTCCGATATCCAGACCCCTTACCGCATAAGCCGTAATAAGCACCTTCGGAGCGGCATCAATTTCCCTGCCAAGCAAAACCTTCTGAATATTCCCCCCGGACAGCCGCCTTACCGGCGTGTATATACTCGGGGTCAGAATGTCCAGCTGTTTAACTATTCTCTTGGCCTTTTCCGTACAGGGACCTCGTCTGAGGATAATTCCCGGCTGATTCTGATAGTCCTTAAGAATCATATTGTGGACGATATCCATTCCGCCTACAAGACCCATTCCCAGCCTGTCCTCAGGAATAAAACCCATTCTTATTCCCAGCTTGATGATATCTCTGGGCGTTTTTCCGATGAGGTTATCGCCCTCAAAGAAAATCCTTCCCTTTTCAGCTTTCGTGAGTCCCGCAATTACCTCGCAGAGCTCTTTCTGTCCGCTGTTGGCGACACCTGCAACCCCCAGAATCTCATGGGAATTAAGATCGAAACTTACATTATTTAATGCAGCCTTTCCCTCGCCGTCCAGAACGGTTACTTCGTCCATGTGAAGGAGATGCTGCTTGTTGTCAAATCGAGGTTTGTTTATGGAAAGATCCACTTTCTTTCCCACCATCAGCTCTATCAGTTCCGAAACCTGAACCTCTCCGGTGTTTACAGTCCCAACCGCTTCACCCTTCCTGAGCACGGTCACCCTGTCCGATATTTCCATTACCTCATTGAGTTTGTGGGTGATAATGACAATTGATCTGCCGTGTTCCTTCATAGCTCTGATTACACGGAAAAGCTTGTTTATTTCCTGCGGCGTCAGAACTGCAGTAGGTTCATCCATAATAAGGATTTCAGCCCCTCTGTGCAAAACCTTCAATATTTCAAGTGTCTGCTTCTCTCCCACAGACATTTCATATACCTTCTTGTCGGGATTGATATCCATACCGTACTTGTCAGAAAGCTCCTTTATCTCTCTGGTCAGTTTTTTGCCATGAGTAAAGAAATCTGTCTTCTGACCCAGTACGATATTCTCTTTGGCCGTCATGATGTCAACAAGTTTGAAGTGCTGATGTATCATACCGATGCCTTTGCGTATGGAATCCTTTGGAGAAGCAAATCTTACCTCTTCTCCATTGATCTTTATAGTTCCCGTATCAGGTGTATATATGCCGGAAAGCATGTTCATCAGCGTTGATTTGCCTGCGCCGTTCTCCCCCAGAAGGGCATGTACCTCGCCCTTTCTGACCTGAAGGTTCACGTTGTCATTGGCCTTTTTTGCGCCGAAGGATTTGCTTATGTTCCGCATTTCGATTGCAAGATTATCTGGCACTTTCGTTCCTCCGAATATGTCCATAATAACAGCACAAGGGACACCGCCCTGCGGGTCCCTGTCCTTCTTTTATTTCATTATACTTCTGTTTTCATCATCTGTTTGATTATTTAGCGTCTGTTGCACTTACGCCCTTAATCACATTATCAATCTTCCAGATTTCTTCATCTGTAAGAGTCTTTCCTTCCTCACAGAGAGCTGTACCGTCTACATACTGGATTGCCCCAGAGAATACCTGGAACTCTTCCGCAATCATCTGTTCTTTAACCTTTTCGATTTCAGCAACTACATCAGCAGGTACCATTGCACCGAACTCATCGATGTTAATCATTCCGCTTGCCATTGTTCCGTAAGTTGAGAAAGGAACTGTTCCGGTAGGAGCGAATTCTCCTGCCATAATCTGGTTGAATCTTTCAGCAAAGTATCCTGAGAAGTCCCAGTACGGAGCCGTCACATAAGCATCTCCCGCTGCATTGTTCTTCAGGTTCCAGCCCGTTGCATAGCAGCCTGCTTCAGCAGCAGCAATCTGGGTTGCTGTTGAATCCGCATGATATGTGAGTACATCGCATCCTGATGCGAGAAGCTGTTCTGCCGCAGCCTTTTCCTTATCCGCATCGCCCCATGTCTGAATATATACAACCTGCACTTCTACATCAGGGTTAACTGCCTGGGCACCAAGTGTGAAAGCATTGATTCCAATCTGCACTTCTGTAAAAGGAAATGCAGCTACATATCCCAGCTTGCCTGACTTTGAAGCTGCCGCACTTGCCATACCGGACAGATATCTTGCCTGCTCCATTGAGCCAAAGAAGTTCTCCATATTGGAGTCATTCTGCCAGTTTCCCGAGAAATGCAGGAAAGTAACATCGTCATAGTCGCCGGAGTTTGCCAGTTCATCCATAGCTTCTCCAAATCCATATGAGCAGCCTACAATGATCGTACAGCCCTGATCAATCATATTCAAAGCCACATCCTTAACTGTCTGCTTATCTTCAGGAGTGTTCTCGTTCTTCACCAGTTCCACACCTGTTTCATCGGCCGCCGCTTCCAGTGATTCGTCCATAACCTGGGTAAAACATCCGTCATTAGCCGATCCGATGTAGATACAGCCAACCTTAACCCCTGCTTCGCCGCCCGTATCTTCTTCACCGCATCCTGTGAATGTCAGTGTCATTGCGAAGATCATAGTGATGGCGAGTACCAATGATAATACTTTTTTCATTTTTCTTCCTCCCATAAAATAAAAATCTTTTGGAAAATCAACAAAGACAGGTATTCCACCTGTCTGCCAAATATAAACGACCCCGAGCCGTTAAACGACCTCTCAAAACCAGCCAATAGTCATAACTAAGGCGTTATGGTAGATACGCACTAACCGTTTCTTCGTGCTTATACCGGCAATTATTTACTTGTTGGATATGAGTGCCCCAAACACTATATATTGTGTTAATGCCATGCCCATGACACTCCTGTCCACAAATTGAGTTTACCTCTTTAACCATCAGGTGTCAATTGGCTTTTGCATAATTCCAGGTGTTTTTATGTTCAATTTTCCGAACATGCTCCGAACCCTGCCAATGCCTGCTATATCGCCACACATCTTTTAAATCCGCAGTGCTGCTGAATTAAAAGGAGACTGCCGCACTATTCACCTTTTAATGCAACAGCCTCTCTATTCTGAAACATCAGGTTTTATCCCCAGTAGTTTCCGAATATAATCAGCAGATATATAGTTGACAGTACAATTGACATCAGCATCATCGGCATTCCTATTTTCATGAATTCAATGAATGTGATGTTATATCCCTTTCTGCTGGCAATACCCGTAAGAACCACATTGGCCGATGCTCCGATTATGGTTCCGTTTCCGCCGAAACATGCACCTATGGAAACAGCCCACCAGAGAGGGAACACATCGATGCCTTCCGCCTGCATAGCCAGAATCAGCGGGATTAGTGTCGCCACAAACGGAATGTTGTCAAGCACTGCCGATAAGAGTGCTGACACCCACAGGATTATGAGCATTAGAGCAACATAGTGAGTTCCCGTTGCTGCCATCATCGTCTCTGCCAATGCATTTATCAAGCCCACCTTTTCAAGACCTCCGACAACCATAAACAGAAAAGTGAAGAATGTGATTGTAGGCCATTCCACATCCTGTATTGTCTCCTCCACATCCTGCCTGCCTATGAATATCATCAATGCTGCACAGGAAAGTGCAATTATGCTGGTTTGAATTCCAATCTTATCATGAAATATAAATGCCAGAGCTGCAATACAAATCACGATTATACTCTTTATAAATAACGCGTGGTCTCTGATTTCGTTCTTTTCGTCCATCTGCATAATCAAGGCCATCTTTTCCGGAGCAACCGAAAGGCGTTTCTTATACAGGAACTTAAACGCAAACACCGTTGCAATCATGACAATTACTACTATAGGTCCGTCATAGATAACAAAGCTGATAAACGGGATCTCTGCTGCGGAACCTATCATTATGTTTGGCGGGTCGCCGATGAGTGTCGCTGTGCCTCCTATGTTTGATGACAATATCTGCGTCATCAGATATGGAACCGGGTTCAGCTCAAGCTTGCTGCATATGCTGAATGTCATAGGCCCTATGAGCAGAACAGTGGTTACATTATCCAGGAATGCCGAAAGAACAGCCGTTATTATCATGAAGTAAACCATGATTCTCCATGGGTCACCTTTAGCGACTCTGGCCGCTTTTACTGCCAGATATTCAAATATCCCTGAGTTCTTGACAACTGCAACCAGCATCATCATACCCATCAGAACTCCTATGGTGTTAAAGTCAACATAGCCCAGAGCCTCTACAGGTTCGAGAATCCCCAGCAATATCAAAAGAACGGCTCCTATGAGTGCACATGCTGCACGATGAAGTTTCTCTGATACAATCGTTCCTATTACCAGCACAAAAATTGTAATCGCTATAATCTGTGAAACCGTCATTGTCTTTTCTCCTTTTTGCTTACAATCCCTCAATATAATCTATAAATTTTAGTAATCAGTCAAGGGGTTTCTGCACAAAAACCCGGGTGGCGCCGGGTTTTTGTGCTACTCATTATTTAGTTTTGGAAGAACTTAACAGTCTCCCTATATATGAGAATGGCTATTACACCATTTCTCTCCTTATTGATTAAGCCTGTGCAGCTTCCAGAGCAGCCTTCTTCTCAGCTTCTCTTTCTTCCAGAACCTTCTGATACTCTTCCTCTGTCATTTCAAACATGCTGATTCCCGTAAATCCGTAGAACATAGAAACTAACGGATTGATGTAGTTCAGGAATGCGAACGGAATGTATGCACTGTTCACTCCCAGGAATGATCTCATGGTTGCACCGCAAGTGTTCCAAGGGAAGAAGTTTGAAGTGAGCGTTCCGGAGTCTTCCAGACATCTTGACAGGCATCTGTGGGCCAGTCTTCTGTCTTCAAATGCTTCCTTAAACATTCTGCCAGGCAGGATGATAGCAAGATACTGGTCGCAGCAGATAGCATTTACCAGTACACAGGACAGTTCAGTTACAACCACCAAACCGCCTCTTGTGCCTCTTGCCAGCTTCAGCATTACTGCAGCGATGGACCCCATAATACCTGTTGAGTCTA
>CAYFQD010000026.1:0-23845 GCA_964345275.1 uncultured Oscillospiraceae bacterium
AAAAAACCGGCAAGGAGGAGGTTCCTTGCCGATTTTTTCTTCAAACTCTTTATTTCTATTTATCTATATTAATGTTTTATACAAACAGGTTCACATTGGATTCTTCGGCATCGCCCAGGTAGGATGCCACGCCAGCCAGTTCAACTCCGTCAATGAGCTCTTCTTCCTTGATTCCCATAACATCCATTGACATGGTGCATGCCACCAGCCTGACGCCGTTTGCCATTGCCGTCTTCATGAGCTGGTCAAGGGAGTCTACATTCTTGTCTTTCATGACCTTCTTCATCATGGCGCTTCCCATTCCGCCCATGTTCATATTTGAAAGCTTCAGCTTGCCTGTGCCTTTCGGCATCATCATGCCGAACATTTTTTCTATGAATGTTTTCTTCACAGCCGGTGAATTTGCCTTTCTGAGAGCATTGAGTCCCCAGAAGGTGAAGAACATTGTAACCGGTCTGCCCATGGCAGCCGAACCGTTGGCGATTATGAACGATGCCAGAACCTTGTCCAGGTCTCCGCTGAATACGATTATCGTCTTCCCCTGTGAATCATCACTGTGTTTCGCAACACTGCCTGTACTTTTAGCAAGCTCTCCGCTCCCTTTTCGGATATATACAATATTCTCATTTCCGACGCGTTCCTTTTTTACAAGGGTGTTTCCTGTTCTCCTGCACCATGCTTCGACATCAGCTGCAAAGCCCATATCCGTAGCTCTGACTTTCAGAATTTCACCGTCCGCCATCTGATTCAACTGTTCATTTACACTCATAATCGGTCCGGGGCACTGCATTCCGCAGCAATTCAGTACCCTGAATTCCCTTTCGGTCTCTTCAGTATCTTCCCCGGCCTCAGATGTATCAGATGTTTGACCGGATATGTCCGTGAAACAGACTCCCAGCCTTTCTTCATAATGCATGGATTTATAGAATCCGGTTCCGCCCGCAAGCACCGAAACATTCTTGAATCCGTTCTGCATCAGAACTCTGGCGGCATTATATGATCTGACACCGATTGTACAGTATACGATTATGTGCCTGCTTCGATCCAGCTCATCAATTCGACCTCTCAGCTGGCCCTGCGGTATGTGTACTGAACCCGGAATGGAGAAAACCATCCGCTCCATTTCTTCGGTTACATCCAGTACGGTTATACCGCCGGCTGCCGGTGAAGCCAGTTCCGCATCCAGTTCCTGTGTATCTATGAACTTTACCATGCCTGTCAGAATGTTTTCTGCAACGAAACCCAGCATATTTACCGGATCCTTGGCTGATGAGAAAGGAGGTGCATAGGCCAGCTCAAGCTCCTGAAGCATGTATATGTCCCCGCCGTTGCGGATTGTCGCTGCTAAAGTATCTATCCTCTTGTCAACGCCTTCCTGTCCCACAATCTGGCCTCCGAAGATTTTGCCTTCCGGTGAAAAAATCATTTTAAGCGTCATGTTAGTCGCACCGGGATAGTAGCCGGCATGAGACTTCTGGTTAATAATAGCTACTTCATAATCTTTTCCCTTAACTTTACCGGCTGCCTGGAGCTGCTTCTCATTGAGCCCCGTTGCAGCAACGGTATAGTCGTAAATTTTAGCTACAGATGTTCCCATACTTCCTGTATAGCTGCTGTCCTTTCCGGTAATTATGTCGGCCAGAATTCTTGCCTGTCTGTTTGCCGGTCCCGCCAGCGGAATCATAGTTCGTTCGCCTGTAATGAAATGATCCGTTTCAATTACATCGCCTATTGCATATATGTTCTCAAGAGAAGTCCTGAATTGATTATCAACAATAATACCTCCGCGTGCATTCAGCTCAATTCCTGAGGATTTAGCAAAAGCACTGTTTGGTCTGATTCCGGCCGACATGATAACCATGTCCGCCGGCAGACTGCGGCCATCGGAGAGCACAACAGTGGTACCATGAGCACCATGGGAAAATTCACTCACTCCGGTGCCCAGCAGCAGGTTGACATTATTCATAAGCATGTTTTCGTGCACCAGATTCGCCATCTCATGATCCAGCGGTGCCATAACCTGTCTCTGCATTTCAACTACTGTTACATTGAGACCCAGCTCACTGAGGTTTTCAGCGGTTTCCAGACCGATGAAACCGCCGCCGACAACTATTGCATTTCGAGGGTTTTGTTCTTTAATATATTTCTTTATCTCATCCATCTGCGGAATCGTCCACAGGGTAAAGATGTTGTCGGCTTCTATGCCCGGAATCGGAGGCGTGACAGGAGAGGATCCTGTGGCAATGATCAGATTGTCGTAGGATTCGGTGTATGTCTCTCCTGTCTCGGCATTCTTCACTCTGACCGCCTTTTCTTCGGGTAGAATTTCCGTGACTTCGCTGCGAAGTCTGACATCTATGTTTAATTTCGCCTTCATTGTCTGCGGCGACTGCAGAAGCAAAGCCCCCCTGTCTTCGATTACATTCCCTATGTGATAAGGCAGTCCGCAGTTTGCATATGATATATATTCGCCCTTGTCGAGAATGAGAATTTCCATATGCTCATCTCTTCGTCTGAGTCTGGCTGCTGCTGTTGCCCCGCCTGCAACTCCGCCAATGATTAATGTTTTCATCTTAACTTCCTCCTGTATGCTCTTATGTCAACCTGTATATAATAAAAAAGCTATTAACTGTGTTAAGGATATATCTTTTGTTTTTAAATTTCTGTGACATTGTCACCAGGAATACAGGTCGGAGAAATGTTTAAATGAAACTTAACTTTCTTTTTGATCTGTCTTGTTGTAAAATTAGGTTATATCGGGAGGTGCTTATTTATGAGCAGAAATAAATTTATATTTCTTATTTTGATTCTGGTGATAGCGTTTTTTGTTCTGCCGGACTCCGGCATTTACGGCATACTCAAGGCAAACCTGCTGTCCGCACTCCCCTTTATTATGATGGGCATAATTATATATCTAATCGTGACCATAAATCTTCTGAAGCGTGCATGGAGAAAGCTTGATGCCGAACTTAATGATGAAAATACGATAAAATTCGCTCAAATGATGAATATAACCTTCGATGTTAAAAGAATGCTCGGTCCTACCAACCTTATTGAGTTATACAGAAAGGTTAATTTCTCACCCAGAGTGTCCATGAAGGCAAAGAGGCTTCTCTATGAGGCCATGAAACGCAAGAGACTGGATGTTCCGCTCCCCGGAGAAGGTGCCGATGTTGATGCAGTTCTGGCCCGTTCCGGGCGCACTCCTGAAGAAATTAAAGCGGCAAGAATAGCGGCCGCCGCTCAGGCGAAGAAGAAGAAAAGGCGTAAGAAATAGAAAGGGATAAGTAAATGTAAAAAAACAGGAGATTCATCAAATCTCCTGTTTTTTATCATCTTTGTCTGATGGCAAAAGCTCTTGATCCTCATCTTCTATTACCAGTTGATGCTTTTCGTTATCAAGAACAGAAATACCGCCATCAACTCCGTCTACAAGGATATAGTACATCTGACCATCCTTATCCATACAACTCACGACATAGAATCTCTTATAAAACTGATCCTCTTCAATTATCTGCATCATAGGAGTAAACATCAGCTTAGCCTTGCCGATATACTGCTTGAGTGTGAAATCATGACCGATATCGTAACATTCGTGTAAGGGTACGGCCACTTCCAGCGCCTCCTCCTCATGGATGTCAGCTTCCTCGAACTCCGGCTCTTCTTGAGCCTCGTACACGGAACCCGAAACCCTGTCGACGACACAGTCGGAAAGTTTATTCAGTTTTTCCATGCGCGTGCCGCTTCCCACAGTAATCAGATACCTGAATCTGACATAGGGATAATAGACCTCTTCTATTTCCTGTAAATCCAGATTAGGATCCGTTCTAAGAAGCATGAGCAGCGCTTCTCTGGCGGTATAACCGCACTTAAGGATTTTGGAATTAATCATATGTACCTACTGTAAATACTACGAACAGCTTACATTTCTGCAGCCATTCTGCTGAATACGAATTGAGTTATAGCCTTGTTCTCTGTTGAGAGATGCTTTGAAGAAGCAACCTCTACACTCTTTGATACGGCTATCTTCTTGCCCTTCGCTCTCTCCATGAGTTCCATCATTTCAGGGCTTGTCGGTTTACCGAACTGACTGCCTATAATCATGGCAAGTATTGAAACAATGATACCCGCAAAGAACTGGTGTATTCCTGTTGTCAAAGCCAGATCCAATTGAGCCCAGACAAAACCGACACCGCCGCCTAATACCATTGAGGCAAGCATTCCCGTAGAGTTTGCCTTCTTCCACCAGATTGCGCACACATATCCCGGCATGAATGCGCAACCCATAAAGCTGAATGTGTCAACAATCAGACTGAAGATTCCAGGAGGATTCAGTATAGCAATAATAATACCTACAATACCTACAATTACTATAGCTCCCCTTGAAACCATTACAACACTCCTGTCGCTTGCATTCGGTCTGAGCCAGTTCTTGTAGAAATCGATGGATGCTATGGTTGCAATAAGCAGCATCAGCGCTGCAACAGTACTCATAACAGCTGACATGATAGCTGTAAGAACGATACCTGCAATTACTCCAGGGAACATCATTCCTGCCAGTGACGGAATTATCATTTCAGTGTCTCCGTTAATAAGAGCTTCCGGATTTGCTGTGAAGATAACCAAACCGCTCAGTCCAAGGAAGTATGGGATAAAGCAGAAAAGCTGAGTCCAGATAGTTGCATATATTACTGAAGTTTTTGCGGTTTTAGGACTGGCCATAGCAATGTGCTTGTTGACACTGTGCGGCAGACCCATGTAACCGATCAGGTAAATGAGAATTGCTCCGGCAATAACACCGTAACCGCCTTCATACATATTATCCTTACCCCAGACACCGAGAAGTGTAGGGTCAATCTCTGCTATTGCTGTATTGAGGCCTGTGAATCCTCCCATTTCTACCATCACCAGGATGAAAATCGCAATCAGAGATCCGATCATTATGAAGCCCTGAATAACATCGGCCCATGCTACAGCAAAGTAGCCGCCTATAAATGTATATAACAGAATTACTGTTACACCTACCACAAGTCCTATTTCCAGAGGCCATCCGAACAGGGTAACCAGAGTCTTGCCTGTAGCCATAAACTGCCCAAGGACATAAGCTGACAGACCGATTAATGCTATTATACATCCTATCAACTTGACAGGGACCGACTCATATCTCTTTTCCAGATACTCAATGGGCGATATACAATCCAGCAGCTGTGAAAGTCTTCTCATTCTTCTTCCCAGAACGGTTATATTAACAATGCCGCCCCCTGCATCTCCTACCGCATAGAAAATTGCGAAATAACCCATAGCATAAGCTTCCGAAGGAGCACCCATAAACATAAATCCACTCATTGCAGTCGTCTGCAGAGTAAGTGCTGTTACCAGAGGTCCCATAGCTCTTCCGCCTACCATGTAGTCTTCTGCCTTTTTGGTCCTTTTGTTCCAATAAAGACCGATACTGATCATTCCGATAAAGTAGATAATCAGTACAATTCCTTCCACTTTCATGATTTGACCCCCTCTCCTTCATCAAGAACTTCGCTGAATTCGGTATCATCTATCTGTGCATCCTGCTTCTTCATAATGTTATACACTATGATAGCAGCTGTCATATAGACGACGGGCCAAATCATGATAGCAAAGAATGTACTAATTGGCATTCCTATAATCATACCTCTCTCCTCCTTACTAAAAAATAATGACAATAATTCATGTCATCATTTTAACAAATTTTCCGAAACCTTTTAATGTTTATAAGTGTTATTTAATATTAATTTATAATCACCTTTAAGACTTCTTTAACCTTTTATCGCGCTGATATCAATACTCCCGCCTGTTATAATCGGTTTTGTATGCTTTTATCTTCTTTGAGACCGTTATCCTGTGCTTATCCACAACTGAAATTATAACAAACAGAAACGCGTTAAGTATAAGAGAGACAAGGCCACAGATACTTGCATCTGCAATGTTAAAAATTACACAAAAAAGAAATACCGTCTCGCCTGCAACCAGTCCCGCTATGGCCGCCTTTGCTGTTGATTTCGGCCAGAACAGTGCTCCCATAAGAGGAACTATCAGCTGCCCCGTTCCTCCCATTGCCATTACTCCCAGATCGAAGATGCTTTGGGGGATAAGTATAATTAATACATACGATACTGTCGAAACCAGCAGCACCATCCACTTCGCAATGATTACCAGCTTTTTGTCAGGAGTCTTGGGGTTTATATACCTCTTGTGAATATCGATGGTGTATACCGCCGACAGGGCATGAATCTGAGAGTTGGCCGTTGAAAAAATAGTCGCATATATGCCGACCAGCACGAAGATGTACAAAAACGGATTTGCATATTTTTTTATCATTTCTATGAGAATAGCATCCGGATTTGTTACATTCTCAGCAAGCACCACACCTGCGCTTCCGGCAAAAAGAACCCCGATGCAGATAACCGATGACAGGCAGAGCAGGAAGGGCAGAACATTAAAATTTTTCTCCGATGCCGCTGCATAATTTCTTATCCACATCTGCGGCCCCATAAAAGCTCCTACCGGTACAATGATGAACAGAGATATCCAGATCGCCGCTCTGCGGCCGCCATCTTCCATTGTCATGGATACATTAAGCGGATCCCGTTCTATAAGTTCGTTAAACACAGTTTCGGTTCCACCGGCGGTTTTCATAAGAAAAAGGCCCGAACTCAAAATTGTGGTAACAATAAGTATCCCGTAAAAAATATCCGTCAGGGCTACGGCACGAAGCCCGCCGGCCCACAGATATATTACAAGGATTGAGAAAAACACAATACCGGTCACATGCCAGGATACAGCTCCTCCGGTGGCAATTTGCATTGCAAGCAGTCCGCCCATGGTCTGCACCTGGAGATATATCATGGTATATATTATTGTAATGGCAGTCACCAGTATATTTAAAACTTTTGAATCATATATATCATCAAAAAAATCTGTCGGCGTCATGTATCTGTTGACTTTGCTGTAATGCCACAGCCTTCTGCCGATTGCAATAAATAAAACCGCAAACAGAGCGTCCCACCCTATTGTTGTCATATATATGGGACCGTGCTTATAAAAATATGATATTGCCCCCATGAATGCAAAGATGCTCATCCATGTGGAAAACACCGTGGCATACATGGGAAATGTCTTTAGTTTCCTGCCGTGAAGGATGAAGTCTTCAGTTGTAAAAATGGATCTGTTCCTGGCATACTCCCCAAGAAGCAGGGGGATGAATGCAAAGGCACATAACATCAGCAGCGTTAATGCGTTAGTAATCATAGTATCTCTTATTGTACTTTATTTTATCCCTGATTTTCGCTATAATGGAATGGAGGACAAATTAATTATGGCTTCCACATGGTTGCTGGTTTCTGCAGCACTTACATTTTTTATATCGATAATATATTTCTATATGTTCTCCAGGAAGAAGGAAAAATTCATGAAATGCTGGGGTTTTTCCTGGGTGGCATATTCGTGCAGCTTGTTATGTCTTGTTCTTTATTTCTCCTACCCGAATGCGTTTTTCCTGGAGTCCAGAAAGATAATAGACATGTTCAATCTGTTGTTCCTGCTCTTTGGAACATATGCATTTATGCATGTGAAAACGCCTGCTTACTGGCACCGATTTTCTCTTTATATGGTTTTGCTGGCGGCTATCTGCATAATATACGACTTTGATCTGCTTTCTTTCTATCTGCCAATATCCATATATCAGATTGTTTTAGCCATATTCACTTTCTATAATATATTTAAAAGATGGAAATTGGCAAAAATTGAAAGGACAGTCGTTGCCTTCGTTTTCCTCATATGGGGGTTAAGCAGATCGCTGATATCTATTGCGGAAATATTTATCACACCTGAATATAATTTATACATCACCGAACTTATGTTGTCAAACATAGTGAATTTCTGCATACTCGTTATCTACATAGTATCTACACGAAATGAAAGTGAACTTGTAGATTCGCTCTACAAGACCGTAGTTGAAAATTCCAAGGATGCGTTCTTTTATTATGAACTGTCCCCTTACAATGCGTTCCGGTATATGTCCCCGTCAATAAGGGAAATCACGGGTTTTTCACCATCGGCCTTTTATAATAATCAGCATTTCTATCTTGATCTCGTTTCAGATAATCAGGTACAGGAAATCACAGAAATTTTTAACCCTAAGGAGCCATACAGCGAATTACATACAGTGGAGCTTTGCAGGAAAAACGGTGAGAAGTTCTGGGGAGAGTTCAGCTGTACGGTAATTGAAGATGATAAAGGAAAGGCTATCGCTCTGGAGGGAACCTTGAGAGATGTTACCAAGCTGAAGACTGCTGAGATGGAGCAGCTTGAATCTGCCAAGGGACGCAACATGCTCCTTTCGTATATTTCACATGAACTTCGTACACCCATCACCTCCATTGCCGGCTATTTAACGGCAATTACCGATGGAACTTTGAGCAGTCATGAAGAAAAGATGGAAGCCATGGATATTATTACATCAAAGACTCTTACTCTGAAAAAGCTCATAGATGACCTTGATCAGCTTACCAAAATAGAGACACACCAGTTCTCCATGGATTTTGCAACTTACACCGCAGCTGAAGCTGCTGAAATGATGATAGATAGCAGCATAAGTGACGCACGCTCCGCAGGCTTTGAAGTGGTTTTGAACTACGATGAATCCCTTCTGGCCGCACACTGGCTGATTATAGATGCCGACAGAATTAATCAGGTGTTTTCAAATCTGATTAACAACTCTATCAAATACTCTGACACCGCAAAGAATTTGTGGGTGACATTCGGTATTGATGATAATGAGGAGAACTTCGTAGTCTCCGTCAGGGATGAAGGGATTGGGATAAAGGCTAAGCATCTGCCACATATCTTTGACAGATTTTACAGAGCGGATACCAGGGAAAATACGGAGCACACTATTGGGGGGAGAGGTCTCGGTCTTACCCTGTGCAGGGAAATCATAAAAGCACATCAGGGTGAAATGTTTGCCGAAAGTACTTATGGCAGCGGCAGCACATTCACTTTTATCATTCCGATATTCAAGGAGGGGATATAATGCCAAAAGAAAAGATACTCGTTGTAGACGATGAGCATGCCATTAACAAACTGGTTTGTTCTTACCTTGCCAAGGAGAACTACCTGCCGCTTCCCGCATATACGGGAGAGGAGGCGCTGGAAGTATTGAAGAGGGAAAATCCGGATCTGATAATACTGGATGTTATGCTTCCCGACACGGAGGGACCTGAACTTTCGCTTGAAATCAGGCAGCACACAAATGCGCCTATTATCTTTCTGAGCTGCAAAACTCAGGAGCTGGATAAGATAATAGCTCTTTCCGCCGGCGGGGACGATTATATGACCAAGCCGTTCATGGCGGGCGAACTTATTGCCAGAATTAAGGCACACCTGAGGCGACAGAATACATTGTTAAGAAAATTCTCCCGGCAGCTGGATAATGTTTATGATTTCGGAGATTTGAAAATAGATTTTGACACTCACGAATGCACCGCCTACGGAAAGGAAGTCAGCCTTACTTCAAAGGAGTATGAGATTCTTAAGCTCCTGGTTGAAAACCCCCGTAAGGTATTTCCTGCTGCGCAGATTTTTGAAATCGTATGGAAAACCAGCTGCATGAAGAACGACGCCAAAACCGTTATGGTCTACATAAGCACCCTTAGAAAGAAACTCGAAGAAAACCCCAATGAGCCTAAGATAATAATAAGTGTCCGCGGCGTGGGCTATAAATTCAATCAGAATCTCAAGCGAAAATAGACGGCAAATACAACGGCTGTAAATAGATAATGACCGGTCATTGTTTTTTAGTAAAAAAGGGTTTTCTGCCCCAGCCTGTTCTGTAGGCATAAAAGAACACCGCACACAAGTACATACACCAGCAGAAAATATAGCCATACAAAAACGGCATTCCCAGTACGAATGGCTCTATCTTTCCCATTACCAGAAAAATTCCCGGGAATTCTATGGCGCAAAATCCTATTACAAGGAGAATTATTATGATTTTTTTTCTTGTTGTCACTGCGGTACTCCTAATTCGTTCGTTATCTATTTTAGAAGCAATAATATTATACTACTATCTCACTTGTATCTTTATAGCGCTGAAACCACTCAGGGTTCTCTGTATGAACCGGAATAATCTTCTTTGGTTTTACATCCCGGATCAATGCATCTATGGTCTGAATGTCAGCATGCCCACTCGTAGATATTAGAATGCCAGGTTTCTCTGTTTACTGCAGTTCCTTCTATTATCAGGGTGTCAACTTCAGGAGTGTATTTTAGCAATTCAGCAAAATCCTGTCTGCCCGTGGATCATCGCAAAACAATCCGCTTATTTGCGGTATCCGGATGTTATTTAAATCTTCATCCAGTTCAATGCCCGCATCAAGGATTATTCTTGTGTTCTCTGTACTGACTTCGATGATAGATCCTCAGATTTGCTTTTGTCCGCGATGGATGGTTATTTTCATTTCTTTTTGTTTTCTGCTATATATAGCATGATTACTGTATCAATCAGATTTACAAGTTCCTTTGCATCTTCATATCTATCTCTCCGTCACAACATATCTTTCATCAACAATGTCAAAGTAGTAAGGTTTGCTGTTCAGCAACCCCATCAACTCTTTCAGCCACGGGCGGCTTATAATATCATCCATCTCTGCACGCTGTTCTCCAGCAATGTATACGAAAGGGCATGCCATCACTTGAGTTACTTCAGGAAGATTAAAGTCTTTTAACAGCTTCTTTATATCTGCTGTCCGCATGTATGTAAAGACCTCTAAAACACAGCGAAGCATTGTTTCCCTGCTATTCTTTTTTTTAAGTTCAAGAATATATAGACAGTTACCGTCATAGGATATCAAGTCAATTTTTCCAGCCTTATCAGACGCATGTGCCTTTAACGGAACCTGATAGTCAACTATTTCCCCTATAAAATCAAACGGCCCAGTCTCCCTTGTCTGATTAAACATTTGCATCGCCGTGACTTCTTCTGTCCGGTTTGATTTGGGATTGAATCTCCCATCGTGCCCTTCTGTTTTGTATGACATCGGGCGCTTTACCGTTTCTATACCATCAATATATTCATGTCTATTTTCGCACAGAAATTTAGCAACAATTTCACTGTATAATTCTTCTGTGTCCTTTGTGTGCCCGCGATAATTAATAACTTTCGCTTGATAAAATGTGCTCTTATTTGTAAACGCCTCCCGGCATTTGCTGAGTATCTCCTGATGTGTATATCCCATGATATTTTTTCTTTATCTCAATAGCTTAAAAAAATGAAAACAAAAACCGCTTGTTTTATTTCTAAATTATACTTGTTTTTGATTTGTTATTCAATATATCAGCTCGCAAGTCCTGCACCTCATTAAGCAAAGTCCTCGATCTCCGTCATATACTCCCGCGCTTCTGAAATCCACACTCCCACATCAAGTTGCTGGACAAGCATGTATGTACCCGTGCGGGAGTAGGTCGGATAAATGTATACAAATGTCTGATAGTCGCCAATGCCTTCCGGAATCTTTATTCCGTTCTTTTTGGCATCGGACAGAAGAATATTTCCATTGGAATTATACTCCCTTTTTGTACTCCAGTCCCCGGTAGGAGGAGTTGCCTCATACACCAGAACCTTTCCGGTCAGAACAGCTTCCCCATCGGCACTATCATACTTCGTACATTCCTTATAAACACTGTCCAAATCATTTTTCAGCAGCCCTGCCAGAATGCCGACAGCCTGATCTTCTGTCACATTGGGAGTCTCAATTTCATTAACGGGAACCTCACTGCCATCGGAGTAGGCTTCTCCCGGTTTGTTTACTAGAAGCTTGTCATTGACTGATAGCCGATTTTGATGTTTTTGACCTTGTTAATTCTTTCAAGATCCTTTCCTTCATAGTTGGCGGAAACTCCTGTCGGCGACATGTAGAGAGCTTCTGCCTTGTCAAGTGCCTTTGTCCATTCATGAACCTTGACACCATTTCCGTTCAGAACATAATAGTCCAGGCCCAGACACTCTATGGAGCTGCATGGAAGCTGTCCGATTCTTTTATCCAGTTCAGCTTCAAATCCGTCACTCCCGCTGCCTGTCATGGTAAACACAATCGTTCCTATGTCTTTACCTTCTATGCAGCTGTCCAGGGTGTCCATAATTTTCTCAATGTCTGCATTTGAATCCATCTTCAGAATCAGCGTGTCCTTTTCCGAATCATATGACATGACAAGGTAACTGTAAGTATCAGCGGTACAATTGTCCAAAAGCCTAATTCCATACTGTTTCCTCCTTCCCTGAAGGGTTATAATTTATTACCATCCGCAAAAGCATCCCCCACTACTTCTCCGAGGGCGATGTATTTGTGGTTTACCGGATCATATGTGATAGGTCTGAACTTGGACGGATCAATGCTACCATCTTTATTCAGAACGCTTTCGTCTGCCTGAATATTAACTATTCTGCCTACCATGATATGAGTTTCTTCATCGTAACTGAACAGCTCACAGTCAAGCGACATCTTCAGCTCATCTATTACAGGGGCATCAACAAATTCGCTCTTTGTCGCATGAAAGCCTGCCCTGGCAAACTTGTCCGGAACATCATTCCCCGAAACTATTCCCAGATAGTCACATTCAACCTCATGCTCCACATCGCCTATTGCTACAGTAAAAGCTCCCCGCTCTCTGGCATTGAGTATGGTCTTGTGTGTGGGCGTCACGCACATTGCAATCAGATTCTCTCCTGCCATTCCACCCCATGCAGCGTTCATGGCGCATGGAACTCCATCCTTGTCATATGCCGAAATAATTAACACAGGCATGGGAAAGAGCCATGGATTTACTCCGAAATTCTTTTTCATATCATCAGTTTCCTTTCTTTATGTTGTTAGTTCCTATTTACCATTGTAAAGCATTGCACCAAAGTAATCAAGAAAGCTTATAGCGCTTTGCTTTAAGGCCATAAAGTATAAAAAATCAATAACATATAACATGTAAATGGGTTATAATCAGGATATGAATGAGGTGATTATATATGGAAGAAATCAAAGAAATACTGCGCAAATTCAATGAAGAGCGCCACTGGGAGCAGTTCCACACACCCGAAAACCTGGCCAAATCCATATCTATAGAGGCCGCTGAAGTTCTGGAATGTTTCCAGTGGGATAACAGTTATGACAAAGAGGCTCTGACTGATGAAATTGCCGATGTCATGTGCTATTGCATCATGCTGGCCGATGAGATTGATATCGATCTGAAGGAGGAGATTATCTCCAAGATTAAACGCAATGCGATCAAGTACCCGGTGGAAAAGAGTCGGGGAAGCTCAGCAAAATATGATAAATTATTATGAAATCAGATATGATTCTTGGCAAATCAACGCAGCAACTCCTGTAAATTGCATTCCAGGATTCCGCAGACTCTTGACACCACCTCTATACTGGGAAAAATGACACCATTTTCCCAATCTTTTATTTCCTTTATGTCAATATCCAGCAAAGAGCTTACTACCTCATTTGTAATACCCTTTTTGTCTCTTTCTCTGATATAGTTCTCTCCAAATCTTTCAGGATAATATTGTACACACATTTTATTTCCTTCCTTTCCTTCTTTCTTTTCTGCCTGCATATGCTGTAATCCTTTATTCCCTGATCAGTATATGTGAAATCACCGCCGCACTTTTCTCCGAGCATGTACATCGGGCAATAACAGAACATACAATTGAAATTATCAGGATTGCTGCATTCATGACAGGGAAAGTACTTGCAATTCCTGTTCTGCATAAAAAAGGCGAATTCTTCCTCATTAATAATATCTTCTCTCTTATTCACCTTCGTTCACCTCCTCAAGAGGCCAGTAAACGCAATGGCACGGGTAGTATTCACCCATGAAAACCCAAACGGTATCACCCATCGGAATCTTTTTGTTCTTATCCTCGAAATACAAATCCGGAATAAACAGCTTGACCGTAGTTCTCTTTCTTCCTTTAATCAAAACCCCTTCTTTAACCGGATTGTCGCGAAACGACTCCAACTTTTCCCTGAAATTCGGGATACCGGTTTCGTTGCCGAAATGGTCTGCAAATTCATTCACATCGGAATACACTATGTTATCCTCTTCAAGAAACCATCCAAACCTCATTATCATTACCTCCTTGTTCTTTGATATGAAGTGAGGAAAGGCAATAAAAAACTCGTCGCCTAACCCCAGAAGACTGACTTTTTTCAAGCAGGACAGGTCTACCGACTTAATCCTTATAGCCTACTCAAGCGCCTTCCCAGATATTATCCAGTGGCATATTGCTCTTTCGTAGATATTACGGTTGCTGAGACACAGTGCCGGATTCGCACCGGCTTCCGAATAAGTGTCATGCTTTCAGATATTTACTTATGACCCGATTTTATCATAGAGGATTATAATCTGTCAAAACTAACATAAATTCCTTTATCTGTAAAAATTTCTGTGTTTAATTTTTAGTGATTCGCACCTTCTGCCCCGTCCGGAACACCGCCATATGATCTTTATCCAGAGCCGCTTCGAGTGCAGCATCCGGATCTGTTATTACTGTTCCGGCAAGCTCGCGTGCTCCATACTCCAGGAGTATTTCCGAGAGGGTCGTTGTCGGACCCACAAATATCCCGCATGTCCGCGAATCCCGGCGGCACAGTTCCAGCAAATGGGCGGCCGTGTTGTTGGCAAGAGTTGCACCGGTCAGAAATACAAAGTCCTTCCCAGGAATTATTTCATCACACATCTCTGCCGGATAGTCTCCCGGCTGCGGACGCTTTTCCAGTACGGATACGCTTGCAGCATCCTTCATGTGCATCTCCAGACCACAAAAATGGCCGACAAATGCCACATCTTTTCCGGCAGCCTGTCTGCCGTATTCCACAAAAGAGTTGTTTGTAATATCCACCTTCAGGATACCGGCATCCTCCAGCTCTTGCAGTCTCTCAAACTGATTGTAATATGTGTTGATTGCCGCCATGCTTATTCCCTGTTCCACTAGAAGCGGGCTTTCAATAAGACCTGCCAGTTCACGGAGGGACTTTCCCTCAAACTTCTTATAAATCCCCATCTCATGCCCCTCATCATACAATGATGAAACACCGGCTCCACAGGTGGCCTTTATTGCAATCCATGTTTCACCGACTGCTATTTTATCGGCGACGATGTCTTCCGGTATTCTGTTGATTAATTCTCTGTAAATTGAATCCATTTTATCAGATCCCCCTCTCCTCCATAGGTATTATCTTGACTACAACATTGCAACTTCGTGTATTTATTCTTTGCGTTGCAGGTTTTATACATATCTATTTGGGCGAAACGCCTGCATAGGATAATTTGTCCATTAGCAGTTTCTAACTTTCTGCACAAATCATGGGTTTTAAGCATTTTTTACAGAAAAATATTTAGTACAATTTCCTGAACTATTGTTCTCCAACAGAAAAGAGTTCTAAATCGCAACTTCGTATCGTTTGCTCGCTTGTCACCAGCAAGTTCATTTGTTTGTGTTAATGTATGCCTTTGTGTATAGTTATACACATGATATACAGGGAAACTTTTCTGTAAAAAAACTGCAAAAACATCAATTTATGCAGAAATCAGTATTTTTCTCTAATAATATTGTATCAGCCTGCCTGAAAGTCATCAACAGCAAAAAGGAGCACCCCTTGACCGGATGCTCCACAAAAAACATTAATTTGTCCGCAAAATCATGTCATCACAAACCCGAAAATAACATACAGAATAAATGAGATTACCGTAACAATTATTACATACGGCAGCTGAGCTACGGCGTAATCCACATTATTGACTCTGCATGCACTGGAAGCCATAAGAGTTACATCCGAGTAGAAGCAGGCCTGTGCTCCGAAGATTGCGGCGGATATAATCGCACCCAGTGTTAACGGGATGCTTGCACCAATGGCGGCTGCCAGAGGAACTACAATAGGAGTTGTAACTGCAGGAATACTCCATATACTTCCCGTAGCAAAGCACACAAGTCCGATGACAATGAAACTTATCGCCGGCAGCAATTCTGCGCTCATGAGCGGCCCCGCCACTTCAATAACATAGTCAGGCAGGCCTACCAGCAGCATGGATTCTCTGTAAAACAGCGAAGTTACCAGCACCGCTGCAATAAACAGCATATCTTCCAGTCCCTTGTAGCAACAATCGCAGTATTTTGAAAAAGACATCAGCTTAGCCGGTATGAACAGCAGACAGGAAAGAATACCGCCGACTACGCCCCACAGTATATCTCCTTTCCATACAGTAAGAGCAATTACAACCGCCATAGGCAAAATGAAAGCCCAGAGTTTCGGTTCAAACTCTCTTTCTTCTTCTTCCTTTGATGCGATAGCACCGGAAACTTCTCCAAAACCCTCGGTATTCATCATTGCACTTGATTCAGGCCACAGCTGCCCGGTTTCGGCAACACGCTGATAAGCCTTCTTAATTCCGCCCATTTTCGGCACAACACCCAGAATGACCAGCGGAACAAAAAGAACACACAGGAAAGGATAGAAGAAATACGGCGTTATGCTGTAATATATCGCATTACCCGAGTCTCCCAGTACAGCCGCTTCCGGCTGTGCTTCAAAAATTCCCGAAAAGAATACTACCCATGCAGAAATAGGAATAATAACACAAACCGGCGCCGATGTTGTGTTGATTACATAGGCGAGCATTTCCCTCGGAGTACCCTTTGAGTCGGTCAAAGGCATAACCGTATTTGCCGTAACCAGTATGCTAAGATAATCATCAACAAATATAATAATTCCGCAAATCCATGTGAGCATAAGGGCCTTCTTCTCGCTATCCACATATTTCCTCGCCAGATCTCCTATGGCAAGCGCCCCTTTAGATGTACGCAAAAGCTGAACCAGGCAGCCGAACAACAGGCATATTATAACAATGTAATTGTTGTCCCAGTCTGTAGATGCGTCAACAAGCGCATCCAGTGTAGGCTGAATAAATCCCCCCTTGTGATAAATAACATAGCCGGCTACTCCCGATAAAATGATTGCGGTGATGACCTTTCGCGTAAGCAATGCGAAGATCAGAAATCCGAATGCCGGTATCAGGGTCAGAATTCCAAAATGAGTTCCTTCCATAACTTTCTCCTTTCTTCTGTACGATAACTTTCAATTTACAATCTCCCCAGAATATCCACTTTTAACCCTATCTCTTCCGAGAAGTATTGTTCGATTTCCTTAAGCCTCTCCTCTGCAGGCGGTTCATACTCTTCCTGCCGCCCCCCGATATTCCTTTCCTTGCTGATTCCAAGGTTGTGGTAGGGCAAAAGGCTCACTTCTTTTATTCCAATTCCCTTGTATAATTCCCCGGTTCGTCTGATTACATCATCGCTGTCATTCACCCCCCTGATGAGCGGCATTCTCATAATCAGTTTGTCCGCTGTTCGCTTATCTCCGGCAAGCATCCTCAAGTTCTGTATGATAAGCTCGTTGCCGGCCCCCATATATTTCTTATGAATCTGATTATCTATAGATTTTAAATCAAATAGAATATGGGAGACATTTCTCTGCAGGGACATCTCCATGAGATCTGCCGAATCCCCCAGACCGCAAGTGTCAATGCAGACATCGATGTCTCTATTTCCCGCTTCAACGATCAGCCGTTTTACGAATCCAGCATGCATCAGAGCCTCTCCTCCACTGACGGTAATTCCGCCGCCTGTGTGATTGTAAAACCCTTTATCCTCTTCCGCTATGTTGAGAATTTCATCTATTGTCATCGACTTGGCTACCGGTCTGAGTGCCTCCGCATAGCACGACTCTGCACACTTCATACAGACATCACACTTGACTCTGTCTATGATAACTCCGGTTTCCGGATTCATAGTTATCGCACTCTGAGGACACACCTTAATACAATATCCGCACCCGATGCAGTTGTTGGGCGACTTGATCAGCTGCTGTTCCGGAGAAATCAATTCTGGGTTATGGCACCACTTGCAGCTCAGGGGACAACCTTTTAAAAATACTGTTGTTCTTATGCCGGGTCCGTCTTCTATAGAAAATTTTTGCAGATTTCCCACAAGAACGCTTTCTTTTGTATTGCTCATTTAGCTCCTCCGGATACTACATTGCTTCGCTATCAGTCCGACACATGGGCTGTTCTGTATATAATGGCATTCTGAGCACTCTCATCCAGTTCCGTAAAGTACGCCATGTACCCCGCCACGCGGACCATAAGGCCTTTGTAATTCTCCGGAGTTTTCTGTGCCTTCTTAAGGGTTTCGTTGTCCACAACATTTATCTGTATGTGCTCACCGCCATCTTCAAAGAATGTTCTGATTACTCCTTCAATGATGTTTCGACCCTTTTCACCCTGCACTCCTTTCGGATCAAACCGCAGATTGAAAAGAGCACCTTCATGAAGATTATCCTGCCCAATGCCGGCAACTGACTTAACTGTAGCAGTAGGTCCATTTCTGTCCCTTCCCATCATAGGAGAGGCTGCATCACAGAACGGTTCACCTGCACGCCTTCCATCCGGAAGTGCACCGGTAACTTCTCCATGAGGGATATTCATGGTCTGAGAGTCAATTCCGAAGGCGTACCATCCGCCCCTGGCATCCTTCCAGCCCTGAACAGTATCGGCGACAAACTGCATCATTTCTTTATAAATGCCATTTACATGTTCCAGATTATTCCCGTACTTCTCCGGCTTGTTAAGCAAAAGCTGACGCATTCTTTCCTGACCTTCAAAGTTGGTTCTGCATGCTTCAATCAATTCTTCCATCGTCATATCCTTGTCTTCAAACACGCATTTTTCTACAGCCGCAATTGAATCGGCCAGGTTGGCAGCTCCGGTAACATAGACACCGGCAGTCGAATACTGCGCACCGCCGTGCTGTACGGATTTGCCGCTCTCTACACAGCCTTTCGTAACCATGGAGGCGAAGATTACAGGATACCTGTTCATATGAATGCTCTGCATGAGGTTATAGCCCGTTCTGATTAAGCCGTAGTGATGAGCTATCTGCTTCTTGAGAGCGTCCTTAAAATCCTCGATGTTTTTAAACTCTCTCGGGTCACCGGTCTCCAGCCCCATAAGTTTTCCTGTCGCCGGATCCACACCGTTATAAAGGACAAACTCTATCATCTTTCCCATATTGACATAGCCGGCATCAGGTGAGCCGTCGGTTCCGCCGCCCCCCGGAGCAGGCTGAATGCAACCTACAATAGTCCAGTCTCTTGCCTCCTCGATAGTACTGCCCCTGCCTTTTCCGAGACAGATTTTAATTGCTGTTTCATCATTAAAGAAGCCCGGATTTGCCTGACCTTCCTGAACCATTTTGCATCCGAACTGAACCAGCTCTTTTGGTGTTCCCTCCCAGACACGCAGAGCCATAACCGGCTGTGTGGTCTGCAGGGCATCTGCAGCCTCCAGACAGAGCATGGATAAATCGTTAGAAGCATCTTTGCCATCAGGAGTCTGCCCGCCTACGACCAGAATCTGCCACATAGGATAGCCTGCAAATGCTGTCGCATACCAGGTGTCTCTCACCTCATATACTTCACATGACTTCAAATAGAGGCATTCCAGCATTTCCAATGCCTCATCCCTTGTTATGTTCTTTTCATCAATGACATCCTTCTTGTAAAAAGGCCACATATACTGGTCAAATCTGCCAAAGCCGGCGGCGGTAGTACAAACTTCAATATAGAAATGAAGATGTACAAACCATATAGCCTGAAGAGCCTGATAAAAGGTCTGTGGCGGATTTTCAGGAACAATCCTGCAGTTTTCGGCTATTATAAGCAATTCCTTCTTCCTCTTCTCATCCTTACATTCAGATGCCAGCCTTTCCGCCTCATCTGCCATTCTGCGGGCATATGCAATCATCCCTTCACACTGTATGATACATGCTCTCCAAAAGTCCACCTTCGCCTGCTCTTCCATAGTCTGAGGAAGATTCGCGTCTATATTCCTCTGACATTCTTCCATATATCCCCTGATTCCTACGGTAAGAATCTTCTCATGATCACATGTAGTCTCGCCGGAAACTCCGTTTTCAAGACCCACACAAATAATATCGTCCTTCTCAAGTTCCTTTATATGGGCAGGAAGCACTGTATCCGCCAAATCTTCCATGGACTTGCCTTCCCAGTATTTAAGAGTTTCCAGTATGGTTTTCTTATCTTCCTCAGAAACATTACACGGGTCTTTCGGTCTTGTCGAAAATTCGTCAATATCGCTGATATACCATGAGCTGGACTGAAAATCCGGATGTAGATTTGTCCCTCTGTAGGCGTTAGTCAATGTTCCTACAATCAGTTCATCATCCATGATGAGCGTAGTCATATTTTCCAAGATATATTTCACAACTTTTGCCCTGAAAATCGGAACCGCATCCCCGGCAAACTTCTGATATGCCTCTGTGGCCAGAACCAGCCTCTCTGCAGTAATTGTAGGAATTGTATTGAAAAGTTTTTCTCTCATTCTTTGAACTCTTGGTGTTAACATTGTCTTCTCCCTTCTTTTTTCTTAATACCCTTTTTCTCCCTAATATATACGAAATATAATATAAAATTTGTTCTCGCAAGACAACCATCAAGTTGCTAATAATTATAATTAAGTTGTTGTCGGCTGGTTGTAACTATGCTAAAATTTCCTATAATTAATTCTCTTTTTTACAGGAGGAACTGGACATGCTGTTTGACAAGATACGGTACAACGACGATTTCCCCATTAACATCAGTATTGCAAGGGTTATGGAATATCCTGTTCACTATCATCAGGATGTAGAGATTATATATGTTCTGAAGGGGGAAGTTCACCTTAAGAATATGTGTCACCATTACCATCTGAAAGCAGGGGACATTTTCACAAACAGCGTACATGAAATTCATGGGCTTACCGCTGCTAACCCGGAAAATGCGGGTCAGGAAAATGTAGTTGCAGTAATTCAGTTGAGCAACCGCTTTTTTACAAGGTATTTTCCCAACCTGCAAAAAGCATGTTTCATGACTTATGTAAGAGACGAAAAACACCTCTCCCTTGATGTTCTGCGAAAAATGCTTCTTCACATTCTGCTGGAGTATTCGAGAAAAAGTTTTGACTATAAGACCACCTGTATTGATCAGGCAATTGATGTTATAAAATATCTTAACCAGTACTTCAATCTGTTTGCTTTTGACAATGATATTGTTACTAATTTCAACAACGAAAATCCGGTTACTGTGGGAAGGATCAGCAGAATTATTAATCATGTCTATGAAAATCATGCCAATAAAATTACATTAAAAGAACTGGCTGAACAGGAGCACTTAAGCACATATTATCTTTCCCATCTTATACGCGATCATATGGGAATCAATTTCAAAGAGTTTCTTTGCTTTGCAAGATCGGAAATGTCAGAACTTCTCCTTTTGGGAACAGACCGCAAAATCAGTGCAATAGCGAAGGATGTGGGTTTTTCTACCACCCCTTACTATGAAAAATTCTTTACAAAATGGTATGGACATTCCCCTCAGGAGCATCGGCAAATCTATACTCCACTGGTTCTCAGCGCGGCAAGACCGGCACAGATTGAACCTCTTTCCGATAACCAGGCAATTAATATTCTCCGCCAATGTCTTTCTGCGGAAAGCGACCAGGACAACAGCCCTTTCACCATAAACCGTCTTCAGTTTTCTGTGGATATAGACCCTCAGGCTTTGCCGGTAATGGACATTAATCCGCTTCTTGAGGTGGTTGTAACCATGGAAGATTTTGCGGTGATGAAGGAGCGGATTTCTCACTATCTGTACGAGCTGAATCCTGCCAAAGTTTTTCTTAGTTACCGCCAAGGGACACCGGAAAGTGAAACGGAAAAATTAGCAGAGAAACTTATATTTATGGGATACGATGTGTCCGTTGTCTGCAGCAGCGAATTGACCTGTGGTTTTTCAGCCGGGCATGATTCCATTGCTGCACCGATAGGACTGTTCCGGGAGAGTTTATCAAAAGAGAAAAATATACTCCACATCTTTTTACGGGATCAGGGGGACACTGCAAAAATATTAAAGGGATTACCTTCCTGCATCACCTCTGCCCTTATCCCCAAACCTTCATATTATGCGTACCGGTTCCTACGCAATATCAATGGCAAGCTCCTCTACCGCGGCAGGCATTATTATGTTATAAAAAATGAGGCTTCCGAAAAAGTCTCATATACTTTGATTGCTATAAATTACAACGAGGAAATTGGGCTCCTTACCAAGAGGAGTACCGGAACATATGAAGCAGATGACATAATTAATTCCTTCCAGGACGAACTCAGCGTAGACCTCAGCATCCCTGTGATGCCCGGCAGCTATGCCATTGCAAAATATGCTCTGTCAAATGCCGATTCCATCTTCTCCCACATGTCCAATTTAGGCTTCCCTGATTCTTACAACCTTTCCGATTCCTGGATTCGCATGCTGAATACGGAGCCGAAGACACAGGTTCGCGTGGAAGATGTTAATGAAATGGAAAATACGCTCCACCTCAGCCTGACTGTAAAAGGTGCCGGCATTCAGGTCGTTGTGGTGGAAGAGATTTCGTGAAGATATCAGTACTCAATTTCACCATGGGTCATTTCGCCGTTTTCCCAGACGATAAAAGCCCCTTGGTCGCGCCCTTCCGCCGAATATATTATTACTGGTTCTGAATTTTTAACATAAAGATACCATCCGTCTACCCACTTGTACTCGAGATAATCATTGCCCGATATTTCTATTTGTTCACCCGTATACTCCAGACTGCTCATATCATAGTCGGAATAAGACAGCAACTCCTGCAGAGCCGCTTCAGCTTCTTCGCAAAGGATACCGGATGGCGCCTGTTCGCTGCCTGAATTGCCACACCCGGAAATCAAAAGCATCAGAACAAGCGCCAGCATCATTGTAATGATTATATACCGTCTTCTTTTCATTTTCTTCACCTGCTTCCATTAACAACCTGTGATGTAATATCTTTCATATTTGCATATTAAAGCCGGGCTGTCAATAGACCGCCCGGCTGGATTACAATCACTTGATTTCTTTAGTAATCCTGCTTCATGGACTCAATTATGCTGTCAGCCAGTCCGTCAAGCTCATCGGAAGTCATCTTGTTAACAGCGGAGAGCAGGGATACTTGTTCGTTAAGAACTGTCATCTGCTTCATATCATCAAGCTGTTCACAAATCAGTGCACCTGCCTGTGGTGCCCAGGATCCGTTTTCTACCACTCCGATGACACGCTTTTGCAGATTTAAACGCTTCATATCGTCAATAAAATTCTGCATAGGCGGGAATACATTCAGGTTGTATGTCGGCGACATAAGGACAATATGGCTAAGCTTGAAAGCCTGTCCGATAAGATCGGAAACATGTGTCTCTGCCACATCATACATATAAATATTGTGGTATCCCTTTTCATGCAGTTTTGCTGCCAGAATCTGCGCAGCATTCATTGTATTGCCATACATAGATGCATACACAATCATTACACCCTTCTCTTCCGGAGTATATGTAGCCCAGTGAATATATTTATCCAAAAGCCATGGGATGTCCTTCCTCCATACCGGACCATGGAGCGGACAAAGCATCTTTATATCAATAGTTGATGCCTTCTTTAAGAGTGCCATTACTTGTGGACCGTACTTGCCAACTATATTTGTATAGTAGCGGCGAGCCTCATCAATCCACTGATTCTTGAAATCAACTTCATCGGCGAACAGAGCCCCATCCAGGGATTTGAATGATCCGAAAGCGTCGGCGCTGAAAAGAACACCATTAGTCAGATCAAAAGTAACCATAGCCTCAGGCCAGTGAACCATCGGTGCAGCAACA
>CAYFQD010000027.1:0-8765 GCA_964345275.1 uncultured Oscillospiraceae bacterium
CTGTCAAAACCAGAGAATACGGCTTATTTTACGGGCATCCCCAGAATCGTTTCTGGCCTTTGCTTGAGCGGATTTTTAATGTGAAATTGAGTACGGATATTGAAGAAAGAAGAACCTTTCTTTTGCAGCACCGGCTTGCTCTTTACGATGCCATCTATCAATGCGATATCATCGGATCCAGCGATGCCAGTATTCAAAACGTAGTGCCTTCAGATTTAAGTCCTGTTTTTAAAGAGGCAGATATAGAGCATGTTTTCTGCAACGGCGGAACTGCTTACCGCTACTATCAGAAGTATCAGGAGCAGAAAACGGGATTCAAAGCCATTCAGCTGCCCTCCACAAGCCCTGCCAATGCCAGATTTTCCATTGATGATCTGTATGGACGATGGAAGATAATAAGCGACCTATGTCACTGAAACTCGTATCTATCCATGTTAGAGTATAGTCAGAAACAGGCCTCACAAGAACACATTGGATTCCTTTGAATGGAAGGGAGGTAATAGATATGAAAAAACTATGGGTAGTATTTGTAACAGGATTTTTGGTCCTGATTATGGCGGGCTGCGAGGGGTCCTCCGAAGAGCAAAGTGTGACAAAGCTGATTAATGATGAAATGACGGCCAATTATCTTTATACCCAGCTGGCCGAAAGATATCCGGATGAGGAGATGTTTGCCGATCTGGCCGAGGAATCGGCCCTCAACATAGAGGCACTCGAGAAGGAGGCTGCAAGGCTGGATGTTTCTCTTGAAGGTGCAAAGGCTGCGGACATTGAGATTCCGGACACAAGAGGAGAGGCTTTAGCCTTTGCTGTGCGTTTCGAGCAGGCAGACATCAGGGTAATTAATAAAATGATTAAAAATGAAGATGATGCTCAATTGCAAAATCTTCTGGGCGACATTCTTAAAACTTCCGAAGATAACTATGACATGTTAAAGAAGGCCTCGGACGAGGCGAATCCGCTGGTAGTGAGAGGATGCACCAGATGCAGAATTACGCAGGACGGGCAGGGCTGTCAAATGCCGAGATAACAATAACACGGCACAAGAATATATTGGTAAGCAGGTAATGGGGAGGCAAGCAGGCCTCCTCTTTTATTGGCATTTTTATCCGCCCTTCCGAAGCAAAGAACCAAAAGAAAGAAAACTTTCATAAAATGAAACAATGAAAATTTGCTTACACTTTACTTTTTACAAATAGCAAGTTGACAGTGGAGGAATATTATATAGTTGCTAGGGGTAGTAAATATAAAAAATAATTTATGGAGGTTTATTATGGCAAAAGCAGCGAATATTACACCATCACAAAAGCTAATGGTTTTTGTTTTGTGTATGTCAATCTATGGTTTAGCTACTTTATTTACAGAGCTGATACCATCAGTTTATGTAGGCGTGGTTAAGTTCTCAATTGAATACTTTTTATTCATACCTTTGATACTGGCCATTCTGTTTGATCCTATGAGTGCAGCATTGGGAGCAGCCACAGGGGAAATAATCTTTTCGGAAATAATGCTGGGTCAGTTTGGCGGTTTAGGAGAAATAGAAAAATTCATAAGAATTACCATGGCTGTTTATATAGCCGGCCGCATCGTAAAAGATCCGCTAAACAAGAAGATGATCGTTTTCGGAGTATTCATAGGACTATTGCTGGATCTGGGGACAGGAGCCCTGGTAGATATAGTTAAAGTCCAGATAGGTGTTGAAGATTTTGAGGCAATTGAAGGTTTGCCGGAATCAGTCTGGGCAACGGAAGGATTTGCATTCATAAATGACATGCTGTTCTCGGGTATACTTTTTGCCATTCTTCCTACTCTCTACCTGGTGCCTAAACTCTATGGCAAGATTGAGCCTCTTCTGGGTACTGAACCGAGAACAAGAGAAAGTAAGATGGAGGCTTTTAATTTCCCTCTCTTCATTAAGCTGATAATAGCTGCCGCCGCCATGGGGGTGGAAATTCTATCAGAATCAGGTTTTGAGCTCATTGAATGGGAAATGGACTGGGCAGAATCCACCACATCCATTGCCATAGCCATAGTCGGCAATAACGGCTGTGGTAAGTCGACGCTGTGCAAGGCTTTGAACGGTCTGATTCCTAAATCCATTACCGGTCAGTTCGAAGGACAGATAATTATCGACGGTGAGGACATCAAGGACTTTACAGTAGGGCAGGTAGCTAAAAAGGTCGGCTATGTGTATCAGGATTTTGAAAACCAGATAGTCCGGCCGACTGTTCTGGACGATGCTTCTTACGCCTGCCTGAATTACGGGATGCCTGATTATAACGAAAGAGGGAAGAAGGCTCTCAAGCAGGTTAAGCTGTACGATAAGAGAGATGAAAATGTATGGGAATTGTCAGGAGGGCAGACCCACCTCCTGGCTCTGGCCGGAGCTTTATCCCTGAGTCCTGATATTCTCATACTGGATGAACCTATAGCACAGCTGGACCCCCAGAGGGCGGATATCATTTATGAAACACTGAAAGAATTAAATCAAAAGCATCAAAAGACAATCATTGTAATAGAGCACTCGACGGAATACATAGCTGAGTATTGCAACAGGGCGGTTCTGATGAAAAAGGGGCAAATCCTATGGACTAAAGAGACCAAAGAGGCCCTGCAGATGGTTGATGATTTGATAGATTCGGATATTTTCCCTCCGCAGGTAACCAGGGCTGCTAAAATGGCCATGGAAAGAGGCGACCTGAAATCAGGCTTACTGCCTGTCAATCTGAATGAAGGTTATGAGGCCTTCAGGGATTTTACTTACAGGAGGTCTGAAGAAAGACCTCCTCTTAAAAATGGCGACACTGAAAGCATAATATCCGTAAACGGGGTGACCATGGTCTACAAGACTATTCATGAGGAGGCCAATGTAATTTTTTCGGACTTAAATCTGGATATTAAAAGGGGAGAAAAAATAGCCCTCATAGGCTCCAACGGATCCGGCAAGTCCACACTTTTAAAGATACTGGCAGGCCTGGTAAAACCCCTTGCGGGGGAAATAATAGTAGATGGCAGGAATATAAGAGACATGAAGGTAGACCAGCTTGCCAGGGTTATTTCACTGGTATATCAAAACCCCGAGCAGATGTTTATCATGGACAATATTGCACATGACATATCTTACTCATCGAAAGTAAGAAACATAGAGGGCTGGGAAGAGAAGCTGGAGAATTTACTCGAAAGATTCAACCTGAGCAGTTTAAGAGACAGAGACGGCAGGCTTCTGTCAGGCGGACAAATGAGAAGGACGAGCCTGGCCATAGGGACAGCTCTTGACCCTAAGATTCTCCTTCTGGACGAACCGACATCAAATCTGGACATAAAAACCAGAAAAGAAGTCATGAAATTGTTAAAGGATGACATAGTCATATTCTTTGCCTATTACGGCTTTTCAAGAGAGAGCCGCTTAATTCTCGACCACAGCAAAAAGGTTGGATTTAAGACAATCTGCTTTACCTCACTGGCATACATAAAAGAGGAATTCAAGCCGAGTTACACCTTATTCGCCTATAGGGGTGCGGAGGATGAATACCATTCACAGGTAGTTCCCATAGCTCTGGTAGACGCCATAACAGTTCTTTTGGCGCAAAGGCTTAACGGCGAATCAAAGGTTAAGCTGGACAGGATTAATGCCCTTAAAAAGCTCTATAGAAAGATTTAATTTCTTTTCTTTTTCATTCCCAGAAGCTTCGGAACGAGCGGCAGACGGATAAAAATTTCGTGCAGCAGAACAGAAGCTGATACCGTCCACACGAACAGAAGTATATATTTGAGAATATAAACATCTATCCACTGATCTATAAAGTAGCCTCCTACGGTTAAAGGCAGGTAATGAAAAATATAAAAGCTATATGAATATTTGTTCAGGAACTTCCAAAGACGATTTTGCCGGTCAAACCGGCGTTTAAATATGCCCGGCATGGCCAGAACCATAAACCAGGAGAAAAGTACAGCTGCAAATTCACTGACAACAAGCTGGAAGCTTTGCCCCCAATACATATATGTCTGAACTGCACCTGTAATCAGACCTGCGAGCAGCAAGAAGACAGAATATCTTTCCAGGAGATTTTGCACTTTCTCCGAAGAGAAAATATAAAATCCTAAAATAAAGGAGAGGGTGTACAGTAAAAACCTGAAGGTAAATGCTATATACAAAAATTGAGCAGAAAAATAGATGGGGATAAATAGTACGGCGAGCAGAAGAATGTTGGTTTTATCTCCGGCCGCCAGCAATTTACTGTTTATATTTTTACCCAGGATCGAGTATATTAAAGCAAAAATCAGTGTGCTTGCAAACAACTGTATCAGAAACCAGGACGGTCCCATTCCGTTCAGAACTCTGATCAGATTTACCGCAAATCCCGGCAGTTCATGCAAAGCCTACTCAATTTTATTAACTTCAAAGGAAAATACGGACACAGGAATGCCCAGAATAACCTGATAAAAAACAAATGGGATTAACAGGCTTTTTGTTCTTTCAAGAAGCAAAGTCTTAATACTATACTTTTCCAAGGCATATCTGACCGCCATACCACTGACCGCAAATAACAGAATCATAAACCAGGGATATATCATATAGCCTATGACATCCATATATGCCAGACCCTTTCCATTATAATTTAATGGAGAGCCATTTGAATTGTATGTTGCTGTTACATGAAAAATTACCACTAAAACTATTACAAAACTTCTCAGGTTATCAATAAAAATCTTACGCATTTTTTCTCCTTCTAAAAAGTGCTACAATTGTGACACAACCAATGATATACTAGCATACAAGTTCAATAAATAATATAAGTCGGCTTGCAAGTGCTACATTTCAGGAATAATTGTGTAACAGGTTAAAGATTTTCAGGATATCACAGTCAGTGAGCTGTGTAACAGAGCGGATGTCTCCAGACGCACCTTTTACAGACATTATCAAAATACCAGTGAAGTCCTGGAAGAAATCACTTCAATTGTTACCGAAAAATTTTCAAAAGCTTTGGAAACCGGGGATAATCTCAGCGAGAGAGATTTTTTGATGGGCTATTTTAAGTTCTGGGAATCCCATAAAGAGATGTTAACTGTTCTGAGCAAGAACAATTTAATTCATCATCTGTTCATGCCGGGTATGGTGGCTTTTGCCGGATTCCGAGGGAAAGATATAGAGGATATACAGCTCATCTTCAATTATGGTGGTCTGTGGAGCGTACTGACCTTTTGGCTGACCTCTCACAATTCAAAACTTAAGCCCGCAGACATAGTAGATGAATTGCTTCTGGAAACCAATGTCACTTAGAAATAATATCCACTCATGCTGAAAAAAATTAAATTCACCATCAAAATAATAATACTTGCCGGCATCGCCGCTCTCTGCATTAATGCTTTTGTTGTGCTTTCTGCACGGGACGATATTGCGGCGGTTTTTGATGAAGATGGAATCAGAACAGGCGAAATTGAAGCATGCAAAAGCATAGATCCTCAATGCATACTCGTGCTCGGATGTGCCGTATGGAAAGGCGGGGAGCCCTCACCGATGCTGAAGGACCGGCTGGATACGGCTATCGGGCTGTACAATGAGGGAGTTGCACCCAAAATACTTATGTCCGGAGACAACAGCATTGAAAATTACAACGAACCTGTCTGCATGCTCAATTATGCGCTGGGTCAAGGTGTTCCTAAAGAAGATATATTCCTGGATTTTGCAGGATTCTCCACATATGAATCCATATACAGAGCGAAAGAAGTTTTCTGCGTTGACAGAATGATTGTTGTGACGCAGGAATATCATTTGTACAGAACCTTAAAGACCTGCGAGGCTCTGGAAGTAGAGGCGAAGGGTGCTGCGTCAGAACAGAGAAAGTACAGAGGCGGGCGATACCGTAAATTGAGAGAGGTATTTGCCAGAAACAAGGATTTTGTCAAAGGCATACTGAAACCCGAACCGACCTATCTGGGAGAGAAGATTCCTATCGACGGGGACGGCAGTGTAACTCATCCCGATAAACATTGAAAATATATGTTATACTCAAAGGAGAAGCTGCAGTGTGTCGAAGGAGGAGAGAATTATGGATAGAAGAGACGATAATAGAAGCGGCAAGATAATATTTGTATCAAGCTGTCTGCTTAATACAAATAATAAGGTGCAGGGACTTGCCAGATATCCGGGAATGTGCAAGGAAGTTTTTGATACTCTCAACAAGTACGGACTGGGCATCAATCAGATGGACTGCCCGGAGACCCTGTATCTGGGAATATCAAGATGGTTCCACACCAAAAATCAGTATGATAACCGGGGTTTCAGAGATTATTGCAGAGAAATCGCCGAGCGGGTAGTTACATACATGGAGGAATATGCCAGAGCCGGATATAAAACAGTTGGAGTATTGAGCTGTGACGGTTCTCCCACATGCGGAGTAACTATTACAAGCTGGGACGATCGCTGGGGCGGCGAACCCACCGACCTTAAATACAATGATGCGATAATAGAAGGCGAAGGAGTATACATTGAAGAGCTCAAGGCCGCTATCAAAGCAAGGGGTCTGGAAGTGCCTCCGTTTTATGGTCTCGCTATCGATGATGAATCTGTAGACATGGATAAGATACTTGCCGATTTTGATACCTTCATCAAAGGAATCTGCGAGTAGGAATGGAACAGGTCATGCCTTAAATCAAAAAGCTGCATTTTCGCTTTGGAAATGCAGCTTTTCTTGAGTTTGTGCAAATAAGCAGGAACCTACAGACTCTCCAGCATTGTTGCAGGGTCTGCAGCAGCCTTAACTTTATCGTTGGCAAAAACAATTATACCGTCTTCGTCAATGAGATAGGTGGTGCGCACGACACCCATTGATACTTTGCCGTAGAGCTTTTTTTCTTTCCAGACATCGTAAGCCTCAATAACCTCCCGCTCAGGATCGGACAGAAGCGTAATCTTAAGATTTTGCTTGTCCTCAAACCTCTTGTGGGATGCTACAGAATCCTTGCTGACGCCTATTACTTTGATATTCTTATCGGCGAATTCATTAACGAGCTCCGAATAGCCTATAGCCTGCTTGGTGCAGCCGGGAGTGTTATCCCTGGGATAGAAATAGAGCAAAACCTTCTGTCCTTTGTAGTCTTCAAGTTTATGTATCTGACCGTTCTGGTCTTCAAGAGCGAATCCCGGCGCCCTGGTTCCTGTTTCAAGCATAGTATACCTCCTCTTAAATAGCGTTATTACTACAGATATAATACCACATGTGCGGTTAAGGTGGTAAACTATAAATATGAAGAAGATAGTAATAGCACCGGATTCATTTAAAGGAACTCTGAGTGCGGCCGAAGTGTGCGACATAATTGAGACAGGCCTTTCGGAAAAAGTACCCGATGGCAGATTCGTAACCGTACCCGTTGCCGATGGCGGAGAGGGCACAGTGGATAGTCTGCTGAGAGCCATGGACGGTGAAAAAGTGTATCTGAATGTCAGGGATGCTTTTGGTGACAAGATACGGGGGTTTTACGGCAGGTTCGGAGACCTTGCCGCAGTTGAGATGGCCGCTGTCGCGGGAATGGTTTCAAACAGCAGGAGAGACCCTATAACTGCATCAACCTACGGCGTCGGTCAGCTGATTGAACACGCCGTATCTGACGGGTGCAGCGAAATTCTGCTGGGGCTTGGAGGCAGCTGCACCAATGATGCGGGAGCGGGCATGGCGGCGGCAATGGGGACATTGTTTTCTGATTCTGAAGGTAAGACCTTCGTCCCTGCCGGGGGTACCTTACACAAAGTCTGCGATATAGATAACAGTATGACGGAACAGAAACTGGAAGGAATCACGGTAAAATGCATCTGTGATATAAATCTTAAATTGTACGGTGAAAAAGGTGCGGCATATGTTTTTGCTCCTCAGAAAGGGGCATCACCGGAACAGGTGAAAGAGCTGGATTATAATCTGCGATGCTTTGCGGAAATGATCAAAGCGACCCTTAATAAAGATGTTTCAGACCTGGAGGGCGGCGCTGCTGCAGGAGGCATGGGCGCCGGGGCAAGTGCCTTTTTCGGAGCCGGATTGTGTAAGGGGATTGAGCTGATTCTTGACCTGATTCACTTTGATGATTTACTTGACGGCTGCGACCTGGTGGTTACCGGTGAGGGAAGGCTTGATTCCCAGAGCGCAAGCGGAAAAGTTGTCAGCGGCGTTATCGCAAGAGCGAAAAGAAAAAACATTCCCGTAGCGGTAATTGCAGGCTCCGCCGGCGACGATGCAGATATGTCTGAGCTGGGCTTTGATCATCTGTACATAACAGCTCCTTCAGATGTCAGTTTCGACATAATAAAAAAAGATGCCTGCAAGAATCTGCTGGCGGCATCCCGAAGGCTCGGTGAAGATATTATAGCTTGTCAGGGGTAACGCATGTACGCAGCCTTTCAATTGCAGCCGAAATCAACTCTCCGGTATTCTGGCCGGCAATGCCGGCAACAAAAGTATTGCAATTGTTAAAAGGAATAAGTATGCGCGTGGCGTCAGCCTGCGTTATGCATGTTGCCATGGCCGGCGTGATTTCTCCTATCATGGCATCGGCAATAATAATCCCGATGGGACCGATTATTATATCTGCGGTTCGGCAGGCTGCCGCTACAGAATTTTCGCCGGTGGCACCGTAATCGGCGCCGGCTTTGAGCATGGCGGAAGTGGCAATGCTGTTGGTGCCGACTGCGGTAATAACCACTTGGGGAAATTCCTTTTTTATTTCGGTGACGAGCTGTCTTCCTATGCCGCCCCCTTGTGCATCAATGATCAGAA
>CAYFQD010000027.1:8865-23125 GCA_964345275.1 uncultured Oscillospiraceae bacterium
CTCCATGCCAGATGTGTTCGAAGCACAGGAGTACCGCACCTCCCCAAAGCATATTGGACAGCCATTTCAATTTTCTTATGAAAGACATTCTCTGCGGAACATCAGGAGCACTTGAGCCGGATTCCGCTGCAACTTCAGTATTGTCCGTCTTTTTCTCCTCTTTTGCCAGTCTGGTAATTACAGTTGTTACAACTGCCTCTGCTGCCGGTACTATAAAACACGCCATAATAAAACCTCCTATAATAAAAATACCACAATGGTTTAACATCATTCTTGATGTACAAAACCTTCGTGGTTAAATTAAAAACGAATCAAATTGTCATTAATTCAGATATAACGGGTGGCGTGGCTCTTCTGAGCCATGGTTTTTTCCTAAAACCTTTACCGCAATAATCATATAAAGCAGGGGGCAAAGTCAAGCATAAATGATTCTGACATGTAAAACCACCTGTCCTGAAGATTAAAGTTGAGTTGCCGGAACAACTGCACAGGGGAGATATATGTGCTATAAGAAGTAGGATTACTTTGCGAGGAGGAAACAGGATGAGCCGGATTAACTGGAATCAAATGTGGCTTGACAGAGAGGCTTCAAAGGACAGATCGGATAATAAGGAGTTCTGGGATGATTTTGCACCCAGATTCAGGAAGAAAAGAGAGGAGAAAGACCCATACATAGAAACTTTCTACGATTACATGGAACCGGAACCCGGAGATACTCTTTTTGACATGGGATGTGCATCAGGGACTCTTGCTATTCCATATGCCGGGAAGGGACATGAGATTTACGCGGCTGATTTTTCTTCGGAAATGCTGAAACATCTTATGGAAGGGGCGGAAAAAGAAGGTGTGGCTGACAGAATACATCCGATTAAGCTTGACTGGAACGAGGATTGGAGCACAAGAGAACTTCCAAAGTGTGACATAGCCTTTTCTTCGAGATCATTTATATGCAGAGATCTTACCGGTTCCCTGAAGAAGCTTGAGTCTGTAGCAACACGCAAAGTATGTATAGGAGCATGGGATAATCCTGCCAGGCATTATGACAGATATGTTGCTGAGGCAATCGGATATGAGAGACCCGGATTTTCCTGCTATTACCTGATAATGGGAGAGCTCATGGACAGAGACATGCAACCTGAACTAAGGTTTATTTATTCCCCGTTCAGATTGGACAAATATGCGACCAGAGAAGAGGCTGTCAGCAAAATCCGCAGCTCATTTATAAATGGCCTTACGGAAAAACAAGAGGACGAATTTGAGAAATACATGGAAGCTCACCTTGTCTGCCACAGGAAAAGCATCGTGCATATGGGCAGAGAGCTTGATGAGTATTGGGCTCTTAATCACGACACAATGTCAAGTATGGCATTTATCAGTTATGCAGTATAGCGTATGTAGTTCGGGCAAAAGTAATTTACAGTCATATTGTTTGAACAACATCAAAAGCCATAAGTATTCTTTATAATAACAATTATGTGAGAATAAGAACAATAAAGAAAGGTGTTGTCTCCGGAGGGAAATTAATGAGAAAGATATTTAAACTGACGGCAGCCATATGTGCTGCAGCACTTGCATTACTGATACTTTCCGGATGCGGCAGCGGATTCAATGAAGAGGCTTTGCACATTAATTACGATGAAGCGTCCGTTTACGGCTCGGAGGATTATCTCGGGTCTACTATTACCATTGCAGGCAGTGCTATAGAGAGCGAGACCGTGTATACCGTTGCAGAAATTGAAAATCTTGCCATGGATAATGAAGAGCTGCAGTATCAGGGAGAATACAGCGCACTGACGAGAGGCAGTGTTTTCTCAAAGCATGAGTTTACGGGAGTAAAACTTTACGAAATTCTGAAGCTGTCAGGGCTCGACGAAAGTGATACGGATATAGACGTGAGATTCGTATCCGTTGATGGCTACACTCTGGCGGTCCCTCTGGAAGAAGTGATAAACAGCACGGATAATGTGTACTCTGATATAACGGCGGCAGCTCCCGACAAAGAGGGGGTTCCTATGATTCTGGCTTTTGGAAGCGATGGAGTTCCGCTTACGGGTCCTGTCGGCAACATGAAGCTGGGGGCTGAAATTACCGGGGAACAGGGATTCAACGAAGAGGCCGACAACTCCGGCGGCCCAATAAAGCTCGTTGCAGGTCAGAAGAGTGCCGGCGAATTCAATGCGCCGGACAATGCCAAGTGGCTGCGGCAGATTATCGTGGGTGAGGACGATAATGCCGAAGCTCATGCAAAGGCTCTTGATGCCGAGCAGGCTCTGCGCTCCAACGATATGGTTAAAGTTGACCCTGATTCGGGAATGTGGACTCATGCGTCCCCACCTTATGACGAGTACCTTGACACTAAAATAAAGATAACAGGTTCGGAAGCGAAGCCTGCCACATATACTCTGGCGGAACTGGAAGCTATGACCGGGTCCGCTGTAACGGATTCTTTCGGGGCTTCCTGCGGCGTGAACGGGTATCAGGGTGTGATGCTGAAGGACATTGTAATGGCCAATCTGGCCGATGGAGTGAAAAAGCCGGGCAAAATCTCTGTCATCGGTTTTGACGGCTATGAAACTGAGATTGATGTTGACGACATGATTAATGGGATAACCAGCCGATATCAGAAAGGCGAGAGACGGGACATAATAATCGCATACAGCATAGATGGAGTACCTCTGGTGTCCGACGAGAAATCGGAAGGATTCAAAGGGAACAACGGATACGGTCCCATGAGACTGGTTGTTGAGAACCAGACTACAAGATGGGTTAAACAGGTTGCTGAGATAAGAATCGGCAATTAGCAATTATAAATGAAATATTATTTTGAAAGCAGGAGGTAAAAGATGAACGGCAAATTAAGAATTCTGATTGTAGGGCTGCTGTGCCTGGTAATGGGTTTTGCTTTGAGTGCATGCGGCGGTGAGGACGAGGCTCCGGCAGAAGAGACGCAGCCGGGAGTGCTTTATGAAATCGATCCGGAAGCGACTACACTGACTATTGTGGGAGTGGCATCAGCGGAAGGCGAGGACATTGAAAAAACTTATACGGCAGAAGATCTGGAAGCACTTGGAACGGATACCGTAAACTACAGCGGCAGAAACAAAAAGGTTGAAAATGCGAGACAGTTCTGGGATATGACCGGAGTTGATCTTAAGACTCTGCTCATTGATGCGGGTGTAAGCAAGGATGCGGTAAGCGACGCAATTCTCAAGGTTACATGCAGCGATAAATATGTAATGGAATATTCCGTTTCCGATCTGTATACGGATAAGTACGCATACAAGGATAACGAGACAAACGACAGAGTTGAGGTAGGCGCCATGATCGCCATTGAAGAACCTGAAGCTGACAGCGAATTCCCGTCGCCATTCAGGATTGTATTCGGGCAGGCGGACTACGACAGCTTTGATAACAGCGCTCAGGATTTCAATACCCAGGGATGGGGTACATACATTCAGCTGATTGAGGTGTCATTCAGTGAATAAAACAGCCAAAAGAAAAGTTGCCGGGAGGCTTGTTCTCCCGGCTGCTTTTATAGTTCTCATAACCATCGGTTTGTTTTTCGCCGGCAAGCCAGCTGCGGAATTTATAGTTGTCGGCGATGTACAGTATGTTCTTCGTGACAGAGACTATAAAATATGGGGAGATTTCATGGAAGAGGTGTATGATGAGAACAGCGAGATTGAATTTGCATTGTTTTTAGGCGATATGGTTGAAAATCCTGCGGAAGAGAAGGACTGGAGTGCATTTTTTGAAAATAAAAATAGGGCGTTGGGAGACCTTAAAGTGTACACAACACCGGGTAACCACGAGACATCCCTGACGCCCGCAATATATCTGACCAAATTTGAGCTTCCGGAGAATGGACCGGAAACCGCAGGACAAGGCGGCAGTATAATGCCGGAAGAGTTTTATTCTTTTGATTATGAAGATTATCATATCGTGTCGTTAAACAGCTGTTTTTTCATGAAGGAACGCAGGAAAGCGTTGGAATATAAGGACGGCGGATCGTATGATTACGAGGAGGATGTTAAGGTAATTAACGAGTGGCTCAGGGAGGATCTTTTGTCCACTGATGCCTGCTGGAAGATAGTGTTTATGCATCACCCTCTGTATCCGGTAGCGAACGATGATGAAATATATGGAATACTCAGGGATAACTGGGAGGAGATTTTTATCGATGGCGGGGTGGATGTGGTTTTTTGCGGACATCAGCATACCTATGACAGAATGATGCCGGAGAGAAGCGGTAAACCTTCGGAGAAGGCAGAACCGGTTTATGTAATGCTAAATTCCGGGCAGAAGCGGAGCAAATATATTGAAGAAGAAACGAGTATGTATTCTTGTGCCGTGGTGTCAACCGGTGAGGCTGCGGGCAAGCGGACTTTGAATGTAAAGGTTACGGCCCCCGGAGGGAAAATAATAGATAAATTCAAATTACAGCGATAATCATGGTAATAAAAATGGAATCTCCTGAAAATCAGAACAGATTCCTTTTTTATTGATTTTTTAATTGAGAACACCTTTATGCTGCGGACATTGAAATATTAACAAAAACGACGGTTTAAAGGTGATTTTCGGTTGACTATTATAATGGTTTTTTGTATAATCATACAAGCGTTTTGAATTTTTTTTGTGCTTTCCAATGAAAAAGCACCTGAAAGTGATAAATTATCGAAAGGAAGTGAGAACAATTGGCCAAAGGGATATTAGTCTTAAAAACCGATAAGTGCAAGGGCTGCGAGCTCTGTTCCGCAGTGTGTCCCAAGGATGTACTGGCAATTGATGGGAAGGCACTAAATGGTAAAGGGTATCACCCCATCGCCGTTGTAAATGAGGATGCATGTATCGCATGCGGTAATTGCGGCATTATATGCCCTGATGGAGTAATCAATGTCTATGTTGCGGAAACGGGAGGAGAGAACTGATGGCAGAAGAGAAGAGACTGTTAAAGGGCAATGAGGCCTTTGCAAGAGCGGCAATAAATGCCGGATGCCGGTACTACTTCGGTTATCCGATTACACCGCAGAATGAAATCCCGGAATTTATGTCCAGAGAACTTCCTAAGGTAGGAGGGAGTTTTGTACAGGCGGAAAGCGAACTGGCATCCGTAAACATGGCACTGGGCGCAGGTGCGGCAGGGGGCAGAGTGATGTTTTCGTCTTCATCGCCGGGAATAGCATTGATGCAGGAGGGGTTCTCCGGGCTGGCAGCAATTCAGGTTCCGGTTGTGGCTCTCAATGTAATGAGGGGCGGTCCCGGAATCGGCAGCATTAACCCGGCTCAGGCCGACTACAGACAGCTTACAAAAGGTGGCGGAAACGGTGACTACCATATCATAGTATATGCACCATATTCCATACAGGAAGCCACGGATATGATATATCACGCCTTTGATGTGGCTGAAGAATACAGAAATCCCGTTATAGTTGCGGCAGACGGCATGCTTGGGCAGATGATGGAGCCGGTTGTTCTTCCGGAACCTAAGGCACCGCTTACCGAAGAGGAAATCTTTGAAAAGAAGCCATGGGCTCTTACGGGACATAAGAATAAGAGAATCAGAAACGGAATAAACTCCGTATGGCTTGACCAGGTTGAGCTGGAGAAAAATATTCTGAATATGTGGCCTAAGTATGAGAAGGCCAAGAAGGAACTACCGGAAGCTGATCTGAGAAATATAGAAGATGCGGAAGTTGTATTTGTTGCTTACGGAACAACATCCAGGATTCTCATAGATGTAATGGAAGAACTGGCTGAAGAGGGGATAAAAGCGGGCATGATCAGGCCTAAGACTTTGTGGCCGTTCCCTTATGAAGAGTTCAATAAACTGGGAAGCAGCACCAGACATGTGATTTCCGTGGAGCTGTCAATGGGACAGATGATGGAAGATGTGAAGCTGGCTGTTCGCGGCAGATATCCGGTCAGCCTGATTAACAGGGTTGGCGGTATGCTGCTGAGCACCGAAGAAATAATCGAAAGAACAAAGAAGATTATGAAAGAAGAGAAGGAGGTGTATTGAGTGAAACCGGTTTTTGAATATACAAAAGGAATGTTTGATGTGGATTCCCATTATTGTCCCGGCTGTACTCACGGAATATCACACCGCCTTATTATGGAAGTTCTTGAGGAGCGGGGGCGGCTGGGAGATGCAATAGGTGTATCTCCTGTAGGCTGTTCGATAGTTGCTCACAGATATATGACCGTTGATATGATTGAAGCGGCTCACGGCAGGGCTCCGGCTGTTGCCTCGGGGATCAAGAGAGTGCATCCCGATTCGCCGGTTTTCACATACCAGGGAGACGGGGATCTGGCGTCCATAGGAACAGGTGAGATAATCCATGCTGCGGAGCGCGGTGAGAAGTTCTGCACATTCTTCATCAATAACGCCATATACGGTATGACCGGTGGACAGATGGCACCGACAACACTGATCGGGCAGAGAGCGACCACCTGTGTTGACGGAAGAACCCCTGAGCAGGCAGGATATCCTCTGCGTATGGCCGAGATGATTGCAACTGTAGACGGTGCAGTGTATGTGGAAAGAGTGTCGCTCCACAGTCCGGCGGCAATCAGAGCGGCGAAGAAAGCCATTGCCAGAGCATTTGATGTACAGAAGAAGGGACTTGGATTCGCTTTTGTAGAGCTGATTTCCAGCTGTCCTACCAATTGGGGAATGACCCCTGTGAAGGCAATGGAATGGATGAAAGATAAACTGATACCGTATTATCCGGTAAAACAGTTCAAGTGTCCTGAGGAGGTAAAGTAAATGAGTGCACATAGAGTTTTTATTGCCGGATTCGGAGGACAGGGTATACTTCTTATCGGACAGATGCTGGCATATGCGGCAATGTATGAAGATAGAGAAGTAACATGGATGCCCGCATACGGTCCGGAAATGAGGGGCGGTACCGCAAGCTGTACAATCTGCATAGGTGACAGGCCCATAGCTTCTCCGCTGGTCAGCAAGTGTGAAACTTTGGTGGTAATGAATGGACCGTCACTGGATAAGTTTGAGGATATGGTTGTTCCGGGTGGAGCGATGTATGTCAATGAAGGAGCCATTCCCAAGAAGCCGACAAGAGATGATATCGATATTCATTATGTAGACGCCCATAATATTGCCAAGGATGAGTTAAAGAGTGAAAAGATGGCAAGCATGGTTATGCTGGGTGCCTTGCTCAAGAAATCCGGTCTGGTTAAACAGGAGACCATGGATAAGGTTCTGGAAAAGGTAATGACCGGTAAAAAGGCAAACTTCATTCCGGGAAATAAGCTGGCACTTAATGCCTGGCAGGGATGAGAGATGATGAAGAGAATAAATCTTTTAACAGGACACTTCGGCAGCGGTAAAACCGAAGTGTCCGTCAACATAGCGGTAGATTACAACGATAATATGCCTGAAGGGTATGAAAAGGTTGCTGTTCTCGACATGGATATTGCCAATCCGTATTTTCGCTCCAGAGAGAAGCAGGAATTTCTGGAAGAAAAGGGTATTGAGGTTCACTTCAATACATTCGGTTACGATATTACCGAGGATCTTCCTGCTGTTTCTGCCAGCCTTCGCGGTCCTTTGGAAAAGGAGAAATACATAGCGGTGGTTGATGTGGGCGGCAATGACAGCGGAGCACGGGTGCTCAATCAGTTTGCTAAGTATTTCACCCATGAGGATACAGATGTGTTTTGTGTCCTCAATGCCAATAGACCGGAAACAGAGACAGCTGAAGGAATGCTGGAGCATATGTGCAGCATAGAACTGGAGACGGGGCTGCGGACTACGGGAATAATTAATAATACGCATCTGCTGCGTGAGACTGCTGTCGGCAATATGCTGGATGGATATGAAGTATGCCGGGAGGCATCCCGCCGATCGGGAGTGCCGATTGTGTTCAATACATGCAGGCGGGATTTGCTGCCGGAGCTTGAAAAGGCTTTGCATGAAAGAGGTCTGGCAGATGAATACCAGGTTTATCCGATAGATTTATATATGAGACCGACCTGGCTCGATAACAGGTAGAAGAAAGGAACAGTTATGTACAAAATGTCAGAAATTACGGTCGAATATAAGAAGAGGCTTGTGACGGCTGATGAGGCTGCAGCGAAGGTGCAGTCCGGGGACAAAATCTCTTACGGATTCGGTTACATGGCACCTCATGCCGTGGATGAGGCTCTGGCCAGGAGACTGAGGGAAGGAAGTCTGAAGGGTATTGAAATTGTAAATACACTGTCCACGAGAAAGGGGGGACATGCGGTCTTCAGGGAAACGGAAACTGCGGAACAGTGCAGGTTCGCTTGTGCTCACTTCGGTGGACTCGACAGAAAGGTTAACCAGGCCGGACGCGGATGGTTTGTACCTATGTTCTTTAATGAGGAACCTAAGTTCTGGGAAGAGATTCGGCCTGTAGATGTGGTGACTATACAGGTGGGTCCTATGGATAAGTGGGGCAATTTCTATCTTGGACCTACAGTTGCGGATATCTGGGGAAGCCTGAAGAATGCCCGCACGATAATACTTGAAGTAAACGAGAATATGCCTCTGGCTCTGGGTTTCAAGAATCAGATTAACATTGAACAGGTTCACTATGTCGTTGAGGGGAATAATCCGGCAATGGACGAAATGCCGAATGTAGAATATGATGAAAAAGACGAGAAGATAGGAACTTATATTACCGAGCTTATCGAAGACGGCAGCACCCTCCAGCTGGGTATAGGCGCATTGCCCAACTGTATAGGCGCCCTTCTGGCGGAGTCGGATGTTAAGAGACTATACGGCCACAGCGAAATGCTGGGAGAAGCTTATCTTAACCTGTTTGAGGCAGGGAAACTGGCCGGCGCGGTCCAGCATCATCCGGGCAAGTTCGTCTACACTTTTGGAATTGGAACCAAGCGGTTTTATGAATTCCTCGATGGCAATCAGATGGGTATGGTTGCTCCTGTAGACTATGTAAACAATATCGGACTGATCGCAAGCATAGATAAGTTCGTTTCTGTAAACGGGGCATTGGAAGTTGACATGTACGGACAGGTCTGCGCCGAAACAGCAGGTTACAGACACATCAGCGGAACCGGCGGTCAGATGGATTTCGTGCAGGGGGCTTTCGCATCTAAAGGCGGCAAGAGCTTCATCTGTCTTCACTCAACAAGGAAACTAAAGGATGGAACGGTGAAGTCCACCATAGCTCCGATTCTCGCAGAGGGGTCGGTGGTTACCACTCCGCGTGCAGCCGTACACTATATAGTAACCGAGTATGGTACAGCTCTGCTGAAGGGGAAGACTACATGGGAAAGAGCGGAGGAGCTCATCAATGTGGCACATCCTGATTTCAGAGACGGTCTGGTAAAGGAAGCCGAGAAGATGGGAATCTGGTGCAATACCAGTAAAATTGCTTATTAAGAAAAGATATTAAAAAGGGGAATCAGAAAGAGATATGGAAAAAACAACATTCAGGGTAGGACCCATAAGACCGCCGAGCGAGGCGAGCAGCCTGCTTCTGCAGGTGACCAACGGATGTACCTGGAATAAATGCAAATTCTGCCAGCTGTACAGACATACTAAATTCCGTGCATACAGTGCGGACAGTATCAAGGCTGACATTGACAATATGGTGAAACTGGCGGAACGTATAACCCGGTACAGGATTGGAACACCGGGAGCAGATGCGTTACAGGGGACTGCCGGCGGCTGGGATATTAGCGGAATAAATCGCGAGATGATGAGCATCGAGTCAGATGAGGAACGGCAGTGCTATTATATGATGGCAAACTGGATCCTCAGCGGCGGGGAAAATGTTTTCCTTCAGGATGGAAATACTACGGCACTCAGCAGCGGCAGACTTACGGATGTGCTCAAGTATTTACGGGAGGCGTTCCCGTCAATAAAGAGGATTACATCTTACGGGCGTGCAGAAAATCTCTCAAAGGTAAGTGCCGAAGAGTTTGCTGAACTTAAGGAAGCGGGACTTGACAGAATTCATTCCGGATACGAGAGCGGTTCCGACGAAGTGCTGAAGCTGATCAATAAGGGCACTACACAGGAGCAGGAAATAACCGCCGGGCGAAATATAAAAGAGGGCGGCATTGAACTTTCGGTTTACTTTATGCCGGGCGTAGGAGGCAAGGCTCTCTCGCAGAACAATGCCGAAGGGATGGCTCATGTCCTCAACCGGGTTAATCCGGACTTTATCAGAATCAGGACTGCCGCGGTTAAGCCGGGAACGGAGCTCTATGATGATTTTACTGCGGGCAGATTTCAACTGGCATCGGAAGATGATAAGGTGAGAGAAATCCGTCGTATTATTGAACTGTCGCAGGGGATAGAAACTATGCTTGTAAGCGATCATATAATCAATCTGCTCCAGGCTGTTGAAGGCTCCCTGGCAGATACCGCCGGAGATAAGGTTTACATGCTTGGCGTGATAGACGAGTATCTGAATATGCCGGATTACGAGAGGAGAAGGTATCAGTTCGCCAGGCGCATGGCATGGGTACCGTCGCCGATGCATATGGAAGCTCTGACGGAAGACCGCCTGAAAAAACTTGACAAGTTCATGAGCAGGATGACCGATGCATCCGGTGCCATTGACAGCGAAGCCTGGGAGAGAAAAATGAACGGGATCATCTGCAGATACATATGATTTTGATTCTCTCTGACCTTCGCATACAGAAAGATTAAAAATATGCAAGATGAGTAATGGTGAGCTTTGCATGATGAGTTTTGTCTATTTCTCATTGACACAGACTCAAAGGTTGCAGTAATATTAAAGTGAATAAACTGCAAAAACAAATATCCCTTGCAGTGGGCCGCTGCAAGGGTATTTTGATAAGGGAGGATACAATGTTAGTTACATTAAAAGACGGGTCAAAAATAGAGGTTGATAAAGGCACTACCGTATATGATGTTGCGTCCGGCATCAGCGAAGGGCTGGCGAGAGTGGCGGCAGCAGGGGAGATTGACGGCAGGCTTGTGGACTTGAGAACCGAGCTTACCGATGACTGCGACTTAAACATAATAACGACTAAAGATCCTAAAGCTCTGGAGGTTATCAGACATACCGCAGCTCATGTTATGGCAGAAGCTGTGCAGAACCTGTTTCCGGATGCAAAGGTTGCAATCGGACCGTCAATAGATACGGGCTTCTATTATGATTTCGATCACGCACCGTTCTCCAGAGAGGATCTGGATGCAATCGAGGCTGAAATGAAGAAAATTATCAAGAGGGGTGCTCCTCTTGATAAGTTTATTATGCCGAGAGATGAAGCCATCGAATATATGAAGGAAAGAAACGAAGATTATAAGGTGGAACTGATTCAGGACCTGCCTGAGGATGCGGTTATTTCCTTTTACAAGCAGGGAGACTTTATTGACCTATGTGCAGGTCCTCATCTGATGAATACCAAGGGAATCAAGGCTTACAAGCTCACATCCTCCTCGGGCGCATACTGGAGAGGCGATGAGAAGAGACCGATGCTTTCCCGAATTTACGGAACAGCTTATGACAACAAGGACGACCTGAAAGAACATCTCAAGAGAATGGAGGAGGCCAGAGAGAGGGATCATAACAGGCTTGGCCGCGAGATGGAACTCTTTACAACCGTTGATGTTATCGGTCAGGGTCTGCCTCTGATTTTGCCTAAGGGCACTATCATGATGAAAGAACTTCAGAGATGGATCGAAGATCTAGAAGACAACGAGTGGGGATATATCCGTACAAAAACTCCGCTGTTTGCCAAGAGCGACCTCTATGAAATATCAGGACACTGGGATCATTATAAGGAAGGCATGTTTGTAATGGGTGATGAGGAGAAGGACAAGGAAGTTTTTGCGCTTCGCCCTATGACATGCCCGTTTCAGTATTATGTTTATAAGAACAGGCAGCACTCTTACAGAGAGCTGCCGCTGAGATACAGCGAAACTTCAACACTGTTCAGAAACGAGGATTCCGGCGAGATGCACGGACTGACCCGTGTGAGGCAGTTTACTATTACCGAGGGACACCTGATCGTCAGACCTGACCAGATGGTTGAGGAATTCAAGGGGTGCCTGGCACTGGCAAAGCACTGCCTGGAGACTCTCGGACTGGAAGAAGATGTGACATATCACCTGTCAAAGTGGGATCCGGAAAATCCGGACAAGTATGAAGGCGATGCGGAAGTGTGGGAGCAGACAGAGGCTTCAATCCGTCAGGTTCTGACCGAGCTGGATATAGATTTTGTTGAAGATGCAGGCGAAGCAGCCTTCTACGGGCCAAAGGTGGATATTAACACCCGAAATGTATACGGCAAGGAAGATACAATGATCACCATACAGTGGGACGCACTGTTGGCGGAAAGGTTCGACATGTACTATGTGGATGAGAAGGGAGAGAAGGTCAGACCTTATATAATCCACAGAACTTCCATGGGCTGCTACGAAAGAACTCTGGCGTGGATTATTGAAAAGTACGGCGGTCTCTTCCCGACATGGCTGTCTCCTGAACAGGTGAGAGTCCTGCCGATTTCCGAGAAATTCATGGACTATGCAGAATCGGTTAATGCCGAACTGAAAAAGAACGGAGTCCGTTCATCGGTGGATACGAGAGCCGAAAAGATCGGCTACAAGATCAGAGATTCCCGCATGAACCGGGTGCCGTACATGATAATCATCGGCGCCAGGGAAGAAGAGGAAAACAAGATTTCCGTACGCTCCAGATACCTGGGAGATGAAGGACAGAAAAATCTGGATACATTCATCGATGAAATCACCAGGGAGATTCGGGAGAAGACTATTCGGAAGATTGAAGTGGAAGAATAACCGCACTGATTCGTTATAGACACAAGGATTTGGTCAAAATCATTACCGGTGTCAGACGCTGCGGTAAATCAATTTTATTAAACGAACTGTTTTACCGCTATTTAGTTGATGACGGAGTCCAGGACGACCATATCATAAAAATTGCTTTTGATATGAAAAAATGGGAGACTCTGCGCAAGTCCGATGAGTTATATTCTCATTTACTCGGGCGATTTACGGACGATGAGAAGTATTAACTTCTGCTAGATGAAATTCAGATGGTTGAAGGCTTTGAGGAAATTCTCAATGAAATTCGCAGTGAATATAACACCGATATCTATGTAACAGGTTCAAATTCAAAACTGCTTTCGAGTGATATCAACACAATATTTCGAGGCAGGGGCATAGAAATAAAATGCTTTCCTCTATCCTTTCAAGAGTTTTATTCTTTTCGCAAAGGTAATAAGAGAGAAGCTTTAGATGAATATATCTTATTCGGTTCCTTGCCATATACTGTTACAGAGCCGGATGAGCCCGCTAAAAGAGATTATCTGGAAATGGTTGCTGATACTATTATAACGAGAGATATGATTGATCGTTACGATATAAGAAATGAAGAAGTCTTCCGCGGGGTAATCCATGTTCTTTGCTCTTCTATCGGCTCGGCAGTATCGCCGAATAAAATAGCGAACACATTACAAAGCAGCGGATATAAATCTGTTGATAATGAGACTGTGAGCCGTTATCTGAAACACATAGCGGATGCTTTTCTTTTTTACAAAGTCAAACGCTATGATCTCAAGGGAAGAGCCTATCTCAAAACACAAAATAAATATTATGCCTGTGATATGGGTCTTCGCAATGCGCTTATTCAATACCGTCAGCTTGAAGTTTCTCGTGCGATAGAAAACATCGTCTATGTGGAACTCATAAGGAGAGGTTACATTGTCGATATAGGAAAAAACAGGAATGAAGAAATTGATTTCGTTGCAAGGGATACAGAAGGACGGAGATATTATATTCAAGTCACTTACAGCATAGAGAATCCAAGTGTAAAAGAGAGAGAACTGTCCTCTTTCCGCGGCCTGGATGATGGTTATAAAAAGATACTCATAACAATGGACCGGACACCATTTTCAAACCTCGAAAAAGGCTATCGTCTGTTAATAATTTTAGACTTTTTGGAAAACGATAACTCTATCGAGAACGCATAAGACAGCTATGCGTAAAACTTTTGGAAAATAAAAATTTTGCGCATATGCATTAAGTGGATATAGGTGCAATATTCACAGCACTTCCATGGATTGTTACGAAAGATCGGTTATAAAATTCGAGATTCACGAATGAACAGAGTGCCATATATGATAATTGTCGGTGCCAAATCTGTGCTCTATACTCACTTCATACTCACTTCGTCATGTAATTGTGACTGCTCCTGTGGAATCCACTTATGCACTGTCAGGTTACTTGATATCAAAATACAAAACAGGAGCT
>CAYFQD010000028.1:0-19766 GCA_964345275.1 uncultured Oscillospiraceae bacterium
CACCTGTTCCGGCAAATCAAAAAAAATCGAAGCGTTCTCGTAGGCAAAATTGAAATACTTGAAATAGAACAGATAGCTGAGATTCAGCAGAATATCCGCCACGAGAATGGCCCGTTTACCTCTGCGTGATTCGGTTCTTGTGACCAGCAGCGCCAGAGACCAGTTTATAAAAACCGAGAACATTAAAATAAGAACAACCTCTCTCGCTCCATAAGCGTAGAAAAGGATGCTTAGAAAAAGTAACCATATATTTTTATTTTGTATCCGCCTGCAGATTAGATTTCCAATCATGGCGATTGGAAGAAATAAAAACAGGAATATCTGGCTCGAAAATACCATTAATTATCCTAACTGTTATGCCTTTAATCTATTATTCTTCGGACGCCGATTATTCCTCCGTGAACTTTTTCAATGCAGACATCCTTTTTAGGGTTTGCAGCATGGATCATCTTGCCGTTGCCGAGATACAGTGCGTAGTGCCTCTTATAACAGATGATGTCTCCGGGTTTTGCGTTTGAATATGAAACCGCACGCCCTTCACGTTTCAAATACGGCGATAGGGATACTCCATGGAACTTATAGATTGCCCTTACGAATCCTACGCAGTCGACACCTGTTGCCAGGTTTACGCCGCCTTTAACATATGGGGCTCCAATATATTTGTGGGAGTAATCCATCAGATCCTCACCGTTATCAAAGATAGGTTTCCCTTTGTATGTCTTCCAGTCTTCACCCTTGGGAAGTCCCCTGGTTCCCCTGTAAACTGTCACAGCGGTCCCCTCTTCGGTTATTTCCTCATGGATCACTTCTTCTTCCGTCAGTTCTCCGTTGACGGTTGTCAGCTCTCTTTTAACTATCTGCCTGCCCGGTGTTGTTTCCCCTTCGGTTCTGCTTTCGCCGGCAAACATGGTTTCATCCTTTACATATTCTGTCTCAGGGGTATAGTCCTCTTCGGTTTTTGTTTCCCCGACAATGGTGGCGACAAAGAGATCTCCCTCCTCGTCATTGCAGAGTTTAAGGCTCTCCGCAGCTTCTTTCTCTGAAAGTATTTTTTTGTCGCTATTGTCTTCCCACAGTTTCAGCTGTTCTACACCAATAGCCTTGTCGAGGGAAATAGACTTGACCTTTGCACCATCGGCAGTATAATCCTGCATGAGTTTTCGCACAACTTTTTCCGCCTCATGCCTGTCGCTGACATATATTGCATCCTCTCCATCAATTGTAATGGCATAAGGCTGCTGAGCCTGAAAAAAGGCCAGCCACCCTGCCGGTACAACAAATGCCATGATGCATATTATTGTTATCATCCTGTTTTTGAACTTACCCATTTTTAGCGCCTTCTATCATCTCACTCTTAAGATCCCAGAGTTTCTGCGAAAGGTCAACATAGTAGGTCTGCGGGTTTTCGAATCTCTTCATTTCATCCCACATCAGGTCAAGCTGTTCTGCACAGTATTTTTTTATGTCATTAAGGTCCGGACAGTCATATACCTTTTTGCCGCCCTTAAATATCTGAACGCGAAGGTTCTTCGCATAGAAGTTTGTCATCTTCTTTCTCTTCCATATGGCATCGGGATCGAAGATCTCATATCCGTCAACTTCAGGAATCACCTCTCCGTCCAGAGTTATTACATCTGCCAGAGCTCTGTGCGTATCCCTGTCAAAGAGACGGTAAACGGTTTTGAAACCCGGATTGGTAATCTTTTCAACATTTTCGCTCACCTTGATCTTAGGAATCAGCTTGCCGTCCTTTTCCAGAGCCGAAAGTTTGTAAACGCCGCCGAATACCGGTTCCGACTTGGCGGTGACAAGCCGCTCGCCAACACCGAAAGAGTCGATATGTGCACCCTGGGAAATAACATCCCTGATGATGAACTCGTCCAGTGAGTTGGAAATGACGATTTTGCAGTCCTGCAGACCCGCTTCATCCAGCATTTTACGGGCTTTTTTAGTCAGATATGTTATGTCACCCGAGTCAATTCTGATGCCCTTATTAGGCGGATTCAGCTCCTTGAATACCCGTATGGCGTTAGGAACACCGGATTTGAGAACATTGTATGTATCCACCAGCAGAGTTGCATTGGTCGGATAGATCTCCGTATATTTCTTAAAGGCATCGTACTCGCAGTCAAACATCTGAACCCAGCTGTGAGCCATGGTTCCCAGAGCCGGTGTGCCGAACTCCACATCTGCAATGGTACATGCCGTACCCGCACAACCACCTATGTAGGAAGCGCGAGCACCGTAAATGGCAGCCGCTGTACTGTGTGAACGGCGGGTACCGAATTCCATGACCGGTCTGCCTGCGGCCGCACGAACGATTCTGCTGGCCTTTGTGGCGATGAGACTCTGGTGGTTGACCAGAAGCAGAATCATCGTCTCAACGAACTGTGCCTGCATGATGGGGCCGCGCACGGTAATGAGGGGTTCTCCCGGGAAGATGGGTGTTCCCTCCGGAATGGCCCATACATCACATGTGAACTCAAAGTTCATCAGATATTCCAGGAACTTCTCACTAAAGATTCCTTTATCCCTGAGATACTCAACATCCTCCTGGCTGAACTCCAGCTTCTCCAGGTACTTTATGACCTGCTCAAGTCCGGCCATAATGGCGTAGCCGCCATCGTCGGGAATAGTTCGGAAGAACATATCGAAGTATGCAATATCATCCTTCATATCCGCCTCAAAGTATCCATTGGCCATAGTAAGCTCATAAAAGTCGGTGAGCATGGAAAGGTTCAGTTTTTCAACCATTTTATCTCCTTCGGCGCCTATGCAAAAGCTGCCGCATTAACTGTATTTACGAAATGTATTATAGCAATTTTGCCAGGAACTGTCCAGTATAAGACTCTTTTATAAGCGCCACTTCTTCCGGGGTTCCCTCTGCAACAATCGCTCCGCCGCGAAATCCTCCGTCAGGCCCCAGGTCGATAATATGATCCGCGCACTTGATGACATCCATGTTGTGCTCGATAACCACCACAGTATTTCCCCCTTCCACCAGCTTGTCCAGCATTAGCAAAAGCTTTTCCACATCTGCGAAATGAAGCCCCGTAGTGGGCTCATCCAGAATATAAAGGGTTCTTCCCGTACTTCTTTTGGAAAGCTCCGTCGCCAGCTTAATTCGCTGTGCCTCCCCTCCGGAAAGCTGAGGACTGGGCTGTCCCAGCTTGATATATCCCAGGCCCACATCTTCCATGGTCTGCAGCTGACGGGAAATGGCGGGATGGTTCCTGAAGAATTCAAGTGCCTCCGTAACATTCATGTCCAGAACATCAAATATGCTTTTCCCTTTGTACTTTACTTCCAGCGTTTCCCTGTTGTATCTCCTGCCATGACACACATCGCAAGGGACATAAACATCCGGCAGGAAAAGCATTTCTATCTTGATAATGCCGTCTCCGTTACACGCCTCACACCTGCCGCCCTTCACATTGAAGCTGAAACGGCCCTTGCTGTACCCTCGAAGCTTAGCCTCCGGCAGCTGTGCAAACAGATCCCTGATATGTGTGAATACGCCTGTGTAAGTGGCGGGATTTGACCTGGGGGTTTTGCCTATGGGCTGCTGATCGATGTCTATAATCTTGTCTATATGCTGCAGACCCGTTATGCTCTTGTACCTGCCCGGTTTCGCCTTGGATTTATGTATCTTCTGCGCTCCCGCCTTGTACAGAATCTCATTTACCAGGCTGCTCTTGCCGCTTCCCGAAACTCCCGTTACGCAAATAAATTTACCCAGCGGGAATCTGACATCGATGTCTTTCAGATTGTTCTCCCTGGCACCTTTTACCGTCACAAACCTGCCATTCCCCTCTCTTCTAAAGGCGGGAACGGAGATTTTGCGTTTTCCCGAAAGGAACTGTCCCGTAATGGATTCCGGGCAGGCGATTATGTCCTCAACGGTGCCCTGAGCCACAAGTTCGCCTCCGTGGATGCCCGCGCCGGGGCCGATATCTAATATGTGATCCGCCGCATACATGGTCTCCTCATCATGCTCGACAACTATAAGCGTATTTCCCAGATCCGTCAGGCCCCGCAGGGATTTAAGCAGTTTCTCGTTATCCTTCTGATGAAGGCCGATACTGGGCTCATCCAGTATGTATGAAACGCCGACCAGTCCGGATCCTATCTGCGTTGCCAGTCTTATTCTCTGGGATTCGCCTCCGGACAAGGTCATGGCAGCCCTGCTCAGGGTCAGATAGTCAAGCCCTACATTGGCCAGGAACTGCAGCCTGCCGCGGATCTCCCTGATGATTTCCGCCGCAATAGTCCGGTGCATCCGGCTGAGAAGCGGAGACCCGTCGCCATCCGCCAGCCGGCCCGTAAATTCCAGCGCTTCACTGACTGACATATCGGTGAACTCCATTATGCTTTTATCTCCGACGGTCACCGCCAGAAGCTCGGGCCTCAGCTTGCGCCCATGGCAGGCAGGGCACTGGGAGATGCTCATGTACTGTTCTATCTTGCCTTTAATCCATTCGGAGCTCGATTCCTGATAGCGGCGCTCCAGGTTGGGAATTATACCTTCAAAGGTGTGGCTTCTGTTTTGCGTGAAGCCCTGTCTGTTTGTATAAGTGTACTCCAGCTTTTCGCCACCGGATCCGTAAAGGAGAACATGGCGGAACTTCTTAGGCAGTTTCTTAAAAGGAAGCTGCAGATCAGCTCCGTGCTTTTTTGCCAGGGCATCAATAACCTGCCAGTAATAACTGGTGTACTCCATGGTTGCAAAGGCGTTTCCAAGAGCCTTATCCAGAATGCTCTTGTCCTGATCCGGTATGAGCAGATCCGGATCGATTTTCTGCAGAAAGCCCAGCCCCTTGCACTCGGGACATGCACCCAGCGGGTTGTTAAAGGAAAACATCCTGGGCTCCAGCTCATCCACGCTGACTCCGTGATCCGGGCAGGCCAGGGCAGTACTGAAGGTTCGCTCGGTGTCCATGCCGGTCCCGGCACCCGCACCGCTTCCGGCACCCGCACCGCTTCCGGTATCCGCGCCGCTTCCGCCCGGCGAGCCGAGTATCACCTGCACCAGTCCGTCCCCGTGAGTTATGGCCAGCTCGCATGCTTCCGCCAGGCGGCTCTGCACACCGTCCCTGATTCTGATTCTGTCGATTACTATCTCTATGGTGTGTTTAAAGTTTTTCTCCAGACTTATTTCCTCTTCTTCAATCATGACGATTTCTCCGTCTATGCGGGCTCTGGTGAACCCTTCCCGACGGATTCTGTCAATGATCTTTTCGTGCTGTCCCTTCCTCTGGCGCACTACCGGAGCCAGCACTGTAATGCGTGTCCCCTCTTCTTCTTCCATGAGGGTTTCCACAATCTGATCCACAGTCTGACTGCTGATCTCTCTGCCGCACACGGTGCAGTGGGGTATGCCGATTCTGGCATACATGAGCCTGAGGTAATCATATATTTCCGTCACCGTTCCCACCGTGGATCTGGGGTTATGGTTGGTGGTTTTCTGGTCGATGCTGATTGCCGGACTCAGCCCCTCTATGGATTCCACATTGGGCTTTTCCATCTGCCCCAGAAACTGTCTGGCATAGGAAGACAGACTCTCCATATATTTGCGCTGTCCTTCCGCATAGATGGTATCAAAAGCCAGGGATGACTTGCCGGATCCCGACAGTCCCGTAAACACTACAAGTTTATCTCTGGGAATTGTCACGTCCAGGCTCTTCAAATTGTTTTCCTTAGCCCCTCTTATTACAATGTCTTTTGCCATATATTCCTCTCTGATACTCTTTTACAGTCTTGCCTTGTATTCAAAGACCAGGTCGCGCAGCTCCGCAGCCCTCTCAAACTGCAGGTCCGCCGCCGCCTGCTTCATTTCCTTTTCCAGTTTCGACACATAGTCGGTCAACTCCCGTTTTGTCAGCTCCAGCGGGCTCCGGCCTGACAGGAAGGCATCGTAGCCATCCAGTTCAGAAGCGGCTTTTGTCGCTTCAATTACATCGCGAATGGCCTTTCTGACGCTGGTCGGCGTAATACCGTTGGCATCGTTATATTCCTGCTGAACCCGCCGCCTTCGCTCTGTTTCATCCATTGCCGCCCTCATGGCTTTGCTTATTCCGTCACAGTACATGAGAACCTTGCTGTCCACATTACGGGCTGCCCGCCCGATGGTCTGAATGAGTGAGGTTTCCGTCCTGAGGAATCCCTCTTTGTCCGCATCCAGAATGGCCACCAGAGAAACCTCCGGAATGTCCAGACCTTCCCTCAGCAGGTTGATGCCCACCAGCACATCGAACACGCCCATACGCAGGTCACGAATAATCTCCATTCGCTCCAGAACATCAATATCCGAATGCAGGTACCTGGCTCTGATGCCGGAATTTTTCAGATAGTCGGTGAGACTTTCCGCCATTTTTTTAGTAAGAGTAGTCACGAGAACCCGCCCGTTGTTTTTAACGACACCGTTGATTTCCTCTATAAGGTGGTCGATCTGTCCTTCGGTGGGATGGGTCTCAATCACCGGATCCAGCAGACCTGTCGGTCTGATAATCTGCTCGGCGGATATCCCTCCGCTCTGTTCTTTTTCATAGTCCGCAGGTGTAGCGCTCACATATATAATCTGGTGTACCAGCTCATTAAACTCCTCAAACTTCAGCGGTCTGTTATCCAGTGCCGAAGGGAGCCTGAACCCGTAATCCACCAGAGACTGCTTTCTGGACCTGTCCCCGTTGTACATGGCTCTCAGCTGAGGCAGCATGGCGTGGGACTCGTCTATGATAATGAGAAAGTCCTCCGGTATGTAGTCAATCAGGGTATAGGGTCTGCTCCCCGGCGGCAGGCCCACCAGGTGGCGGGAATAGTTTTCGATGCCTTTGCATGTGCCCACCTCCCGCAGCATTTCTATATCGTAGCGGGTACGCTGTTCCAGACGCTGGGCTTCAACCAGCTTCCCGCGGTCACGAAACCACTGCAGTCTCTCACCCAGTTCCTCGCTTATGGTACCGATGGCCTCTTCTATCTTTTCCGGACTGGTGACATAGTGGGAAGCGGGATAGACAGCAACATGATTTCTGATTCCGATTATCTCTCCGGTCACGGGATTTATTTCCTTTATGTTTTCAATCTCATCGCCGAATATCTCGATCCTCACGGCGTTCTCCGACCCCGCCGGATGAATATCTATGGTATCTCCGCGCACACGAAATGTTCCCCGCTCGAAAGCCAGGTCGTTTCGCACATGCTGAATATCCGCCGGCTTGCGCAAAAGCTCCTGCCTGTCTCTCTCCATGCCGGGTCTCAGAGATACAACCTGATTCTCGTAGTCTATGGGGCTTCCCAGACCGTAGATGCATGAAACGGATGCCACTATAATGACATCCTTTCTCTCGCTCAAAGCGGCCGTTGCAGAATGCCTGAGCTTCTCTATCTCATCATTTATGTCCGAATCCTTTTCAATATAGGTGTCCGTAGATGCCACATAGGCTTCCGGCTGGTAATAATCATAGTAGCTTACGAAATACTCCACCGCATTCTCCGGAAAAAACTCCCTGAACTCCCCGTGGAGCTGTGCGGCCAGCGTCTTGTTGTGGCTGATGACCAGAGTGGGTTTTTGCACCTGCTCGATGATCTTCGCCATGGTAAAAGTCTTGCCGCTTCCGGTTACGCCCATGAGGGTCTGAGCCCTCTTGCCCCTTCTGATTCCCTCTGAAATTGTCTCTATCGCCTCCGGCTGATCCCCCATGGGGTCAAACCCGGAGTGAACCTTGAATTCTGCCATGGAGCAATTATACCACTAAATCGACAAAAAAACTGCCGTATTCACGGCAGTACGATCTTTCTCTTTTCCTTATCCTTAGCCGGTCTGTACAGAAGAAATCTCCTTCCTATGGCCTGCACGAATTCAGCCCCGAGAATCCCGGCCGCTTCGTTGGCCGCCTCCTTGGGCTCCATCATGCTGCCCTCCTGCAGCTTCACCTTGATCAGCTCGCGGGAATCCAGAAGAACATCCATCTCTCGCAGCACATTCTCCGTCAGATCCGCCTTACCGATATATACAACAGGCTCCAGCTCCTGCCCCAGCTTCTTCAAATAACTCCTCTGTCTGCCTGTAATCATTTCATCTTCTCCAGCAAATATCTCTTGTAATATTTCACCCTTACATACTTCAAAATCTTCTTATAGTATACGGGGTTTGCCATTCCTCCCAGAACTCCCACAAGGGGCAGCCCCTGAATAAACTTGAGTACCAGCATGTCCATGGCAAAGTCTTCTGCCGTTTCCTCAATCTGATCCCGCATGTCGTCAGCCACAGGCACCGGAAGCCCCTTTCCCCTGGCATATGCCGACAGTATTTCATCAATCTCCATGTCGGCTTCCAGCCATTTATCGCGCCTGCGCACGGAAGCGGACATGAGTTTAAGAATAAAAAGCCTCTCTTCAGGCTTCTCGTAATCATATCCGTACTTAACGGCTGTCTCGTAGACCGACTTCAGTATAAAGCCGAGAAAAATAACGATGTCCGGAAGTCCTATACCCAGAACTCCCAGACCGACTCCCTCTACCGTGGTGAAAATCGAATTAAAAAAATCCGAGCTTTCCGCCTTGCTTCTGATTCTTTTCAGCTCATGCTGAGATTGTTTGGTGTCAACCGCAAAATTATGGATCAGGAAATCCTTCTCCATTTCGTCCCTGTTATAGGTGAGCTCAATTACTCCCACACCATTTTCAAAGACTATTTCGAAGGCTTTTGCATAGGCTGCCTGCAGGCTGTCATGAACGCGCTCGGGAATTGCACCGCCGAGAATCGCCTTCCAGGAAGCATTGGGGGTCATAGCCTTTCTCTGCATTTCCATCTCGGCCTTCTTCACATATCTTAATTCTCTTTCACATGCTCTTCTAAGCTCTCTATCGTTCATGTTATTTATATATACAGATTTTTTCGTTCAGCCAGCGGTACATAATCCTTGAATGGTTGAACACTGTTGTATGCGGGCCGCATAAGTTTGCCGCCGGCGACAAGCTCCTCCAGGCGGTGTGCACACCAGCCGGACAGTCTGGCCGTTGCAAAAAGCGGTGTGGCAACATCCGTCGGTATGTCCAGCGCGTTGTACACAAAACCCGAATAGAGGTCAACATTGGCACACATATTCACACTTTCTCCGCGCATTTCCGATACTATCTCCGGCACGCGTTTTTCTATGTAATCGCAAAGGAGAAATTCCTCCACCTGGTCCTTGCTGACAGACAGCTGTTTGGCCATTTTTTTCAATATGGTCGCACGCGGATCCGAGAGGGTATAGATGGCATGTCCCATACCGTATATCAGTCCGCTCCTGTCACCCGCTTCACCCTTGAGAAGCTTTATCAGATAGGCATCAAGGGCGCCCCTGTTTCCCGTATCCGGCACATTTTTCTTGATATCATTTATCATATTTATCACGGCGATATTTGCTCCCCCGTGCTTTGGCCCCTTCAGCGAACCTACCGCAGCGGAAATTGCCGAATAGGTGTCGGTTCCGGTGGATGAAATGAGGTGTGTCGTAAAGGATGAGTTATTGCCGCCGCCATGTTCCGCATGAAGTATCATACAGACATCCAGAAGTTTGGCTTCCAGCTCCGTATACTCGCTCATAGGGCGAAGCATTCTGAGAATATTTTCAGAGGTACTCAACTCCCGAATAGGGGTATGTATATGCAGGCTCTTGTTATCATAATATGAGTTTTTCGCCTGGTAGGCGTAGGAAATAATCGCCGGGAAATATCCCATGAGATTCAAAGACTGACGCAGCACATTTGCCACGGAGACATCATCCGGATTCTCATCATAAGAATAGAGAGCCAGTACGCTTCTGGCCAGCTTGTTCATAATATTGTTGGATGGTGCCGTCAGTATCATATCCCGTGCGAAACCATCAGGAAGCTCACGGTGATTACCCAGAATTTCGTTAAAAATGCTCAGCTCCTTTTTGCTGGGGAGCTCTCCCATGATCAGCAGATAGGAAATCTCCTCGAAGCCGAATCTGTTCTCTCCCGAGGCATTCATAACCAGATCCTGAATATCGTATCCGCGATAGTAGAGTTCACCATCTTTCGGAACCTTTTTCCCCTCTTCGTCGAATGTATACCCGATAACCTCACCGATACGGGTCAATCCGACAACAACACCCGTTCCGTTGGCATTTCTCAGCCCTCTCTTAACATCATGTCTGACATAGAGTTCCTGATCGATTTTATTCTTCTCACGCAGAACCTTCGCACTGTTCTTATACAGAAGCTCTGTTTCCGCCTTAGGAATAGATTTCTTTCTGTCGTACTTCTCAGGAAACAAACCCCTGGTTTCATTCTTCCATTTTTTTATTTTATCCAGCATGTTAATTAATTCCTTCTTTTATACACTAAAATCACGACATGAGTTTATCATATCGTGATAAAAAAAACAATACATATGCACACCTTTGGTTAGTCCGGACTACCTCATTATCTTCACATGAGGGGCGTTTATATCCTCAACGGAAGTGATTTTTTCCCCTTGAACTGTTATATCACCGTCTGCAATGGCCTCCCTAAGCGCTTCCGCTTCCGCAGAACCGAAATAGTTCATTCTCTCCTCCGCCACAGCCAGAAATACACCGGCATTGTTTACATCGTATGTTACGATAACACCCGTTTCAAGTTCTCCCTTTTTGTAGTCCTCAAGAGCATCTCCCAGGGCACTTTCTATATCGTGGACTGCCGATGCTATTATTTTATCCGAAAGGTGGTTTTTATCAATGCAGCTTCCGATTACCTTGCCGTCAGCCGACTCCGCTGCACTTATAATCTCTTTTTCCACTCCGTGCCCGCAGGCAAAGATGACCTCGGTCCCCTCTTCATACCAGGTTTCAGCCGTATCAAAGGCATCTGCCTCAGGTTCGTCATCACAATAGAGATACTTCACTTCAACATTGATACCCGCCGCAGAGGCTGCCCTTTCGGCACCCATAATAAATCCATATCCGAAGCCGCTGACCAGATCCACTTCCGACTCCCCGATGAAACCCAGCCGGGTGTAGCCTTCGGCCACAGCTGCATACCCTGCCAGGAAGCCCGTCTGCCGGGATTCAAAGTTAATCGCTGTAACATTATCGGAGAGATTCACCTCGCCTGTTTCTTCATCAACGGGAGCCGCGTTCAATACTATGAAATTCACATCTGAATATTCTCCCTTGAGCGATATTGCCTTATCACCAAAGGTGTATCCGTCATAGATAATTACCTCGGCGCCTTTTTTTACTGCCGTATCGGTAGCTTCTTTATAGGCGTTCTTCGTCGCCTCCGTAGCCTTGTAATACTTGTGGGATATTCCGTTCCCGGCACCGAACTCCGTTATGGCATTCCATGCCGCCTCGCTGTGACCTCCGTCCATAACCAGATTGTTGTCGGTTATGAGAGCAATCTCATACTCCACCATCTCCTCCGGCTGAACCTCATTGGAGGATGTGTCCTTGCATCCGGCCAATGACACAGCTGTCACAAGTACCATCACTGCAGCAATTGCCAGGTAAATCAATCTCTTCATAGGGTTCTCCTAATACAGCTCCGGGCGCCTGTGCTTCAGGAGCGGCAGCTGATTTCTTATACTCTCCTCATAATCCAAATCTATTTCACCATAAATTATACACTCTTTTTCATCTGCACGGGATATAAATTCTCCCCAGGGCCCCACTATGCATGAATGACCATAGGCTTTAAAAATTCCATTCTCATCCCGGGCCGGTGCATTAGCCGCCACATAAATCTGATTGTCTATCGCCCTGGCACGCATGGTTATATCCCAGTGCGCCTCACCCGTTGTGGCCGTAAAGGATGCCGGAAGAAATACCAGCCCGGCTCCCGCAAGAGCCATCTTCATAAACCAGTCCGGAAAACGCACATCGTAGCAGATTGCCACTCCGATTCTGCCGTATTCCGTATCTATAACGGTCATCTCATCACCCGCCGAAAGGGTTTCAGATTCCATAAACCTGATCTTGCCCGGAACATCAATGTCAAAGAGATGCACCTTCCTGTGCCTGCCTATGAGAGCCCCCTCTCTGTCAAAACAGAATGCAGTGTTGTAAACTCCGGGAGCTCCGCCTTCGGACATATTCTTATCATCCAGTTCGGCAACGGTTCCGCCTATGAGATAGATGCCCAGATCCGCGGCCAGATCCGACATGAACCGCACTGATTCCCCATGAGCAGGTTCCGCATATGCAGTGAAGTACTCGTTGGAGTAGGGACAGTTCCACATCTCCGGCAGACATACAATCTGCGCTCCCGCATCCGCCGCCTCTCTCACATATCTCTCCGCCTTGTCACGGTTAAGTGCCTTATCGGGTGAGCCCGCAATCTGGCACAAAGCTATCTTAAACATTCCAGCACCTCCACCAGCGCCATGGTCATGCGCCCTGTCAGTCCCCAGATTATCCTGTCATCGATAAAGTACACGGGCACCGGCACTCTCCTTTTTCTCCAGGGGTATGATGTGTTTCCGGTCACCCTCTCATATGGAAATTCATCGTCCACAACCTGCGTCATGGTGCTGTTGTAAACCTCCGCCTCCGTCGTCATTATTTTGCCCAGTTCAACGGTAAATATTTCTTCAACCTCATCGGCATTTATATCAAGCTTATCCATGCCGCTGTCACTTACAACACCCACAAAACAGTGAATACTCGATCCCGATATGGTGTTGACCACGCAGAGTTCTCCCAGAACATCCACATCTGCCGCCGGAATTCCGATTTCCTCCTCCATTTCCCTGAGGGCGCATTCAACGGGACTCTCGTCCTGCTCAATCATCCCTCCCGGGAAACATACCTCCCCCGGTTGTCTGTCCAGATTCTGTGCTCTCACCTCATACAAAACCTCCGGCCCTCCGGGTCCCTCCACTATGGGCACAATCACCGCAAAATGCCTGAAATCCGTCTCTCCAGCCGGTCTGTAATCTGAAAAAATCTGTCTGACTCTCTCTGTTGTTATCTTGCTGTATTCTGTTGTCATCTTGCTGCATTTATTCATAACTGCTTCGCCGCTTTCTTCTGATATAACATGTTAAGCAGGGATGCCATCAGAACAAGGATTATCCCCACATATGTATTCCACAGTAATGTCTCGCCCAGCACTATCACCGCAAACACCGGTGCTATAGCCGGCTTAAGGAAAAAGACATAGGAGCCCGTAGTGGCATCCGCCAGTTCTATGGCCTTGAAATAGAAGAAATATCCCATGCCGGTAACCAGAATTCCCGTATATATAATAATAGGTATGCTCTCCGGCACCCCTTCCAGAACAGGTCTGCCCATGAGGATGATAATTATCATGAGTACGAATGATCCAAGAATAAAGCTGATGCTGGTCTGCGCCATGAGTCCCATCTTCCTGATGCTGTATTTGCTCAGCACCGTATAAAGCCCGAAAACCAGTGCCGCAAGCACCATCAGTGTCATTCCCAGTGCGGTATTGCCCTCCTGAATGTCCCAGGGTCTGAACATGAATACGATGCCCACCAGTGCAATTGCCAGCACCCCCGCCTTATATCTGTTCATTTTTTCGCTGGTAAATATATGGGCGAATGTCATTGTAAAGAACGGATTCATGGAAAAAATAACCGATACGGTGGAAGCATTGCTCGTGTTCACGCTTATCTGAAACAGCACCATGCTCACTGCGATGCCCAGTGTTCCTATCCCCGCCAGTATCAGGACATCCTTTGCCGTCAGTCTTGTTTTGTTTTTCTTTATATCCTTTAACGCAAAGGGCAGCAGCACCAGTCCGCCTATGGCAAATCTGATGAATGTCAACTGGAAGGGATCCAGGTTGTTTCCCCCTATCTTGCATGCCACCTCCATGGTGGCAAACAGCATTGCTGCCGCGAAAACGCATGCGTACGCCTTTTTCATACTGCTCCTTTATTTTCTCTTAAAAAAAGGCGGTGTAACAACCGCCTTAAGATACAATGATTCAACTTAATCAATCAACCGCATTGAGAACCTCACAACCCTCAAAATTCACCCCAATCATCTCTTCTTTATCGGCACTGATGCTGACTATGAAATCCAGGTCGTAAACCTGCGAGATCTGCTTTAGCCGGTCAATGAACTCCGGCAGATCACCTAAGGATACATCGGCATGCCTCATTATGCTGTCGATGAATATTATCTCTATATCATGATCGGAACTTATAATTCCATAAAGGAAACCTATATACTCATCAATGTTGGTAATATCCTCAAAGTCTTCCATGCATATAACTCTGATCCTGTATGAAAGCTCATACATCAACCTGTGATTCTTATTGATGAAAACGATGCTGCCATCACTGACTTTAATCGCATCATTGGCCAGCTGAATCATCTGATTCGTCTTGCCGCTCCCTTTATGTCCTATAAGTAACTTGAGCATTGTTCCGTCCTCCCCGGGTCAACCCTGTATAATTGCCATAATTATACCTTATTTAGTCAGCTCGGGCAACCGAAAAACCACATATCACGGCAGATTTTCAGATGCTTCGCCTCCTCAGCTGTCCGCACGCTCCGTCTATATCGCCGCCCAGCTCCCGTCTGACCGTTGCGGTAATGCCGCCCCGTTCCAGCTGTGCGGCAATTTCTTCGGCCCGCCTGCGGTTTGTTCCCTCGAGACCCGACTCTTCAACCTTATTGAGGGGAATCAGATTCACATGGCAGAGGATTCCCCTAAGTTTATCCCGAAGCAGGTCAATGTCTTCCGGTTTGTCGTTTTCACCTCTGATCAGAGCGTACTCAAATGTAACACGCCGCCCGGTCTTTTCAGTGTACCTGCGCACCGCCTCAAGAAGCTGATCTACGGGCCACTTCCTGTTTATGGGCATCAGACCGCTCCGCCCCTCATCGTCGGCGCAGTGAAGGGATACAGCCAGATTCACCTGAGGAAAGTCCCCGGCAAAGCGTTCAATTGCCGGAACTATCCCGCTGGTGGACACGGTAATGTTTCTGTAACTGAGATTTCTGCCATCAGGATCATGCAAAATCTCCAGAAATCTCTTCAGTTGGTCATAATTATCAAAGGGCTCCCCCATACCCATAACCACAATGTGACTGACGGGTTCCCCTGTATACTCCTCTGCGGCAAACACCTGACCCAGCATCTCGCCGGCAGTCAGATTTCGTACGAATCCGCCGAGAGCCGACGCGCAAAACCTGCATCCCATGCGGCATCCCACCTGGGAGGAAACGCAGAGAGAATTCCCGTACCTGTATTTCATAAAGACGCCTTCAACGGCATCCGACGGTTTCTGCCCCGGTTCACCAAAGCCAAAGAGAAATTTATGCGTTCCGTCCCTGCTGTCCTTCTGAACTTCCATTACGGAAACATTCCCCGCAAAGGCGAGGTCCTTCAGCTTCTCCCTAAGAGGCTTAGGCAAGTCGGTCATCTCATCGAAATCAGCAACGCCGCGGTTTACCCACGCAAAAAGCTGTTTACCGCGAAAAGCCTTTTCACCAAGCTCATCCACGGCAAAACTTTTTAATTCTTCAATTGTCATTCCAAGCAGATTTCTCATCTTTCTTTGCTTCCCCTGACGAATTCCCTATTGTCACCCATGTTCTTCCACCCGAATCTGTATATGGATATGAGAATTGAGCTGAGCACGATGATCTCATTGATAACGCCTGCCCAGGCGTGAACCATTATATCGTAAATGAGCCAGCCGGGCGAACAGCAGACCAGATTGGCCAGCCGTATCTTCTGAGCATTGTTGGTCCAGAGGCCTATGGTTCCCCCGGCGATAGCCAGAAAGCTGAAAATATCCTGATAACCTTCCCATACAACAGCCGTGGCGACTGCAGAAACGGCGATTACGATAATCACCCAGCCCTTCCACCGTACGATCTCCCAGTCATTGATTTTAAGCAGGAAAATATTTCGCACTATGCATATGACAATGATGATGCATCCGCTGTATGCCTCCAGCAGCAGATACTGCACGCCAATAGCGGCACTTCCCAGCATTTGCATGAGATAGAGTGCCGCATTTGATTTTATCTGAAAGGAAATAATGAAGCAGATGACGCCAATGGCTCCCGCCGCCTGACTCCAGAAAAAGGCTGTCAAAACATTCTCCTCCCCAGCAAGCTGCCGGATATCAATACAGCTTGAACCTGTTCCCGGCTTTTCTGCCGGATTTTGTTTCCTTTACAGGCTTTGCTTTCTCCGCAAGCTGTTTCCTCCAGCCCTTATGGATTCTGTCAAGATACTCCTCAAGACAGATCCAGTCATTGGCCGGATTTGTGGCAATTCCGGGGTAGAAATGTTCCACATAGTCTTCAATGAGAAGACGCGAGAGCTTGTTCAGGCGTCCCTTGCCGGAATAGTCCAGCGCAATTCCGAACTCTTTAATGGCCTGTACCGTCTCCGGATCATCCGGAGCATCCGCTTCGGTAATCCGCAGTTTCTCACCGTAACCCTCCAGCAGATTTATCACATCATCCGGATCCATTCCGAATTTAATCGCCAGATAATCTATGTCGCGGCCCAGGGTCACATAGAGGTCAAAAATCGCCGTATGATCCTTGACATCGCGCTCCGCCAGCCTTCTTAAATTTTCGATGGAAGTACTCATTTTCTCTCGATTCCCAGTCCGGTCTTATGTCCGTTAAGGTTAACTGTTTCAAGGCTGCCGCTCTCTGTAAGCGCAACTGCCAGAGTCTCTTTCATGATGTAATCCTTATGAGCTTCAATTGCCCCTCTCACAGATTCATCGGCGTCTACAAATATTTCGATGTTGTCCATCATCTCGTAGCCGTTGGCCTTTCTCATCTGCTGAATCTTTGAAATCAGTTCGCGGGCCAGGCCTTCGGCCTCCAGTTCAGGGGTGATGGTCGTGTCGAAAATTATGAAGACATTGTTTTCCATGGCTACCGCAAAACCTTCTTTGGCATCTATGCGAATCTCCACCATGTCCGGTGTGATTTCCACATCCTCGCCCCCCAGATTCAGAAGGATTCTGCCTGCTTCATTCATGGCGGCAATGGTCTCCTCAGGATCCGCCTTGGCCATAGCTGCACCGAAGGCTTTGATGTTCTTTCCCAGAACCGGTCCCGCAACCTTGAAGTTCGGTTTCAGGGAGTAGTTCATATATTCATCCAGGTTGTTTTCAAAGACAACCGTCTTTATATTCAGTTCTTCCATGATAAGAGGAGTCAGGTCACCGATGACCGCCTCATAGGCACCATCAACCAGCACCTCTCCCAGAGGCTGGCGAACCTTGATCCTTTCTTTTTCACGGGCTCCTCTTCCCAGAGCGACCAGGGTTCTTACCAGATCCATTCTCTCCTCAACCTTTTCGTCGATGAGAGTCTCGTCGGCTTTCGGGAAGTAAGCCAGATGAACGGATTCCTCTCCCGTAAGATTGATGTACATCTCATCGGAAAGGAAAGGCGCAAAAGGAGCCATGAGCCTGGCAATACCCACAAGTATTTCATAGGTTGTGGCATATACGGACTTCTTGTCCTCTGTCAGCTCTTCGGCCCAGAATCTTCTTCTGGCTCTTCTTATGTACCAGTTGGAGAGATCCTCATTTACGAATTCCTGGATGGCCCTTGTGGCCTTCATGTGATCGTACTTCTCCATGGCGTCTTCCGCAGCCCTTATAACCTTGTTATACTTGGAAATTATCCATCTGTCCAGTTCAGGTCTTTCTGCATAAGGGACAGTCAGTGATGCCGGATCCAGCTCGTCCTGATTGGAATAGAGAACGAAGAAGTTGTACACATTCCTGACGGTTCCGAAGAATTTGCTTACTGTTTCCGCCAGTCCCTCTTCATCGAACTTGGTAGGCGCCCATGCCGGTGAAGTGTGGAGCAGGTACCATCTGGAAGCGTCCGCACCGTACTTGTCGAGCATTTCAAAGGGGTCAACGGTGTTGCCTATGTGCTTGGACATTTTCTTGCCTTCTTTATCGAGAATCAGGTCATTAACCAGGACATTTCTGTACGGAGAAGTTCCCTTGATAAAGGTGGAAATCGCCATGAGTGAATAGAACCACCCTCTGGTCTGGTCGATACCTTCACAGATGAAGTCGGCCGGGAACAGCTCCTCATCGAATATATCTGCATTTTCAAATGGATAGTGCCACTGTGCGAAAGGCATCGCTCCGGAGTCAAACCAGCAGTCCATTACTTCCGGAATTCTGCTCATTTCCCTGCCGCATTCAGGACATGTCAGGTGAACATCGTCAACATAGGGTCTATGCAGTTCAATGCCCGTATCGATGTCCTCATTGGCTTCTGATACCAGTTCCTCCTTGCTGCCTATACATTTCAGGTGACCGCACTCGCATCTCCAGATAGGAATCGGAGTTCCCCAGAATCTGTTTCTGGAGATGGCCCAGTCCTTAACTTCTTCCAGCCAGTTTCCGAATCTCTTCTCTCCGACGAAAGCCGGATACCAGTTCACTTCATTATTATTGGCAACAAGCTCATCCTTCAACTTGCTCATTTCGATGTACCAGCTTGGGTGAGCGTAGTAAACCAGAGGGGTTTTGCATCTCCAGCAGTGCGGATAGTTGTGCTCCAGCTTCTGCTTGGAGAATATTTTATTATCCTCTGCCAGATATTTAATGATGTCAACATCCAGGCCGTCCTCCATTACGAAGCGTCCCGCCCAAGGTGTTTCCGTATAGCGGCCCTGCTGGTCAACGGGCTGCAAAACGGGCAGGTCGTACTTTCGCCCGCACTGGTAGTCGTCTTCACCGAAAGCCGGTGCCGTATGGACGATTCCCGTACCGTCTTCGGTGCTCACATAGTCCATGCAGGTTACATAGAATCCCTTTTTGTCGGCCTTGACGAAAGGCATGAGCTGTTCGTACTCAACATATTCCAGGTCTTTGCCTTTCATGGTTTCCAGTACTTCATACCTGCCTTCTCCCAGAACTTTGTCAGCCAGATTCTCCGCCACATAGAAAACATTACCCTCTTCGTCGCCTTCCAGCATCCTCGCTTTCACATAGTCCACTTCAGGTCCCACCGTCAGTGAAACATTTGACGCCAGCGTCCACGGGGTCGTCGTCCATGCCAGGAAATATTCGTCGGCATCTGCTCGCTTGAATTTAACCGTAATGGTATTGACCTTTACATCCTTATATCCCTGCGCCACTTCGTGGGAAGCCAGTCCGGTTTCGCATCTCGGACAGTAAGGCAGAATCTTGTGCCCTTCGTAAATAAGGTCTCCCTTGAAGAATTCGCTGATTATCCACCAGCAGGTTTCGATATAGTCATCTTCGAGAGTTATGTACGGGTCACACATGTCGCACATGAAACCCATTCTCTCGCTCATGTTCTCCCACATTCCCTTGTATGTGAATACGGAGGCTTTGCATTTCTCGTTAAAGGCTGCAATGCCGTAGTCTTCGATCTGCTGCTTGCCGTCGATTCCCAGCTGCTTTTCAACTTCTATTTCAACGGGCAGTCCGTGAGTGTCCCATCCGGCTTTTCTGTTTACCTTGAATCCCTGCATGGTCTTATAACGGTTCACGGAATCCTTGAGGGTTCTCGCCATAAGATGGTGGATGCCCGGCTTGCCGTTGGCTGTCGGCGGTCCTTCATAAAACACGAAGCTTGGCTGTCCTTCCCTCGTGCTCACGCATTTGCCCAGCAGATCCTCCCTGTTCCATGCCTCTGCCTGGGCTGTCTGCACCTCTGCAATCGGTCTGTCTGATAAGTTTCTGATCATTTGTTCTCTGTTCCTCTTTCTTTTTTTGTACTTTTTTAATAGCTTGTCTAAACTTGAACCTCAGTAATGATCTATAAAAA
>CAYFQD010000029.1:0-18934 GCA_964345275.1 uncultured Oscillospiraceae bacterium
ATGAGAACTATTCCATATGATAGATTCAGGCATAACTTTTCTAATTAAAAGCCTTAAACTTTTTTAGTGGTTCATCCCCCTCTTTAACTTTAATAGTGGCGATGCATCAGTAATTATGTTAGTGCCGAATGTTGGGACATCCGATGCTTTCATTATTATGTTGGTAGATTCTCCTTTTTCCTTGCAATCTACCAACACACCTCAGTGAATCCCTTTTCGTGCATACCTCATTCGGCAGCATAAAGTAATTCGGTTAAAAATCATCTGACAAAGTTTTTCATCAGACACGAAGTGTAGACACATAGTTAATTATCATTTCAGAAGAGAAAACCATGTGATACGACGTAACCCACTCTTTAAATCATTTTAAATTATCACTTATTCCATGTTTTCATGTATACATTATATTATTATATATACATTGCATTTGGAGAAAAAAACATTTACATTGTATATACTGAATTTTAATTAACAGTTCTACTACTGTCGAAAAAGGAGACCAAATGAAAGAACACATTATTTCACACCTAGTTAAATCAGAAGATCTGAATCACCACGGAACATTGTTTGCCGGTCGTTCTGCGGAATGGCTTGTGGAATCAGGATTTGTTGCAGCAGCGGCAGAACACGGCAGACCTCAGGATGTTGTTTGTGTCAATGTTCACGGATTTATTTTTAATAAACCTGTGGAGAAGGGAACCATCCTGACCATGTCCTCCCGTATTGCCAGAGTAGGCCGAACAAGTCTGACAATCTATGTTAAGGCCGTTGATGAAATTAAACACACCCAGAATGTTAACGGTTTTCTTACCTTTGTCTGCCTGGAGCCGGACACTCACACTCCTAAACCTCATGGAATCACTTTAGACGAAGCTCAGTCTCCTGAGGAAGAGGAAATCAGACAAAAGGCAAATGAACTGTTTGAAAAATAAAGTGTAGTGATATCTAAAAAAACTCCCCGGAATACTCCGGGGAGTTTTTTTGATGTTCATATGAACAGGAAGCTGCATTGTCCAAATTATTATGAATTTGCCAGTGCTTCCTTATCAGCCTTGTACTTTCTAACGCCTTCAATAAGTTTAGGTATGATAACCTTTACATCGCCTACTACACCCAGATCGGATACTTCAAAGATTGCAGCGGTATCATTTTTATTGATAGCGATAACACAGTCGGATCCTTCCATGCCTGCAACGTGCTGGATAGCTCCGGAAATACCGCAAGCCATATACAGTTCAGGACGAACGGTCTTACCTGTCTGTCCTACCTGTCTGTCTTTCTCAATCCAGCCGGCATCTACATTAGCTCTTGAGGAAGAGATTTCTCCGCCAAGCTCATCAGCCAGTTCCTGCAGTGTAGCGTAGAACCCAGGGCTGCCGATTCCTCGACCGCCGGAAACCAGTCTCTTAGCTTCTGTAATGTCTACCTTCTTGTGAGTTTCCTTTACTACCTCACGAATAACAAGGTTCATATCCTCAGGCTTGAATTCCACCTTTATTTCTCTGACTTCTCCGGTTCTGGAGTGGTCAGGAGCCAGACGCTTCATTACGCCGGGACGTACTGTTGCCATCTGCGGGCGATGGGTCTTACAGAGAATCGTTGCCATGATGTTTCCGCCAAAGGCCGGTCTTGTCATGAATAGAAGTTTCTTTGGCTCTTCATCTTCTTTTCCTTCCCATACGTCAATGTCCAGCTTAGTGCAGTCCGCAGTCAGGCCGGTATGGATTCTTGAGGCTACTCTCGGAGCCAGGTCTCTGCCTATTGCTGTTGCACCGAACAACAGAATTTCCGGATCACACTCTTTAATTACCTGGGTCAGCGCCTTAGCATATGGTTCTGTTACATATTCTGCAAGCATCGGGTCTTCTACTATCACAACCTCATCGGCTCCCGCCTCTATAAGAGACTGTGCTTTATCCTTAATATCGTCTCCGATCAGGATACCTACAACCTTCTGCTCGAGATCCTTTGCCAGCTTGGTGGCTTCTCCCAGCAGTTCATAGGCGACTTTGGCGACATTACCGTCTCTTTGTTCCGCCACTACATAGATATCTTTACTCATCTTAAAGATTCCTCCTTTTCTCCCTGCTATATAATGTGTCTTTCTTCCAACTTATTGATAATGGCCGCAACCGCTTCATCAGGACTCAGATCCGTCAGAATAGTTCCTGCACCCTTCGCTTCCTTGGTAAAGGATTTGAATACGTTGGTAGGAGAGCCCTTCAGACCAATTTGATTAATATCCAACTTGTCCTTCAGATCCTCATAAGAAATGACTCTTATTTCCTTATTGTATGCATCTACGATACCGCCTGCATGCATGTATCTTGGTTCGGCAAGCTCTGCCAGTGCGGTAAGCAGACATGGCATCTTAACTTCCAAAATATGATAACGGTCTTCGTACTGTCTCTTTACAACAACCTTGCCGTCAGCGATTTCGTAAATTTCTTCAGCATAGGAAACCTGCGGAATTCCCAAAGTCTCTGCAATCTGCGGACCTACCTGAGCGGTATCTCCGTCTATTGCCTGACGACCGGTAATAACCAGGTCATATCCGATTTCATCCAGAGCTGTTGCAATAATCTTTGCAGTTGCCCATGTGTCTGATCCGCCAAACTCTCTTGATGACAGCAGAATCGCATCGTCACAACCCATAGCAAGAGCTTCTCTCAAGGCAACATCCGCCTGAGGAGGTCCCATACAAACTACTGTAACTGTTCCACCGTATCTCTCTTTCAATACCAGTGCCGCTTCAATACCGGATTTGTCATCGTGGTTGATGATGCTTGGTACGCCTTCACGGATTAAGGTATTAGTTACCGGGTCCAGTTTTACTTCATTGGTATCCGGTACTTGCTTTATGCAAACGACTATTTTCATCGATTTTTCTCCTTTCGTCTCACTACTCTGCCTTAAAATATTTTCATTCCGCCGGCGATAACCATTCTCATAACTTCGGATGTTCCTTCGTAGATCTCGGTAATCTTAGCATCTCTCAACGCTCTTTCAACCGGATACTCTCGGCAGTAACCATATCCGCCCATCAGCTGAACACAATCTCTGCAAACATCGTTAGCCATCTTTGAGGCAAACAGTTTAGCCATAGCTGCATCGCTGCCGTAGTTTTCCTTATTATCCTTGGTTCTTGCCGCTCTCCATGTTAACAGTCTGGCTGCATCTATATATGTCTGCAGATCTGCAATCTTGAACTGAGTATTCTGGAACTGAGAAATTCTTTTGCCGAATTGCTTTCTTTCCTTTACATACTTGATAGCTTCGTTAAGTGCTCCCTGAGCAATACCTACAGCCTGTGCTGCGATACCTATTCTTCCGCCGTCAAGTGCTGCCATGGCAATTTTAAATCCTCTGCCTTCCTTTCCAATGAGCTGATCCTTAGGGATACGAACATTGTCGTAGCTCACTTCACAGTTGGAAGCCGCACGTATACCCATTCTCTTTATGTTAGGGCCAACTGTCAGACCAGGGGTGTTTCTATCGATAACGAAACATGAAATTCCTCTGGTTCCCTGGGATTTATCCGTCATTGCAAAGATAACAAAAGTATCTGCAAATCCGGAGTTGGTGGTAAATATCTTGGTTCCGTTGATTACATACTCGTCTCCGTCCAAAACAGCCTTTGTCTGCTGCCCTGCAGCGTCACTTCCGGCGTTAGGCTCAGTCAGACCGTAGCAGCCTGTCTTGGAGCCGTCAACCAAAGGTCTCAGCCATTTCTGCTTCTGCTCTTCTGTTCCGAAGCTGTCGATGCAGGAACATGCCAGTGAAGTATGTACGGAAATAGTGATTCCTGTACTTGCATCCTGCTTTGAAATCTCTTCCATAGCCAGGGTATATGCCAGGTAGTCTCCGCCTACTCCGCCGTAATCCTTGCTGTAAGGAATACCCATGATTCCATAGCGATGCATCTTAGCAAGCAGATCCATGTCGAATACTTCCGTTTCATCCATCTCTTCCGCCAGCGGTTTTACTTCATTTTCCGCAAAACGGCGAAACATTTCCTGTTGCAGCAGGTGGGTTTTTGAAAGCTTGAAATCCATAATTGTTTCTCCTCCTGTGTGTTTTATATTTAATTATGAAATACTTATTTTTCCGCGAATTCAGGCTCTTCCTTCGCCAGGAAAGCCTTCATTCCCGTAATTCTGTCCTCGGAACAGAATGTGTTGACAGCAACTTCAGCCTCATAGGCAACACCGTTGCTTCTATCCATATCCATGCCCTTATTAACTGCGTTGATGGCCATTCTAACACCGATAGGTGATTTAGTCATAATCTTCTTTGCAAAATCAATAGCAGCGTCCACAAGCTCTTCTGGAGCGTACACTTTCTCCACCAGACCGATACGCAGAGCTTCCTGAGCATCAATCATCTCCGCACTGCAGATAAGGTACTTGGCCATACCCTTTCCTACGATTCTCGGCAGTCTCTGGGTTCCGCCGAAGAAAGGTAGGATTCCCAGGTTAACTTCAGGCTGACCGAACTTTGCCTTTTCAGAAGCGAAACGGAAGTCGCAGGCCATAGCCAGCTCATTTCCGCCGCCTAAAGCAAATCCGTTTACGGCAGCAATAACAACCTTATCGATATCCTCAATGAGGTTCATTACTTCCTGCCCGCGGAGAGCCATTTTTCTGATTTCCTGAGTGGACAGTCCAACCATCTCTGATATATCGGCTCCGGCTACAAATGCACGGCCTTCTCCGGTCAGCACAACTGTCTTTACTTCATTGTCTTCTTTGATTTCCGAGAAAACGGCATACAGTTCATCCAGCAGTTCCGAATTCAGTGCATTCAGGGACTTCGGTCTCGTAATGGTTACAATACCAACACCATCCTTCTTTTCAATCGTTAAATTCTTATATGACATTTTTTACTCCTTTCTTAACCTAAAAAAGTTAAATCCCTTATCACGACAAGTCGCTTTTATTTTTTCTTAGCAAGACCTTCCGCCCAAAGCTCCTTGTACAGATTTTCAACTTCCTCCTGACTCGGTGATCTCCTTGTGTTGCCAGGGCTTCCGCTCGCCAGCGCGTCGCTTGCCATCTTAGGAATATGCTTGAAGAACTCTTCCTCGGTTGCACCGCTGTCCTGAATTGTACTGATGTTAAGAGTTTCCAGAAGATCAAGTGTAGCCTTTACAAATGCATCTGCAGCTTCATCTTCAGACATTCCATCTTTGTATACACCAACAACCTTAGCCAGATCAGCAAGTCTGTCTACTGCACCAGGCTTCAGGAACTTAAGGCAAACGGAGAGCAGCATAGCATTGGACTGACCATGAGGGACGCTGAAAAGTGCACCGATCGGTCTGCTCATTCCGTGAACTACAGTTACCGACGCGTTACTGAATGCGATTCCGGCCTCCAGTGCCGCCGTAGCCATTTCTCTTCTTGCATCTACATTGCTACCGTTGGTATATGCTTCATAGATGTTTTTAAAGATTTTCTCAACTGCAGATTTTGCAAAGAGATCTGTCATAGGGAAGGCTCTGACAGAAGTGTATGCCTCGATAGCATGGGTCAGAGCATCTACACCTGTGGCCACAGTAACTCCCGGTGGAACGGTCATTGTAAATACAGGGTCTACTACTGCCAGGGTTGCCATCAGCCTGTTATCGCTGAGAAGCATCTTTATATCTCTGTCAGTATCGGTGATTATAGAAACCTTTGTCGCTTCAGAGCCGGTTCCTGCTGTTGTAGGAATAGCTACTGTAGGCGGAATATCCTTCTCGATAACCTTGCCCATGTATTCAGTAATGCTTCCTCCATTGGTTGCAACTGCACCTATGGCCTTCATGGCATCCAGAGGGCTTCCGCCACCGATACCTATCAGAAAATCACAGCCTTCATCCTTGTAAATCTTCACTCCTTCATCAATCATTGAGTGAGTTGGTTCTGTATTGATTCCGGGGAATACCACATATGCCTTGCCAATCTTATCCAGTTCATCGGTAAGTTTCTTGACATTTCCAAATTTTATCATTGCTTCATCGGTAACGATAAGAGCTTTCTTTCCGTAAGCATCCAGATAATCCATGCTCATCTGAATAGCGTTTTCGCCGGTAATGATGTTCTGGGGAACGAAAAATAAATTAGCCATTTTAATTTTACCTCCATACGTAAATCAATTAAACATTAACATTAACACAATAACCATCTTTGTATTCTTAAACTTATTATGCGCCTGCTTATGCCCCCCCTTTCAGATTCATGAGTTCATCTCTGAATATTCTTTCATCCATTGTTTTAAGGTTTTCATCTATTTTAGGTCTGAATTCCATTTGAGCCAGTATATCCTTTTCCAGATCTATTCCCGGTGCAATCTCCGTGAGGTAAAGTCCGTCTTTCCTCAGTTCAAAAACGGCACGCTCTGTGATGTACATAACATGCTGACCCACTTTCTGCGCGTACTCGCCGCTGAAAGTAATCTGCTCAACTTCCTTCAGGAACTTGCATACACTTCCTTCGTTGGTAATCTCCAGTTTACCGTCACCGGTGGCAATTTTCAGACCGCCTGCCGTGAATGTGCCGCAGAAAAATACATCTTTGGCGTTCTGCGTAATGTTGATGAATCCGCCACAGCCGGAAAGCCTCGGGCCGAACCTGCTAACATTGATGTTTCCTGCCTCGTCCATCTGGGCCAGACCCAGGAACGCCAGGTCGACACCGCCGCCATCATAGAAATCGAACTGTTCGTGATGAGCCAGAATACATTCAGGGTTTATCGCTGCACCGAACTGAACGCCGCCTACCGGCACTCCGCCTATAGGACCGGACTCTACAGTAAGAGTCATATAATCTCCGATACCCTCTTCGTTGGCCACTGCAGATACAAATTCAGGAATTCCTATTCCCAGGTTAACTATGGTATCTTCCCTCAATTCCATGGCCGCTCTTCTTCCGATGATTTTCTTTGCGGAAAGCGGAGGAGGAACAATGCTTCCCAAAGGAATCTTTACTTCACCCGTCAGGGATGGATCAAATTCACAATCATAGCTTTGCTGGTGATCTTCAGGTTCTGAAATAACCAGAGCATCTACATAGATTCTCGGAATTTTTACCAGTCTCGGATCAAGAGATCCGCCCTGCACGATTTTCTCCACCTGAACAACAACTTTTCCGCCGCTATTTTTAGCAGCCTGTGCCAGAGCGGTTACCTCGCCTTCGCATATTTCCCTGTGCATGGTCACATTACCGTATTCGTCGGCATATGAACCTCTGAGGAACGCGATGTCAATAGGGAAGGATTTATAGAGAAGCTTTTCTTCTCCAAGCACATCAATCAGCTCTACAATATCTTCCGTAGTTCTCTCGTTGAGCTTGCCTCCGCCGTTTCGCGGATCCACAAATGTATTAAGTCCTACATGTGTAATGGTTCCGGGTCTTCCGGCCGCAATATCTCTGCAAAGCTGGGACAATGTCCCCTGAGGAAGGTTATAGCCTTCAAGCTCGTTGTTTACCATCATCTCTCCCAGAGTCTTTGCTGTATTATAGTGACCGGCAATCACCCTTTTTGTCATTCCCTTATGCGCCACATGGTCGCCGCCACGTCCATCTCTGTTTCCCTGAGAACCGGCATAGAAGTAGGTGATATCTCTTGGGTTCCCCGTATCCAGAAACCTCTGCTCCATGGCACTGATAAGGCTCTCAGGAATCGAACTGCTTACGAATCCGCCGGACGCGACGGTCATTCCGTTCTCTACCATCTCAGCCGCTTCCTGAGCTGTTATTACCTTTGCTTTCTTCAACATGTCATCTTCTCCTTTATGTAATACATTCTAAAAGAATAGCTCTTTCAGAAAATTGAGATATAATTGAGCTACTAATGGCAGTTTATCACTCTGTTACGATTTTGACAACCATAGTTTGTTAAAATATTCTCTTGCTTTAATTGGCAAAAGTTTGTTTACCCCTCGATAACATTGGAAACTCAACAATCCGCTAAATTTCAACGAAATTCATGTATACAATACACATTTTAAAAGGCTTGCATTTTTGCTTTTTCTGTACCGTTTGCCCGCTGTGTAAATCAAAAAACGCTGTCAGCCGGTCAGGTAATAATACAGCTTTTCGCCTCTTTGAATATAGTCCGCTTCTCCCCTGTATCTGAGGTGTTCTAAATGGGCATGTGCCTCTCCCGTTGCAAAAGATTTCTGCGATTGAGGAAAATCATCGAAATTCTTGCTTCTGATGTCCCAGTGCATTTGTCTGGTAACATCCCTGACGCTTGAATATTCTCTTAATGTTAAAGCCTTTCTGACTTCGTCCAGTCTCTTTGCGTGATGGTGTTTCAGCTCATCGATTCTTTTTCTATGGTCTTTTACCAGCTCTCTGTGCGATGAAAACAAATGCGCAATTTCCATATCATAAACTTTGTCCAGATTCTTGAAATAAGTACCCAGACTATCGCCGTACTCAAAGCCCCAGAATGTAATATTAGGTGTAATCTTTTGCAGAATGTGATCACCGCAAAAAAGCAATTTATGTTTTTTCTCATAAAGACCCGTTATACCCGGTGTATGGCCCGAAAGGTCTATTATTTCAAATTCATAGTCGCCTATGTTCAGGGTATCGCCAATGATGGCTTCCTTATATTCAAGCTTTTCTGTAATCGCGTATTTGTAACCGGGGTGTTCTTCTATCTTGAAATTGTCTTCCGACAGCCCCTGAAGTATTGCATTTTTATAGGTATCGCCCCAGTTAACATCGGGATTGTTAACTATATATCCGTCAACCTCACTGATATATATCTCAACACCTTTCTCCTGCAGAAATGTAGCCAGACCCACATGATCGGAATGAAGATGGGTCAGATACAGAATTGTGTTGTCAAAATCAAGATCATGCTTTTTGAAAATATCAAGCATTCTTCTTTTTGTTTCTTCCATATTGAAACCGCAATCTACAATCATCGATCGGCTTTCACCTTTAATGATAAAAAGATTCAAATATTTAAGCGGATTGTCCGGAAGTGAAAGCTCTTCCATACAAATATTGCGATAAACTTCCTGCATGCACATCTCCTTTCTCACAAGTCACATGTTTTATAGTTTGTACGCTTATTATATCATAAGAGAAAGAGCTGCCCGTTTTTTCACTTTGAGACAGCTCCTTCAAAGATCAGGAAAATATACACATTCTTTATTTGCTGTTTACTTGCTGCGCTCCCATATCCATTCGGCAATTTTAGGAGCTATAAACTTTTGAGAACGACTGCTGGCCACTATCCCCGCATGACCTACCGGGAAGCAGGATTCTTCCTTGTCTTCGCTTGAAATCATGTCTAAAAAAGGAATGGAAGAGGACATCGGAATAAGGTTATCCTTGTCTCCGTAAATATTTAATACCGGCTGTGTAATGTTTTTCAAGTCGATAAGTTTATCTCCGAGATAAAATTCACCCTTTTTCAGTTTGTTATCCCGCCACAGGTCTTTCATCCATGTTCTGTAATATTCTCCTGCCTGATCCGGACAATCGAATATCCATTTCTCCATGTGAACAAAATCCTTCATTATCTTGGCGTTATCCAGTACATCCATTAAACCGATATATTTGCCCGTGGACAACTGGTACGGATTAAGCATTATGAAAAAGAAGTTTAACATATCTCCGGGAATCATGTTGAAAGCATCTACCATCTTGTCCGTATCCATGTATTTGGACCATTTGAAAAGAATACCGTCGTCTATTTCAAACTCAAACGGAGAAGCTATGGTTACAAGGTTTAACACCTTTTCAGGATGCAGTGAAGTATACATGGCCGCAAAGGTACCACCCATGCATTTACCCATAATGTTTATCTTGTCGCATCCCGTAGTCTCACGTATGTAATCCACAGCCGAACCAAAATAGTCCTCTACATAGTCTTCCATGGTGATGTACATATCTTCTGCAGTCGGATATCCCCAGTCCACCATATAGACATCAAGCCCAAGTTCTGAAAGTTTTTTTACAAAGCTCTTGCTCTGCTGCAAATCCATGATGTATTGCCTGTTCATCAGAGCGTAGACAATAAGAACAGGAACGGGATTTACATTCTCCGCCTGGTGCTTATAGTGATAAAGCTTCATCTTGTCCCTAGCAAAAACTGTCTCCTTGGGAGTAGTATCGATTTCGTCGTAGTTTGTATTGGACAGAATCTCTATCCCATTTAATAATCTTTCATAACCTTCTATCTGCTTTTCGTAATAGTCGGTAAATGCATCTATATCAAACTGTTTTTCCATGTTCTCCATGTTTTCCATGTAATATGATCCTCCCGTTACTTTTCTTCTCCTTTTTTCGGTCATCCATCTCTTTTTTTAAGCTGCGCACTTCTTTTTTCAAATCGTATACCGTCTTGTAAAGGCTTTCCATATCCGAATTCTTCGGTATAGGCCATTGCTGCAAATAACCTTCCATCAGCTTATCAAAGTAAGCCTTAAAGTCAGACATGGCATTTACAACTCCGCCTGCAACCTTGCTGAAATCATCGGATAAAAACAGTTTGTCGTAGGATTTGACCAGAACACTTGCCCAGTACTCATAAAAATCATCATAGGTCTTAATGTCCTTGCCTTCCTCCAGAGTTTCCAGATAATCCTGGAATACCTGCTCTGTGGTTTCCGCAGCAATTTCAAAAATTCGGCCCCAGAAATCGCTGGCAACGGAAACATATTCGTAATACTTATCGATACTGTCTTCCTGAGTTTCCAGGTGTTCTCTCCATATACCCACTATAGGCATATCCCGCATCTTGGCGAAAGTGGCCTTGTAGGTTTCTCTCCAGCCCTCTAAAAACTCCCTGTATGCAGATGGATCCATAGTAAATGCTTTTACCATACAATCATTGAAAAGGGAGGTGGATTCCTGCCAAGGCTCCCAGAGCATGCCCATAACTCTTTCGTATGAGTTCCCCAGCTCCATAAGCTTATCAGAAAGCCCGCGTACAGATTCCGGAGCAAAAGCCATGTAATTTTCCAATACATTCTTCCGGAAATCTTCCTTCCATGTTTTGTATGCTTCTTCAGCCTTCTCTTTGTTATCATTCAGGGCATCTTTTGTCGCATCGCTCCACAACTTATACATATTATAATAAGTTGCATTGCTTTCTTTCATCCTCTCATAAACCTCTCTGGATGTGCCGCTCATCCTGCTGATGATATCCATATTCCCTTCTTCAAGGCTCTTAAAGAAAACTTCCGGATCAAAAAACGGAAACTTAAGCTTTCCGTCTTCCTCGGATGCCTTAAAAGCCTTTGTCCATGCCTCATACATGTTTTTTTGTGCTTCTATAAACTTCTCATACGATTCTTTATAATCTGTCATAACTCCCACCTCCAAAGCCTAAATCATCATTCATATACTTAATTACATTCTATATTAACTCATCATTACCTTTATCAATTGCAAACAAACATAATGTTAACATTGTGTAAAATTTATCGTTCCAATGAATGTCAGAAATACTTATTGTGCGAAAAATCAGAATTGCTTGAATATTGTTATAAATAATTATAGCACTAATGAAAAAAGAATCAAGTTTTTAATGTGATACAAGAGTATTGCTTTATCAAAGTAACATCATAATATAATTAAGACAGCCCTGCATCTGTATTCCGTCGTTTACGACGGCATATACGGGGATTCCTTCGAGAAATTTCCTGAATCTGCCTTTGTCCCTTACGGCTTCCGCAAAACGCGGTTTTTGAAGCTCCGTGAGTATGGCCGGCACTATGCCCCCAGCAATATAGACTCCGCCCTCTGCAAGGAACCTGAGTGCCATATTGCCCACTTCCGCTCCGAGAATATCGATGTACATTTCCAGCGCTTCCCGACATATATCACTGCCTCCGGCCATAGCCTCCCTGCTGACTTCTTCGGGTGTCGCCCGGTTAAGCACAATACCGCTTTCCTCCGCCAGAAATTCAGCTATCTTAAGCAGACCGCCGCCGCTCAGCACCTTTTCGTAACTTACATGCCGGGAGTCTCTTTGAAGAAAGCGCAAAAGCCTTATTTCCCTTTCATTTCTTGCAGCGAAATCCGAGTGACCTCCCTCACTGCCTATGGGTTTTCCACCGATTATCACGCCTTCACCGAGGCCTGTTCCCGGTGCAATCACAGCCTTTGTTCCATCATTCTTCGCCTCACAACCGGGTGTAACAGACACGAAATCGCCCTCATCCATCTCTATAATACCATAGCCGGCTGCACTGATATCATTGATAAAACATACCTCTCCAAGCTCCGGTATGGCTGCCTTCAGCGCGTCCTCATTTTCTTTCCATCCCAGGTTTACCATCTCACAGCTTCCGTCAATAACGGGACCGGCCAGGCTGAAGCATGATGCTTCAAATTTACCGTCAAAACCGCAATCATCGAGAAAAAAAATTACAGCATCATAAAGTGATGAGTAATTTTTGCTTTGATATCTGCCCGAAAAAACATTCTGCCAGGTCTCTTCTACCCGGGAAAAACAGGAGAAGCGGGCATTTGTTCCGCCTATATCTGCCGTAAGTATCATGGCTTATACCTCCCTCGTGATATCCTTGAGTTCTCTGATCGATTTAATGCTGTAATCTGCAATGCTGTTATTGCAGCCTTTTGACAAAAACGCCACATCCATGCCGCCAGCATGTGCCGCAGCAATCCCGGCCTCCGAGTCTTCAACGACCAGACTTCTGGCCGGATCAGTTCCCAGTTGTTCCGCCGCTTTCAGAAATCCCTGAGGGTGAGGTTTGGCCTCAGTTACATCGTTTCCGTCGACTATTACATCAAAAGCATCGATTAATCCAATACGGGAAAGTATCAGTCTGGCATTTTTACTGGCCGAGCTGAGTCCTACTTTTATCTTTGATTCGCGCAGAAAGCCAAGAATCTCCTCCACCCCGTCTATTATTATATCGGATGTAGCCTCCTTGAGCCTGGAACGATATATTTCGTTTTTTTCAGCTGCCAATTTTTCTTTTTCTGTATCGCTGAGATGTCCATCATAATTTTCGAGAATTATTTCCAGACTTTCCATCCTGCTGACTCCCCGAAGCCTGTGGTTTATTTCTTCATTGAACTCCACACCGATTCTGTCAGCTATTTTTTTCCATGCCTGATAATGGTACACATCCGTTTCACATATCACTCCGTCAAGATCGAAAATAACCCCTTCGTATTTCATCTATTTGTGCTCTCCTGTCTATCCACCTTTATTATATTTTCAAGCATATATTCCCTTCCATATATTTCAATCGCTTTCGGTTCTCCGCTTTCAAGCGAAAACACGCAGTCTTCTCTGTCGATTTCTACTTTTATCACTGACCCTTTATAGCGAACTTTGAAACTGTAGCTAGCCCAGCTTCCGGGCAAAGCAGGTGAAAACCCCACTCCATTCTCTCTGAGCCTGACCCCTCCAAACCCGTAGACAACAACCATAAAGCAGCCCGCCATGTTGGCTGTATGCACACCGTCTTCCGTATTTCTATGGAGATCTTCCAGATCTATCTGTGCAGAATTGCCAAAGAGCTCGGCCGCCTTTTCTGTCATACCCAGCCTGGCGGCAACTATGCTGAACATTATCTTGGAAAGAGATGAGTCATGAGTCGTAATCCTTTCATAATATTCAAAGGAATTTCTCATTGTTTCTTCAGACTGCGCATCCTCATTTATAAAGTATGCCGCAATGGTATCCGCCTGTTTGCAGACTTTGTGCCTGTAAAGAAACAGGGGGTGATAATGCAAAAGCAGGGGCCGCTTTTCTTCCGGTATTTTGTCAATATCCGTATCCCAGTCTTTTTTCTGCAGAAAAGAATCGTCCTGAGGATTGATTCTCAGCTTTTCGTCATAAGGCAGATATATTTTTTCTGCCGCTTCCTCAAAGCCTTCGATTTCGTCAGATGTTATTCCTATTCGTGAAAGCATCTCCGCTGCAGAGGTTTTGCTCTCCAGCATTCTGTATACCTTTGCAGCCCATTTCATATTAAATGCCGCAACAATGTTTGTGTAATAGTTGTTGTTAACTATGCAGGTGTATTCGTCAGGTCCCGTAATGTTGTTGATATTAAATTTGCCATCGTAATAATTCCCTGCACTGATCCACAGCCGTGCCGTTTCTATGAGCATCTCAGCTCCGTATTCCTCAATGAAATCCATATCCCCTGTTGCCAGATAGTACATGACAATGGAGTGGGCAATATCACCATTGATATGATACTGAGCCGACCCGGCAGGAAAGTAACCCGAACATTCTTCCCCTGAAATTGTTCTCCAGGGATAAAGAGCCCCCTGATTGTGGCCCATTATGGCAGCATTCTCTCTCGCCTTGTCCAGCATCTGATATCTGTATCTTATCAGGCTCCTGGAAATCTCAGGATTGGTCAGTGTAAAAACAGGCTGTATATATATCTCACTGTCCCAGAAATAATGACCTTCATATCCGTCCCCGCTGAGCCCCTTGGGTGCTATATTCGAATATTCGTCCCTTCCTGCAGATTGCTTCAAATGATACAAGTTGAATCTCATAGCGTGGGATGTGGCTTTGTCACCTCCGATTTTTATGAAGCAGCTGCTCCAGTATTCATCCATATCGGCTCTCTGCCGGCGGTACAGTTCAGCTATCGGAATATTTAAAGCTTCGTTCAGCTTTTTTTCTGCATCTTCAAACACATCCTCATAGCGCAGGGAATCGGTAAATATAGAATATTTATGCAGACGGATGCTTTGCCCTCTCTTCCCTTCCGTCTGCAGTGTGCAGGTCGCACCGTTGGCGAAGACGGAAAAGCTTTCGCTGCACGGACAATTCAATACATTCTTGACACAGCTGCAGACCTGAAGCCCGGAGTTTTTGGTTTCCGCTATTATATATGATGCCCCATTCCTTATCTCCGTCTTGCGCGGGAAAATATATCTGACATTGGTTCCGGACACTCTTGGATCGTTTTCTTTTTTATAGTTCAGAACATATCCGTTATGTTCCGATATCAATTCTATGCTCCCGTCAAAATTCACAGGCGTGATTTCATAATCTATCAGAAAAAGATTTTTTATACTGAAAGAGACCATGCGCCTGATTTTCAGTTTTACTTCTCTGCCTCCGGGTGATATCCAGCGCATTTTTCTCACTACCAGCCCTTTATTTGTATCCAGCGTCAATTTCATGCTTTTAAGCTGACCGGAATACATAGAGAATTCCTCACCATCAATCAGAAGACGAATGTTCTGTGTGTTTGCAACATTTACCATTGTCTGCTTTTTATCAGGCAATCCATAGAGTTTTTCGGGCTGATTCATATCCACATTCTCGTAGAAGCCGTTTATATACTGAGACTGAGTTATTTCGAATTCTTCAGGACACCCCTCTTCAAAGTCGTATCTGACTCCCAGGTAACCATTGGCGCTATGAAATATTGTTTCATAATAGCGCATTTCCTCCGGTGTCATCGGAACATCCCCGGCTGTAAAAAGCCCGTTTACACACATATATACTTTCCTTTCCTCTTAATTCTCTGAATCTGCCATGGTCTTGAGAAGCCATCGCATTTCCTGCCACCCTTTCAGCCTGTATCCGGCAGCTGTTTCTCCGGCTCCGACTTTGACGGTGATAACCTCTTTTGGCATCGCCTTGAAAAAGTTTTCATCCGTCACATCGTCTCCTGCTCCGAATATAAAGTCGGCCTTCTCCGCTCCGTCAAAAATCATTGATGCATTGGCTTTGCTGACTCTGATGTCCTTAACTTCCAGAACCTTTTTACCTTCCTGCAAGGCCAGATAAGATGATTTAATTGCGGTATTGAGGGCCATCTTCAGTTCTTTCAGCTGCGACGCCACCAGATCCGCATTACACATTCTGTAGTGGAATGATAAGGATTCCTCCTTTTCCTCTATGATGGATCCGGGCATACGATTGGAATACATCTCCAGCATCGGTTTTATTTCCTCTTTCCAGTCATTGGCAACTTCGACGGTTTTGTGCCACTCTCCGCCCGGCCTTTTTATCCACAGACCGTGTGATGCAACAAAACACAAATCCTTTATTTCGCTGAACCAGTCCTCCAGAACCTCCCTGTCACGACCTGTAACTATTGCAACCAGATTTTTTTTATCTGCGGTAAGCTGTGAAAGCAGTTCCAGGAGCTCTCTGTCAGGCTTGGCCTGTTCGGGAAGAGGCCAGAAACCCACAAGGGTTCCATCATAGTCGAGGCATATTACCCGTCTTTTAGCCTTTCTGTAATCTTCCATAATCTGAGGCAGCCTGTTCTTTATATCCTGCGTCTCACTTACGGTCCGATTTTTGACATATGCTTCGTTCAGGGATTCGAGAAACTCCTTCGCCCAGAATTTAATATCGTATCTTATCAGACGCCTGTGCAGCTCCTTGTTCCTGATTTCCTTTTCGTCGGCGGGCATTTCCAGCGCTTCTCTTATGCCTTCCGCTATTTCAGGTACATCGTATGGGTTTACAACTATGGCTTCCACAAGCTCGCTTGCTGCACCTGCGGTTTCACTGATTATGACCATGCCGTCATAATCCTGTCTGGATGCTATGTATTCCTTTGCCACGAGATTCATGCCGTCTCTCAGTGAGGTTACCAGCATTACATCCGAAATGTGATAGAATTTTACAATTTCATCCTGCGGGAAGGTCTGAAACAAATAGTATATGGGCACCCAGTTAAAGGATCCATATGTGCTGTTTATTCTGCTGACCAGATTTTCTATCCTGCTGTGCAGCTGATCATATCCCTGTATTCCCTCGCGTGACGGCGCCACTATGAGATTCAGATACACTTTATTCCGGTACTGCGGGTATTTTTCCAGAAAATACCGGTATGCCTCAAGCCGTTCAATTATACCTTTGCTGTAATCCAGCCTGTCAACGGAAAGTATATTCTTGGCACCGGGTATTCGCGTAACTCCGCCGGTAGTATTTATGGCGTCATCTTCTGTTTTCATCATGGCAAAGCGCTCATAGTCTATGCCCATAGGGAATGCCCCTGCCTTTACTTCCCTGTTTTCATAAAAAACGCTGTTCATGGAATTTTCCAGACCTAAAATCCTTTCGGCACTTCTCAGAAAATGTCTGACATAATCGTAAGTGTGGAATCCTACTAAGTCTGCATTAAGCATGCCGTGCAGAATTTCCTCACGCCACGGAATCTGTCTGAAAAGTTCATAGGAAGGAAACGGTATATGCAAAAACAACCCTACCGCCAGATTAGGATGATCTTCCTTCAGCATTTTCGGAAGAAGAAGCAGCTGATAGTCATGTATCCATGCAATGTTTTCCTCTGTTATGAATTCTTTAACAGACTCACAAAATTTTCTGTTCACTTTGATATAGGCTTCCCAGGTGGTCTGGTCATATTCGGCAATTGTATTGAAGTAATGAAATAGGGGCCAGATTGTGTTATTGCAGAATCCGTAGTAAAAACTGTGCACTTCTTCCTGAGTCATGAAAATCGGAATACACTTGTATTTTTCCCGCAAAATCTCCCTTGCTTCTTCCTTCTCTTCAGCGGTAAGCTCCTCATCCGTAATACCGGGCCAGCCAATCCAGAAGCTTCCTGACTTTTCATGATAAGTCTTGAGTCCGGTCGTAAGCCCGCCTATGCTTTCAACAAATTCCAGACCTCTGTCGGTTTTTTTTACTGTAACCGGCAATCTGTTGGATATTATTAAAAATGTACTCATCTTCTAAACCTCCCTTCCACTGCTCCTTTTTTAACATTATAACAGATTCCGGTCGGATTTTTTGGCATAATAACCGGAACAATCTGCTTTTTTCCTCGAAATTATAGAGTCTCCAAAGTTTTTTGGTGCTCCGCATCCATATACCAGAACAGGAGATTTGAGTAAATCAAATCTCCTGTCTTTTCTCAGTTCTTATTTTTAATGTCGAATTCTGCTCTGCAATACGGCCGGATTAAACTCTTCTGTTGAGATATATTCTGCGTCCGATTACTGCAGCCAGTCCCGCCAGTGAAGAAATCATGACCAGAATGCCCGGAAGCAGGGCGCTGTCATCGCCGGTGCTGGTCTCGTCCGAATCATCTTCGTCACCTTCCGGATCATCCGGAGACACAGCATCCTTCTTAAAGTGGTGGATAACCATATTGTCACCGTATGTGGTCTTCACATACGTGTATCCTTCTATGGTTCCTGCCGGCTTCTCTGATTCATCGGTTACAGAGTCTTTCAGGTCATTGCCATCCTCATCCACCCATTTAGTGGTAGTCGGAATCTTCTTGTAGGTTACAATTACCTCTTTTTCTTCATCCATTACGAGGGTCAGGGTGTTACCTTCTACGGTCACCTTTTCACCGTTGACGGTTACCGTGTCTATCATATATCCCTCGTCAGGCGTAAAGGTAATAGTCTTCTCCGTTCCCTTAGGAATATCGGTTTCTCCGTCGGTAATATCACCGTGTCCGCCTTCTACTTTGGTTTTCAGCTTGACCTTATCATCTTTCTGGTACACATATATTACGAGGGTATTGCCTTCCGTTACAGTTCCTTCGGCAGGAGCTGAACCATCTTTCATTTTCACAAACTTATATCCTGTGAATGTCTTCTTTTCGGTTGTGTAAGCTGTTCCTACATCAACGTCTGTCAACACATCCGTCGGACCTTCTAAGGTGTTTCCTTCGGTATCTTCATACTTTACGCTTACCGAACCGGTCTTATAAACTCTCAAGGCAATTGAATCAAAAGGCTTCTCTATTTCACCGTTATTATATTTGTCTGTTGCTTTAAGATATATTGTTACATTTCCTGCGGAAACAGGAGTAACAACCCCGTTGTTGTCTACTGTTGCTACGTCAGTATCGCCAGAAACCCACATAACAGCATCGTCATCAATTTCCGCAACTTCACCCTTTCCTTCTATTGTGTAGCCGGCTGTAATTGGAACTGTCAAGAAAAGTGCAGTCTCCAAACGCACTAATTTGTTAAGCGGC
>CAYFQD010000030.1:0-1545 GCA_964345275.1 uncultured Oscillospiraceae bacterium
ATCTGTCCATGGTTCAAAGCCACAAATCTTCCTGAACTGGCCATTTCTCCTCAATTCCCGTATTAGAGATTCAATAGTCGGGTGCTGGAATACAAACTTTGCGATAAAGGCTACCCACAGACTTTCGTTGGAATATCCGGCTCCGCCTTGATTGTTCTGGCAAAAAACTACCTTAATTCAGACAATCCATCGGAAGTTAATGAAGGTTTTAACATGCTGGCGGAAGCCGAATAAATATTGCGAAGCAAGTTGCTTGAAGACACTACCTCCTTTTCTAAAGAGGCCTTAGTTCATCTCTTTAACCTGAAAGGGTACAAGTATGAGGCAATGTACAATAAAACAAAGGATGTTGAACTTCCTGAACTGATATTCAATGCCTTTTCAAACGCGCATGAGCTTGACCCGTCATAGGTTAAAGGACTTGCCCGATGCTACAGAAATGGTATCGGTGTCTTTATAAATGATAATAAAGCAAATTTTTACGAAGAAGCGGCAGCACGGCAAGGTGGAATTGAGGATAAGTTTGAGATTGCTGCAAAATCCTACTCTGACGGAGAAAGATTAAAAGCTGCAGAATGGTTTCATGATGCTTTGTTATCAGATGATGCGGATAAACATCCGGGACTTGTCCGTTACATAAGGATTTTGCTTTCAACAACCGGAAATGTGGATGAAAATGGAAATGCCATTGATATAAATAAAGAGCAAAATGCATTGTATGAACTGCAACCTCCAATAAAGATGCAGAAGCCGCTTTTCATTTGGCCTCGCTGACAAATAACGCAGAAGAAAAGTTAAAATATTAAGAGATGGGTTCCCTGGGAGAGCCTGATAATGTTGCTGCACTCTGCGCAAAAAGGGCACAAGAATTAAAAAAAGAAGCTGAGAGAAATGAACAAGAATTAAGAGAAGAGGCTGAGAGAAAGGAACGTGCAGCCCGAAAAAAGAAAAAAATTATAAAAATTTCAATATCCGCAGCAATAGTTGTCGCGTTAATCTTCGGTGCCTTTGCATTTATTAACATTATGAAGGCAAAAAAAGAACGGGAAGAGCTGGCCAGCAAAACCATCAAAATAGAAAGAGATGTAACTATAAAAGATGAAGCTTACTCTTATGACAGTGAAGGGAATAAGATTCTGACTCTAAACAACCACATGTATTCCTGACGGGTTTACCGATAACTGTACAAACGGAACGGAATTTATGCAGACAAAAGGCGATGTGCTGAAAGAAATGAAAAAAGTGTGTCTGGATGATTGTAAAATTGAATATTACAGTGATTCTATAGAATATAAAAATGCTTATTTTCTTTGCCCTACTCCTGAAAAAGACAATTTTTCTAATGCAAAAATAGTAATTATTTTATCTTACTATGGCTCTTCATCAGTCTTTGATTCTGATATAGCATATATATTTTCAGGACCATTTGATGATAAGTTTACCAAGAACAGTGTGAATGTAAGTAAAACAGTAACCTGCAGTGTCTATACATATTCAAAAAATATAGAAGTTGCAATATTAAACGCTTTAAAATATGATTTTAGA
>CAYFQD010000030.1:1645-14765 GCA_964345275.1 uncultured Oscillospiraceae bacterium
ATTTGAACTTTACAACCGATTTACTTCCAACCCCAACATATAGTTGTTGGCTGTGCAATCTGTACACAACTTTATCCACAGATAGTGGATAACTTTGGAAAGCCAATAAATTTAAGGATTATTTTTTCAACCATTGTCTGTGGATAACTATTTTTGATAATGATATACTCACTTTCTTCTTTAATATGATATACTATTTTTCTGAAAGGTATTCATAAATGATTAAAAAGATTGACTCAAATAAATGGAGAGATATTCTCTCTGAAATTAATAAAGAAGTCACCGATGTAAGTTTTTCCACCTGGATCGAACCGTCATTTCCTCTTGGAATTGATGAGAATACAGGAGAATTTCTTATATGCTGCGAAAATGAAATGGGAGTTAATGTAGTTAAAATGCGCTATCTTCCTGTTTTTGAGAAAGCCATCAGTAATGTTTTAAAAGATAATTACAAATTATCCGTTTCTCTTGGAAAAAAAGATAAATCTTTACCTTCCGGGCCTGCAACAATTCTTCCTTCTGGCGCTGAGAAGGGAAATATCAATATACATTACGAAAATAATCAGGGAGATGAGTATGTTCTGAATCCGAGATACAATTTCGAAAACTTCGTAGTCGGAGCTAATAATAACTATGCTCATGCCGTTTCTCTGGCAGTGGCTGAAGCTCCTTCAAAAACATATAACCCTCTCTTTATATATGGAGGTTCCGGTCTGGGAAAAACTCATCTTATGCATGCTATCGGCCATAAAGTTCTTACTAAATTTCCGGAAAAAAAGGTTTTGTATGTATCTTCGGAAATGTTCACTAATGAACTTATTCAGGCTATCGGTGACAAAAGAGATGTTGAAAAAACAAATTCATTTAAACAGAAATACAGATCTGTAGATGTTCTCCTTATTGATGATATTCAATTTCTGGAAGGTAAAAATGCAACGCAACTGGAATTTTTTCATACATTTAATTCCCTTCATGCCCTCAATAAACAGATCGTCATCTGCAGCGACCGTCATCCGAGTAAGCTGACTGATCTGGACGAAAGACTGAGAACCAGATTTTCATGGGAAATGGTAGCTGATGTACAGCCTCCCGACTATGAGACCAGGGTTGCAATACTCAGAAACAAAGCAAAAACAGATAATATTCCTTTTGATGAGGATTTAATCGATGTAATAGACCTTATTGCTGAAAAAATAAAATTCAATGTAAGGGAACTTGAAAGCGCTCTTACAAGGGTAAGAAGCCTTTCAATATTTAAAAATGAAAAGATTACAGTTAAGTTTGCAAAAGAAAATCTGACTGATATTTTTTCTGTAAGAGATATAGATATTTCATGCGAAACTATAAAAAAGGCCGTATGCAATCTTTATAATATAAAGATTATAGATATAGAATCAAAGAAGAGAACTAAAGAAATATCTTTTCCCCGCCAGATTGCAATGTATCTGTGCAGAGAGCTTACGGATCTTTCTTTCCCTAAGATAGGAGATTCTTTTGGAGGAAGAGATCATACAACCGTACTTCATGCATATAACAGAATAAGTAAAGAAATAAAGATAAATCCATCTCTGGCAGATGATATAAAATCTCTTAAAGATGAAATAAGTTAATAAAAAAAACAAGTTATCAACACATTTTAAATAATAAATATTTCCTTAATTCCAATACCTTCAGGAGTTATTAACAGAATTAACAGGACCTACTACTATTACTGAATATATATAATAATAAAGAATAACTATTTATAAAAAATTATCCGGAGGATGCCATGAAATTCAATTGCAACCAGAATGCTTTAACCAAAGCCCTGACAACTGTTTCAAAAGCTGTATCAAACAGGACAACTCTTCCTGTTCTTAAAGGAATATTGATAGAAGCCGCTGCAGACGGAAAAATGATTCTTACCGCTTCCGATCTTGAAATAAGTATAAAGAAAGAAATAGAAGCAAATGTTGAAGAACCGGGTTCTGTAGTAGTGGTTTCAAGATTGTTTGGGGATATAATAAGAAAACTTCCCAACGAAACAATTTATTTTGAAGAAGATGAAGATAATTCCATAATAATTAAGACCAACACATCAGAATTCAAAGTTGTCTGCCTTCCTTTAGAAGAATTTCCTAAAGTTGGAGATAGGGAAGAGTCAAGTGAAACTATTTATTTTGACAGAGAAATATTCAGAGAAATGGTAAGAAAGACATCTTTCGCGGCAAGTATTGAGGAATCAAAGGGAATACTTACCGGAATTCTTATAGAAATAAACGAAGATGATATAAATATGGTATCACTTGACGGATTCAGACTTGCCCTGGTAAATGAGAAGGTTAAAAGTGAAAATCCAAAGAAATTTATAATATCAGCCAAGGTAATGAACGAAATAAGCAAGATAATAACAGAGGAAGAAGATGGGGATATAAATATTGATCTTGGAGAGAAAAAGGCTGTATTTAATATAGGCACAACAGAAGTGGTATTAAGGCTGATGGAGGGAGAGTTTATAAAATACAGAGATATTATTCCTGATGATAACACAACAAAATTAATTGCCGGAAGAGAAATACTTCTTGAAAGTATAGAAAGAGCTTCACTTCTTGCCAAGGAAGGAAAAAATAATCTTATAAAAATGTCCATAAAGAATGACCTTCTCACTATTACATCCAGATCCGAAGAAGGGAATGTAAGGGAGCAGATAGTAGTGGAAAAGGAAGGAAATGATATTGAAATAGGATTTAATTCCAAATTCATTATTGATGTTCTCAAGGTTATTGATGAAGAAATAATTACAATGAACTTCAAGACGGGTTTAACTCCGTGCGTGGTAAAACCTGTTGAAGGAAATGCATATGAATATCTTATTCTTCCTGTAAGAATTCCGGTAATGTAATGTATATAAACGAAATAGAACTAAAAGATTTCAGAAATTATAAGGAACAGAGAATATCCTTCAATAAAAAGGTTAACATTTTCATTGGAAACAATGCTCAGGGAAAAACCAATTTACTGGAGGGTATTTATTTTAATGCCATCGGTAAGTCTTTTAAAAATGCAAGAGACAGGGAATTAATAAGATTCGGGGAAGAATATTTCAGAATAAAGACTACAGCTTATATTGATGGAGAAGAAAATGTAACAGAATCAGTAGTGAGCATAAGAGGACATAAAGGTATAAAGATAAATGGAGCAAAGATAAGCAAAACCTCACAGCTACTTGAAAAAACATATGTGGTGATTTTTTCTCCTGAGGATTTAAAAATAGTAAAGGAAGATCCTGATAAGAGAAGGAGATTTATTGACCGGGAATTATGTCAGATAAGAAAAGGATATCTGTCGGACCTTAACAGCTATAGAAGAATTATTAAACAGAGAAATGCCTATCTTAAAGAAGTCTCAATAGATAAAAATATTCTGTCTATATGGGATGAAGAAATGGCTGAATATGGAAGTAGAATTATTAAAAGAAGAGAGGATTTTTTAAGAAAAATAGATAATATAAGCAACCAGATACACAGTTATATATCCGGCAACAAAGAAAATTTAAAAATTGAATATGAGCCGAATGTTTATTTTAAAGAAAATATAAAAGAAAATTTCATAGAGCTTATAAAGAAAAATCATGATGAAGATATAAAAAACAGAACTACATGTATAGGTCCTCACAGAGATGATTTCAGTGTATCAATTGAGAATATAGACTTGAGGAAATTCGGATCCCAGGGCCAGCAGAGAACGGCAGCACTTTCACTGAAACTATCGGAAATAAAAATAATAGAAGAAGAGAAAGGTGAGAAGCCTATACTGCTCCTGGATGATGTACTTTCGGAACTTGATATTGAGAGACAATCCCGTTTAATCAACTATCTCGGGGAAAATCAGAAATTTATAACCACTACCGACATATTGGGGTTTGTGGTAAAAGATATGCCGGAAGGAAAAATATTTAAAATAACTGATGGCGAGGTAGAAATTGAAATATAAATAAAAAGTAAAAAAATCACGATTTAAGCGTTTTTCACAAGGTTGGTCGCGATTTTTATTAAAATGGCATAAATTATTGCGAAATCGCCCCTTTTCGTGCTACAATATACGGTGGTTGTTAGTAGACAGAAAGAGGGAAAATAAAAATGGCAAAAAAGAATATAAATCAGCAAGTTGATGTTTACGGTGCTCAGCAGATTCAAGTATTGGAAGGATTAGAAGCTGTAAGAAAAAGACCGGGAATGTACATCGGAAGTACGGGACAAAGAGGTCTTCACCATCTGATATATGAAGTTGTTGATAATAGTATAGATGAAGCTCTGGCAGGATTCTGCAAAACCATAAAGGTGAGTATAAATAAGGATAACTCAATTACGGTTGAAGATGACGGCAGAGGAATGCCGGTTGATATGCATCCGAAGATGAAAAAGCCGGCAGTAGAAGTCATTCATACAGTATTGCATGCCGGCGGCAAATTCGGTGGCGGCACATATAAGGTTTCGGGTGGACTTCATGGTGTAGGTGCATCGGTTGTCAATGCTCTTTCAACCAGAATGGAAGTTGAAATAAGAAGAAACGGTAAAGTATATAAGCAGGCCTATGAATACGGAAAGACCGTGACACCTCTCGAAGAAATAGGAAATGCCAGAAAAACGGGATCAAAAAGTACCTTCTGGCCGGATCCCGGAATTTTTGATGAAATAAAATATGATTATGAAACAGTCGAAAGAAGACTGAGAGAAATGGCATTTCTAAACAAGGGAATAAAAATAATTATCAAGGATGAAAGACCGGGAATGCAGAGGGAAGAGGAATTTTGCTATGACGGTGGTATTAAAGAGTATGTTACTTACCAGAACAGAGCCAGGGAGCCTATTCATAAGGAAGTAATATATTTTGAAGCAAAGGAAAAAAACAGAGAGGTTGAAGTAGCTATACAGTATACTAACAGTTACAGCGAAACAATAATGTCCTATGCCAACAATATAAATACTACTGAAGGAGGTTTTCATCTTGTCGGATTCAAGGCGGCCCTTACAAGAGTATTTAATGATTATGCCCGAAGAAATAAAATTCTGAAAGAAAGCGATAATGCTCTGGACGGTGAAGATGTAAGGGAAGGAATTACCGCCGTAGTTTCGGTTAAACTGGCGGAGCCTCAATTTGAAGGTCAGACTAAAACCAAGCTGGGAAACAGCGACATGAGAGGATTCGTCGAAACAGCTACCGGAGAATACATACAGGCCTTTCTTGAGGAAAACCCTTCACAGGCAAAGATTATTATAGAAAAATGCCTCAAGGCAGCGAGAGCCAGAGAGGCAGCAAGGAAGGCAAGAAATCTGGCAAGAAGATCAACAATTCTGGATGGAAATTCTATGCCGGGCAAATTGGCGGACTGTTCCGAGAAGGACCCTGCAATTTCTGAAATTTTTCTTGTTGAGGGTGATTCCGCAGGAGGAAGCGCCAAGGACGGAAGGGACAGAACCAGGCAGGCTATTCTTCCGTTGAGAGGTAAGATACTCAATGTGGAAAAAGCCAGGCAGGACAGAAAAATTAATTCGGAAGAAATAAAGAATATGATTACTGCCTTCGGCTGCGGAATAGGCGAAGATTTTGATATAGAGAAGTTGAGATATCACAAGATAATAATTATGACCGATGCGGATGTTGACGGAGCGCATATAAGAACGTTGCTTCTGACATTCTTTTTCAGGTATATGACACCGCTCATTGAGAACGGTTATGTCTATGCCGCACAGCCTCCGCTTTTTAAGGTGAAAAAAGGAAAAGAGGTCTACTACACTTACAGTGACAGAGAGCAGGAGCTTTTGCTTGAAAAACTGAAGGGTTACAGGTACGAAATCAAGCGATACAAGGGTCTGGGCGAAATGAATGCGGAACAGCTGTGGGAAACAACTATGGATTACACAAAAAGAACACTTATTCAGATTACAATGGATGATGCCGGTGCTGCCGATGAGATTTTTACAACGCTGATGGGAGACAAGGTTCCTCCTCGTAAGAAATTCATTGAGGAACATGCCACATATGCGACGCTTGATATATAAGAAAGGAGGAAATCATCATGACCACAACATTACTTGAAGACCAGAGAATGATTCAGCAAGAGATTCATGACGAGATGAAGAACTCCTACATCGATTACGCCATGAGTGTAATCGTAGGCAGAGCCCTTCCGGATGTGAGAGACGGACTGAAGCCGGTACACAGAAGAATTCTCTACGGAATGAGCGATCTTTCCGTAACACCGGATAAACCACATAAGAAATCTGCAAGAATTGTCGGAGATGTTATGGGTAAATTTCACCCTCACGGTGACAGTTCAATTTATTATGCAATGGTAAAGATGGCACAGCCGTTTGCCACCAGATACCCTCTTGTGGACGGCCACGGGAATTTCGGCTCACTTGACGGAGACGGGGCTGCCGCCATGCGATATACCGAGGCCAGAATGACACCTATCGCTCTGCAGATGCTGAGGGATATTGATAAGGATACGGTTGATTTCAGACCTAACTTTGACGAAGAGGAAATGGAACCTACGGTTCTTCCATCCAGAGTTCCAAACCTGCTTATTAACGGATCAAACGGCATTGCCGTCGGTATGGCAACATCAATTCCTCCGCATAATCTGGGAGAAACCATCGATGCCTGCGTTAAAATGATCGATGACGAAAACTGCACTGTCGATGACCTTATTAAGATAGTTAAGGGACCGGACTTCCCGACTGGAGCACAGATTCTCGGAAAGAAGGGATTTCAGGAAGCCTACAGAACAGGTCAGGGCAAGGTTCAGATGAGAGCTGTTGCTGAAGTGGAAGAAACCAAGCGGGGCAAATCACAAATTGTTATTACAGAAATACCTTATCAGGTGAACAAGGCCAGAATGCTGGAGAGAATAGCCGATCTGGTGCGGGATAAGAAGATAGAAGGTATATCGGCAATACGCGATGAATCAAACCGGAACGGCATCCGCATAGTAATAGAATTGAAATCAACAGCCAATCCGAGAGTTACTCTGAACAAGCTGTATAAACACTCACAGCTTCAGGATAATTTCAGCATGATCATGCTGGCTATTGTCGATGGCAGGCCGAGGGTTTTGAACCTCTATGAAATGCTGGAAGAGTATCTGAAACACCAGAAGGAAGTAATGACCCGCAGAGTCAGATATGATCTGGAGAAGGCTGAGGCAAGGGCACATATTCTGGAAGGTCTGCGAATAGCGCTGGATAATATAGATGAAATAATCAAGATAATCAGATCCAGTTACGATGATGCCAGAGCGAAACTGATGAAACATTTCGGGCTCACACAGATTCAGGCACAAGCGATTCTCGACATGAGACTTGCCAGACTGCAGGGGCTGGAAAGAGAAAAAATCGAAGATGAATATGCGGAACTCATGCAGAAAATCGCTTACTACAAGGAACTGCTTGCCGATGAAAAGAAGCTGATGGGTGTAGTAAAAGACGAGATGCTTGAAATAAAAAAGAAGTGGGGAGACAAGAGGCGCACCAAAGTTATCGCCGATGACGGCGAAATGGATGAGGAGGATCTTATCGAAGAACAGCAGGTGGCTATTACTCTGACACACAGAGGATATCTGAAGAGACTTCCTGCGGACACTTACAAAACCCAGAGACGGGGAGGAAAGGGAATTACCGGTCTGACCACACGTGAAAATGATTTTGTAAGAGATCTTATACTCACATCTTCACATGATGAGCTCATGTTTTTCACCAGTAAAGGGAAGGTCCACAAGATAAAAGCATATGAGATTCCCGAAGCGACAAGAACGGCCAAAGGGACCAATGCAGCCAATTTCCTCAGCATAAAGGGCAGTGTCGAAAGAATCACGACGATAATTCCGTTCAGAAATTTCAGAGATGATAAATATCTTATTGCGGTTACAAAGAATGGAACCATCAAGAAGACAGCGATATCTCAGTACAATACCAACAGAACGACGGGTCTTATTGCCATAACGCTGAAGGAAAAGGACGAGCTTGTTTCCATTAAACAGACAACAGGAACGGATAATGTCATAATAATAACCAGGAACGGCAAGTGCATCTGTTTTTCCGAAAAGGAAGTAAGACCGATGGGACGGGTAGCCGGCGGAGTTCGCGCAATAAAGCTGGATGATGATGATGAGGTTGTTGTAATGCAGCTGGTGCAGCCGGACGAAGAACTGCTGGTAGTGACCAGCAAGGGCTACGGAAAGAGAACACCGGTAGAGGAATACAAAACCCAAAAAAGAGGCGGTAAAGGGCTGTTGACATATGATAAGAGCAAGTTTGAGAAAACCGGGCATCTTATTGGAGCGGCAGTCGTTGATGACAGTGATGAAATCCTTCTGATAAATTCAGAAGGTACAATAATCAGAATCGAAGCCAGGGAAATATCCAGACTCGGCCGTGCAACACAGGGCGTCAAGATAATGAGAACCGACGAGGATGTGGAAATAATTTCAATGGCTAAGATGATTCGTGAAGAAGAGCATGAAATGGATTCCAGGCTGGCTCAGCTGCAGCGGACATTGAGCAAGGCTGAAAAGGCCAAGGAAAAGGCCGAAGCTGAATTTGCAAAAAAGGAAGCGGAAGAAGATGACAGCGAACAGACATCAATGGATATATAACTAAGGAGACATGATGAAAAGAGTTTTTTCGGGTGTGCAGCCCACCGGCAATATTCATATAGGTAATTATCTGGGAGCACTTAAACAGTTTGTTGAGCTGCAGGCGGACCACGAATGCATATACTGCATTGTTGATGAACATGCCATAACAATACCCCAGGATCCGGCAGAGTTGAGAAGTCACATACTGGATGTGGCTGCTCTTTACATGGCGATAGGTGTGGATCCGAAAAAATCCATAATATTCGTCCAGTCGCAGGTAAGCGGACATGCGGAACTGGGGTGGGTGTTGTGCTGTAATTCCTATACGGGAGAATTGAGCAGAATGACCCAGTTCAAGGCTAAAAGCGGTGACAGCGAATCGGTGGGAACCGGCCTGCTGACTTATCCGGTGCTTATGGCTGCAGACATTCTGCTTTATGATACAGATGTTGTTCCTGTGGGCAACGATCAGAAACAGCACATTGAACTGACCAGAAATCTGGCAATAAGAATAAACAATAAATACGGTGAAACTTTTGTAGTGCCCGACGGCAGGTTCATGAAATCCGGAGCCAGAATCATGGCGCTGGATGATCCTGAAGCCAAGATGAGTAAAAGTGCGGAAAATATTCACAGCAGAATTTCTCTTCTGGACGACGAGAGCAAAATCAAAAAATCCATAATGAGGGCAACGACAGATTCCGACGGCGAAATTCGTTTTGATATTAAAGAGAAGCCGGGCATAAGCAATCTGCTGAACATATACAGTGCCTTCAGCGGTAAGGCCGTGGAAGAGATTATAACAGAAGGAGCACATTGGCGAGGCTACGGGGATCTTAAAAAAGAGCTGGTTGCCGTGACTCAGGAAGCACTGGCGCCGATAAAGAAAAATTATGAAGAAATACGCCACTCCCAAGAGCTGATAAAGGTGCTCAATGACGGAGCTGAGCGGGCTGATGTCATAGCACAGAAAACTTTGAAGCGGGTTCGGGAAAGATTCGGACTGGGCTTGGGACTGTGAGGTAGTGAAATGATTTTTGTAACAGGATATTTCGGAGCACCCGTCAGAGAGAAAGCGGAAGAGCTTGCCTCTGAATCAGGTTCAGAGATTATCGATCTGGACAAAATGATTGAGGAAGCTGACGGACGCAGCATAAAAAGAATTTGCATGATGCACGGGGAGCACGGATACCGCAACAAGGAGTTCGAAACACTGAAGGAGCTGACGGAAGCCGATGATGCTGCGAAGAAAAATGCAGTTGTTCTATGTGGGGATGGAGTTCTTCACGATGATATGTCCCGGGAAATAATGACGACAAAGGGCAAGCTGATTATTGTCGGAGAAGAGATTTCGCCGGAAGATCTCTGGGAATGTGCAAAGCAAATAGACGATACATACCATGCCTTTATGTTTTTCGGGTTGGAAGAGGAGAAGAAAAAGGCATTCGAGGAACTGCACCGCAGGCAGAAGATTTTATTTGGAGGTTCATATGATACAGAATAGGGAAACGGCTGCTGCTGAAGCGGCAAAAAGAGTTGCACAGTCAATGGTAGCGGCTGCCATAACGGCACCGAAGGCAAACGGCGGTGACAGAGTTGTTGCGGCAATTCTCGACGGTGAGGACAAGGCGGTTTTGACAAAACACATGAGAGATATAGCCGGGGAGACCGGTGCGGAATTTTTCGAACGGGATGCGAACAATGTGGATAGCAGCCACTGCATAGTTATGCTGGGAGCACTGGATGATCCGGTTCTGCTTGACAACTGCGGCTTTTGCGGATTCGCCGACTGTGCAGCAAGCAGGGCTGCGGGGGCAACCTGTGCGTTTAATGCAAGCGATCTGGGAATAGCTGTAGGTTCGGCTGTTTCCGTTGCTGCCGATAACCGCATGGATAACAGGGTGCTCTTTTCCGCCGGCAAGGCCTTTTTGAGAATGGATGTCTTTGAGGGCGTAAGAGTGTGTTACGGAATTCCTCTTTCAACCACTTCTAAGAGTATATTCTTTGACAGAGGACCCGGAGCGGTACTTGTAGACTGAGAGAGTCAGACCCGAAAGGAGTTTTTGTATGAAGATATTACCTAATATTCCGGGGTTTATTAAACTGATATACTGCCTGAAGTATTTCAGACCGTTCAGGAAACCTATTGAAGAGGCAAAAGCCCGCGGTGATTTTGAGGAAGAACGTCGCCAGATTCTCCTTGCAGAGAGCCGATGGGGATCGATGATGCTTCAGACATTCGGAAGTTCTCTTACGGTGCACGGGAAAGAAAATATTCCCGAAGAAGGTCCCGTGGTTATAATCGCCAACCACCAGAGCTATTGCGATATTCCGACACTGTTTGCAACATTCACTAAGTTCCCTATTGCCTTTGTTGCAAAGGCGGGATTGAGGAAGCTGCCTTTTTATGGCGTATGGATTGAAAGAATCAGAAGTGTTTTTCTGGACAGAGAGGATCCCCGGGCAGCGCTGAAGACCATCAAGGAAGGAATAGCAAATGTAGAGAAAGGTTTTAATATGGTGATTTTTCCGGAGGGCACCAGGAGCAAAGGTCCTGAGCCGGGAGAATTCATGAATGGTGCACTTAAACTTGCAACCAAGCCGGGGGTGCCGATCGTCCCCGTATCCATAAGCGGAACATACAAAATGTTTGAAGAACGCGGAGTGTTTTCACCTGCGGATATACATGTAATGGTGCACGAGCCTGTTCCGACAGCGGGAATTTCTCATAGGGAAGAGATTAATCTGAACGGAGAGGTGGAGCGCATTGTCAAAGAAGGAGTTGCGAGATTACAAGCAGAAGAGGAGGATAAGAGATGAGTAAGGAACCTACACTTATTATAATGGCTGCAGGTATGGGCTCCAGATACGGAGGACTGAAGCAGGTGGACAAAATAACGGATGCCGGAGAAATAATTCTGGATTTCTCCCTTTATGATGCCATGATGGCCGGCTTCAACAGAGCGGTATTTGTAATCAGGGAAGAGCACCGGGATCTTTTCAGAGAGCTTGTAGATGAGAGAGCCGGCAGATTCATGCAGATTGAATACGCATATCAGGATCTGAAAGATATTCCGGAAGGAGTGGAAATTCCTGAAGGCCGCGTTAAGCCGTGGGGGACATCTCACGCCATTCTGGCCTGCAGAGATTTGATAGACGGGCCTTTTGCAGTAATAAATGCGGATGACTATTACGGTCCCGGCGGATTTATGAGCGTGTATAACTATCTTTCGGAAAATGAAGACGGGGAAAAGTATGCTTACTGCATGGCCGGGTACAAGCTGGGGAACACCATTACCGAGCATGGTCATGTGACGAGAGGTGTATGCGAAACCGATGAGAAGGGATTTCTGACTCAGATTACAGAAAGATCCAAGATCATGAGGAGGCCGGAAGGCATCTGCTATACGGAAGATGATGGCGAAACCTGGCACCTGCTTTCCGAGGATACGCTGGTATCCATGAACTTCTGGGGGTTTACGGCAAGCATGATGGATGAGCTCAGGAAGGGAAGCGAAGAGTTCTTCGCAGATGAAATGTCTGCAAATCCGCTTAAGAGTGAATTTCTGCTGCCTCGCTCTGTCGACAAGCTGATCAGGGAAGGAAAGGCTCAGGTCAAGGTGCTGACATGCAACGACAAGTGGTGCGGAGTAACCTACCGTGAGGACAAAGAGATTGTAAGGGACCAGCTGCAGTCAAAAAAGGATAAAGGTGAATACCCCGAAAAACTCTGGGCATAAAAGACGATTTATAGAGAGACGGGGGAAACAGAATGGAATGGCTTCTGTCGGCAATAGTAAGTTTTATTGCCAGAGTTCATGATGCTATACTGACCATGAACGATCAGTCGGATTATTGGCTCAACGATAAGCAGCTGCACTTTGTGGTTATCGGAATTCTGGGGTTGCTGCTGATTTTTTGCGTGCACCCCGTATTTTTGTGGCTGTCACGCAGGGACCACACAATGGTCATATCCTTCCTGTATGTGCTGACGGTGATTGTGGTAATTACTTTCGCCATAGAGATAGGCCAGTGGGCAACGGGAACGGGAGCCATGGAAATGGCCGATGTAACCATGGGCGTCATGGGATTCCTGTCGGCCTTTGCCATATTCGCAATCATAAGGGAGATTATGCACTTTATCAGGCGCAAAATCAGCCAGCGGAAATACCGGAGCAGCGGATACCGCGATTAAAAAATGCCAGAGCAGAATGCGTTTGCCTCAACGGAGAGCTAAAGCAACGGCTAAAGCAACAAGCGGAAGAATTGATTGAAGATTGTGTTAGCATGATTTAAGCTGGTGGATGTGGATTGAAGCAACCTTAAAGAATATAAAAGTATTTATCTCTTTACAAACATTTGATTACGATCAAAATAATGGAGGCTTTCATGTGCTCACGGATAGGCTTGGAATATATGCATATAATAAAGAAAAATATTCGAATATCGGTAAGCGGTAAAACCTATGTACCTTGACAAAAATCGCCCCGCGTGAGAGGGGCG
>CAYFQD010000031.1:0-5520 GCA_964345275.1 uncultured Oscillospiraceae bacterium
ATAAAATCTCGCAGAGTTTATATAAACCGATATGTAAAACAAAAAGCCCCGGTAAGCCCGGGGTTTTTTGTTTGAAAAGATTGAAAATAGTTGTTATCTATTTAAATAGAGCCTGAAACACAATGGTTTCCTCCTCGCCGGTGCAGCCCTCTATGAAGTCACCCGAACCCTGCTTTTCATGATAAAGCTTTATCTCATCGCCCAGACGGGTCTCATTGACATAGTTGACTATTATATCTGTCCCCTGACGATCTATATATTCTTCAGCCATTGTCAGGTACCTGCAGTTATTTGTATGTTCATTCTGATCCAGGTCTTCAGAAGCAACCACATGGCTGCCCAGATATTTTAGGTTTTCACCCTTAAGTTTCTCAATGGGGCCGGGAATAATGTCGAAGTCTTCACTTAATTCATCCAGCATAAATCCTGCCTTATCAGCCCTTACCATCCTTCTTGTCACGAAATCCATGATACACCACTGACTGGTGCCAATGGCAACAATCCGCGGATATCTGTCATCTTCGGCCGGTTCTTCACCCTTTACCGCCGCTCCCGCAGCTGCTGCCTCTGCTGCTGTTTCTCTGAGATTATAGTCATTGTTGTCCTCAAACATAAAGAACTCTCTCTTGAAGGTAACTCTTTTCTGCGGCAACGGGAAAGTTCCGCAGAAATATTTTATCCCCGGCTTAATGTCTGCAAGAATCTTAACCTTCATCTTTGTAAGGACCCACATATAGCCCTTCTCTATCAGATCCTCAAGCCCCACATTATGTGCTTTAGTCTGATCCCCGGCAGCATTTTGCATATAGCGGTACAGGTTTTCAGCCTTTATCTTCCCCTTTGCGTTAAAGTCGTCTTCAGTCAGTAAAATCTCCACTTTGTAAATTGCCATAATAATCTCTCCTTACTCTATTGACTTAAGTGACTCTGCCATATTTATCTTCCTGAGCTTTCTTCTAAGAATAAGATCTGTAATAACTGTAAACAGTATAACCATAAGCGTGGCATAGATGTAGCTGTGTACCTTTACCGTCTCGTTAAAGGATATCGCTTCCACAATAATCTGTGTCATAATAAACTTATGGAGAAAATGTCCCGCCGGGAGACCGATAATAATACCGAATACCACCAGTACAATATTCTCTCTGAACACATAAGAGCCTATCTCGCGCGGATAGAAACCGAGAACTTCAATGGTGGCAATCTCGCGCACCCGTTCCGTTATGTTGATATTCCCCAGATTGAACAGGACAATGAACGCCAGGAGTGCCGCACAGGCCACAACCAGCCATACAATGTAATTCAGGCTGACCATCATGTTGTCTATTATTACCCTTATGTCCAGATTCAGCTGCATTCCCAGCATGTTTTCATAGGAGTTAATCTTCTCGGCAACAGCATGAAGCTCTTCAATCTCCATTTTGTCTGCATCTTTTATTTTAATGTATGCCATAACAGGTTTGTATATTTTGTTCATGAGCTCTTCGTAGGTCGCAACATCAACATACACATAATTGTTTACATAGTTCCTGTATATGCCGCCAACTTCCAGCTCTATGCTCCTGGTATCGTCATATTCAATTAACAGACTGTCACCCACTTCAACATCCATGAGCTCCGCCAGCTTGTTGTTAATAAGAGCTTTCCCCTTTTCCGGATAATCCAGCTTCGGTCCGTCAGTGCTTCCCTCAGCAAAATTCATGACCTTCTGCAAAACCTCCGGCTTATCTGTAACCATCAAGCTGCATGAGCGAACCTTTTCGGAGGATTTCGCACTGATTGCTATCTGTTGAAGAGGTGCAACTACGCTTACATCCTGTCCGTATTCATCTAAAAAAGCTCCCAGCTCTTCATCATCAAGTTCCTCACTGAACTGGGCAGTCATATCATATTTTTCAATTTCCTTGTACTGATAATCCGCCAGACCCGCTATGGAATCAAATATTCCAAAACCCGCAAAGCACAAAGCCGTACAGCCTGCAATTCCCAGAACCATCATTGCAATCCTCTTCTTGAATCTAAAAATGTTTCTGGCAGTAACCTTGTGCAGGAATCTCAGTCTGCTCCAGATCGGTCTGATTCTCTCCAGGAATATCCTCTTGCCCGCCTTAGGTGCTTTAGGTCTGAGAATCTCCGCAGGCATTGACTTAAGCTGCGACCTGCATGCCAGCCATGTGGTCCCCACTGAGCACAGCAGCGAAACAATAAGCGATGCGATGGCCAGCTCCACGCTGAAATAGAATTCCAGAGGAGCAAAATCAAATATCATATTATATGCCATCCAAATGGCATAAGGGAAGAATTTAGAACCAAGCAGGAATCCGGCCACACAGCCTATAACTGCAGCCAGACCGGAGTATATTATATACTTCCACATGATGCTTGCCCGTGTGTAGCCTATGGCCCGGAACGCACCGATCTGAGTCCTTTCCTCCTCTATCATTCTGGCCATGGTTGTAGAACATACAAGTGCAGCTATCAAGAAGAAAAATAACGGAAACACCTTGGAAATACTGTTAACGATGTTCGAATTGCTGTCAAAGGAATCGTATCCCAGATTATCCTCGCGAAGCTGCGTGTACAGCTCCGGTTCCTCTATATCCTTCAGATCCCGCCTGGCCTTGTTCAGCTCCTTTTCGCCATCCTTCAGCTTCTTCTCTGCATCTCTTATTTCCTCTTCTGCTCTGGCAAACTCTCTGTCAGCCTTAGCCTTTCCGGTCCGGTATTCTTTGTATCCTTTTTCTATTTTAGCTTTATTTGCAGGAATTGCCGTTAGGGTCGCATCAATCTGTGCTATTCCGGCATCTGTCTTCGCTATTCCTTCCTCAAGCTGTGATACAGCATTTTGTGCCTGCACAACAGCTCCCTGCGCTTCCGGATTGTCCGGCTCCAGAGCCAGCCACTCTTCAGCCTGCTGCAGTGCCAGATTTGCCTGATTCAGCTGCCCTTCCAGTAATTGTTTTTGCGCTACCAGCTCATCTCTTTTGTCCGGCAGATCTTCTTCAGCCTTTTTCAGTCGGGCACTGCTTTTATCCAGCTTTCTCCTGGCATCGGCCAGCTTCCTATATGTCTTTTTCTTTTCAGATTCCAGCTTTTCCTTTCCATCCTGAAGCTCAGCATATCCATCGTCCAGCTCTTTCTGTGCATCCTCTATTTTTTCCCTGGCATCGGAAAGAATCTCATCATAGCGATCCTTGCCGCACTGTTCGGCCGCAGCCACCAGTGAAGGCTTTGCATCTTTAACATTTCTGTTATATTCCTCGCTATAAAGATATCCCTGCTTCTTGCCGGTCACATACATCTCTGTATAGTATTCCGATGTGAACGCATTCCTCGGCATAAACAGAAAGGCATCAATGCGGCCGTCGCCCAGGGACGAAGTCCCGCGCTCGCTGCTGTTTATGTAGTATACGGAGTCAACAAGACCCACCAGACGGAATTTCCTGTATTCGAATTCATCCCGTGTGTCTTTGTCGTTTTCATCGGTCAGAACAATCTCTCTTCCTATATCCGCCTCTCTGAAATACTCTTTGTCGCCGACACATTCATTTCCTGTCTCAGGAAGTCTGCCGGAAACCAGGCGGAGTGTATTTATTTCCTTCGTAATGGAGTGGGCTCTGTATATGGCTGAATTGCCTTTTCTATCAAGAGAAAAGAAGTCATGAGTCATACTGCCTTCAGCAGCGGCCGCCCCGGACACGGAAGAAAGCTTCTCTTCATCATCCGCAGTGAATCCCAGTGTAGATGAAAACCTGAAATCGTACATATTGTGCTCGGTAACATATTTATCAGCAGTCTCCACCATTGCGGTCTTGGTAATCTTAATGCCAACAAAAAAACCTACACCAAGAGCGATAATCGCCATAATGGCAATAAATCTCCCAAGACTTCCCGTAATGGTCCGTCTGATATTTTTGCAGTACACTCTATTGCTCATGTTACCACTCTATATCGTCAATTGAAGTAGGATTGCTGTTTATACTGATTGAATCGATAGTTCCGCTCTTTATGCGGATAACCCTGTCCGCCATTGGCGTAAGGGCCTGATTATGTGTAATGATAATTACAGTCATATTGTCTTTTCTGGATCTGTCCTGCAAAAGCTTCAGGATAGCTTTTCCCGTCTCATAGTCCAGTGCTCCCGTAGGTTCATCGCAGAGCAAAAGCTTCGGTCTCTTTGCAAGGGCCCTGGCTATAGCAACCCTCTGCTGTTCTCCCCCTGAAAGCTGTGCCGGAAAATTGTCAACTCTGCCTGAAAGGCCAACCAGTTCCATCACCTCAGCGCTATCCATACTGTCCCTGGTCAATTGAGATGCAATCTCAATATTTTCCAGTGCAGTCAGGTTGGGAATCAGGTTATAGAACTGAAATACGAAGCCGATTTCATATCGCCTGTATGATGCCAGCTGTTTCTCGCTGTAGTGAGAAATATCCTTTCCGTCAAGCAGCACTTTTCCATCCGTAAGCGTATCCATGCCGCCCAGAATATTGAGAAGAGTTGTCTTCCCGGCACCGGATTGCCCCACTATCACGCAAATTTCTCCCTTTTCAATATTGAGACTGACATCGTGAAGGGCACGCACGGATACATCCCCGCTGCCGTATACTTTTTCTACATTATGAAACTCAACAAACGCCATAACAGTCTCCTGCTGTCTCTACTTTACATTTTTCTTTTCCATTATATAGTAACACAAAAGTGCGGTGTTTAATACCGCACTTGAGATAGTAATCAATGAGTACGCAGATAGATCTCCCTTATATCCGCATAGTTCTCCCTCATTCCTGCGAAATATTCCGGCACATTGATATTAACCGGAATGTGTGCCTGGTCGGGAAATTCTTCCTTTGCTTCCGTCGACGGTATAAAGCAATATTTATATGTCCCCCAATTGTTAATGTCGCCGTCGGGAAAAAGCTTGAAAAAAAACTTCAGCTCATTGTCATAGTAGTAGCTTGTGCCGTATCTATCGCCGGAAATCCCCAACCCTCTGACGAGGGATATTCCCTTCCAGTTCCTCTCAAGGACATTGTTCAGCATGCGATGAAGGTCATTTTTCAACTCGCCGAACTCATGCAAAAGCACCGCTTCTCCTCTTTCAATCATCTCGCTGCAGGATCCGCACACTTCTTGTTCCCATTTCTCATAGGCCTCTTCATAAACCGCCTCATTCCTGATTCCCTCCCTGCTCGCTTCGGAAGAATAAAAACTGTCAAGTGTTTTCTCAAAATCAGACAGTGCAGTCCTGTGAGCTTCCCGCATCTGTTCCAGTTCAGCAGTATAGTCCGGCAGCTTCTCCATCTTCTCTGCTCTCTTTTTGACTTCAGCCACAGTCTCGGCCTCCGCCTCATCATTTGTAAGCTTGATCAAAATGATGAATAACAGCGCAACCACAATTCCCAGTAAAAATAATGCTGGCATATATGTCCCTCTCCTCTTAGATATTAGATTAATCTTCTAAGTTAATTATACCACCAACATCAATTAAAATAAATCAATTCTATCTTTATCAGGTTTTT
>CAYFQD010000031.1:5620-10623 GCA_964345275.1 uncultured Oscillospiraceae bacterium
GCTGTTTTTCTTATTTGACCTGTCCCCCTGATTGCTTTTCCGAATTCCAGTTTATCTGCCAGGTAAACTATTTTATCCAGTTTAGTCATTTTTTCTCTTGGTATTGTGTGAAATGTTATTGCGTCAAGTATTTTTCTGTCCGTAACCTTCAGGAAATGATGAGCATACCAGGCTCCTGCAGGCCCATGAACAATTTTATTGTTCAGGAAACTGATTTTGCTCAGATTTTTTGCGAGGATATATTGCTTTGCCAGTTTCCTCGATTTGGCAATATCATGGAGAATTCCGGCTGATGCCGCTCTCATCAGATCATAATCATGTTTTGCAGCCAGATGAACTGCATATTGCATAACATTCAAAGAATGGTAAAGTTTGCTGCGGGACACGTTTTTTCTGACTTCTTTTTCATATATTGCCAGCTGTATTAATTGCTGCTGATTCAACTGCGACATTTCACGGGAGAAAGCAGTTTATCCGATTCTTTTACCTTAAAAAAATCTATGTCTGCCCGGTATTTTGTCCTTAAATAGTCTGCCCTCTCCTTAATTTTTTTGAAATTTTCGGATTCTCGGCGAAAGATAAGCAACTTGGCCTTTTTCATTATTTCTTCAGGCTTATGCCAATGTTCGATTGTATGCAGTGCCTTAGAGTCATAAACTAAATGAATTTCGATTTTTTTGCCTTTGCTTTGTTCCTTATTAAATTTCTCCTTAAAGTAATCGATTGTATCAACTGTGTATGAATATCTGCCGGGACGGTTAATTTCATAATCGCTCAAAGTCACCCCCGCCAGACTTCTGATGCCTAATCTCACCATTTCATAACGGTAACCGGAAGGGGTCATATATTTTTCATTATATGGTGCCAGACCTAAAGGCATTACAATAATATGATTGAACTTGCTCAGCTCAATCAACCCTTCTATTATTATTTTGTCACCATTGATAAAAGGATCAAATTTCCCAGCAAAAATTGCAATTTTAATCTTTCCGGACAATTACCACTTAACCCCTGTTCATAGATTCCTGCGCTGCCGACAGCGGCTCATATCGATTGGCATTAATTAATTTTTTTCGAGTTTCCTCCGACGCTCTTAATGCTGCTTTCATCAAGAAAATTTGCGAATCAAGCCTCTGATCCTCCGGAGTCTGATCTCTGAATCTGACATATGAACCATCGCCCTGCATGATTCTGGCACGATCAGTGTCCATCAACTGAGAGGTCAGAACCTCTAAAACGCGCTCGCGGCACAACTCATCTTCAACCGGGAATAAAATTTCAATACGCCGATCCATGTTGCGGGGCATCCAGTCTGCACTGGAGAGAAAAATATCTTCCCGCCCGTCGTTATAATAATAAAAGATCCTGCTGTGTTCCAGAAATCTTCCCACCAGACTTCGTACCTCGATATTCTCCGACAACCCCTTGACGCCTGCTCTCAGACCGCAGATGCCCCGTACGATCAGACAGATTTTAACACCGGCCTGCGAAGCCGAATAAAGCGCCTCTATAATCTCGGGATCAATCAAAGAATTTATCTTTGCTACTATTACGGCTCGCCGCCCTGCTTCGGCATGCTTTTGTTCCTGTTTGATTCTATAGAGTGTCTCCTTGCGCAGCCAGCGCGGTGCCGGTATGATTTTGCGCCACCCCATAGGGATTGAATATCCTGAAATCATGTTAAAGAAATCCGTAGCATCCTGACCGATTTGTTCAGATGAGGTCCAAAGTCCGAAATCCGTATAGATTCTGGCAGTTATGTCATTGTAATTTCCGGTTCCCAGATGAACATACTGCTTAATGCCGGACTCCTCCCGTCTTACAATCAAAGTGATTTTGCTATGGGTTTTCAGTCCTTTCAGACCGTAGATTACATGGCAGCCGACTCTCTCCAGACGCCTGGCCCAATGTATATTGCTCTCTTCATCAAATCGGGCTTTCAGCTCCACCAGGACCATAACATGCTTACCGTTCTGGGCAGCTTCCGCAAGCGCTTTAACAATTGGTGAATCGCCGCTGACCCTGTACAGAGTCTGCTTAATGGCCAGCACAGCCGGATCCTGTGCCGCCTGACGAATAACCCCGATAGTTGAATCGAAAGATTCAAAAGGATGGTGCAGAATAACATCATTATCACTGATGATATCAAAATAATCCGGGTTTTGTTCCAATCCGAAGACCGGAGATATTTGACCATTGAATTTCTCATATTGCAGATTTGGATCCGGGTACAGATTTTTTATTTTATCCACAAACTTTAAGTCAATGGGACCCTTTATCCGAAACACGGCCTGATCGGTAACCTCCATCAATGATTGCAGAATATTGAGAGTTTCTTTTCCGGCATCTCTTTCAATTTCAAGGCGGATAATGCTGCCGCGCTCACGCTGCCACAGGACACCTTCCATTTCAACCATCAGGTCGGAAATCTCTTCATCGTCAAGCTCATAATCCGCGTTTCTCATTACCCTGAAGCAGGCGGTTGATTCTATTTCCTGATTATAAAAAAGCTGATCTATGAACTTCGCAATTACTTCCTCAATTAAAACAAAGCGTTTCTCTTCTCCCGGCAATTTAATAAGTCTCGGTAAGATTGACGGTACTTCAACAATCGCAAAGGAAATTGTACCCAATGCATTTACCTTCTCCCCCTGATTCGTAAAGGTGACGAAAAGATTCAGCGTCTGATTCGGTATTAAAGGAAAAGGTCTGCCTGCATCGACTGCCAAAGGAGTTAAAACGGGATATATCTGATTTTCAAAATGTTTCTTTAAATAGTTATACTCCCGTTCAGTAACCTGATCTATTGTCACATAATGAATATTTTCATCATGCAATGCCGGCATAATCTGTTTATTGAATGTTCCATACTGTTCCTTATAGAACTCATGGCATCTATCCATCAGTGCTTTCAGCTGCTCCGACGGAGTCATATTTGCCGCATCCCTTTTTTCTGAGCCGGATTTAATCATATTATATAAAGACGCAACCCTGACCATAAAATGCTCATCTAGGTTCGAACAGGTTATTGCCAGAAAATTGAGTCTCTCATAGAGAGGATTTGTCGGGTCCTGAGCTTCTTCCAGTACCCTCTGGTTGAATTCCATCCAGCCCAGTTCACGGTTGATAATTCGCTCACCCTCCAATGGCGGATATTCCTGTTCTGCGGAAAACTTCTGATCAATAATTTCAGTAATTGTAGGTAACATTTTCTGCTCCTTGTTCTCTATTAACTCGTACCGTTTTCATATACTATTGACAGCCTTAATTCCGTACCGAATATTCTTTGGAAGTGTTTGGCAGTCTTCTGAAAACTCCATGATTCCAGGGTCAGATCCTGATTTGATTCAAGGATGACCTTAATATGCCGCTTTCTGACTTCCGTTGTAATTCTTTTAACCTTACTTTTATGCCCTGTATCCAAGGCATTTGCCATACTGAGCAGCACTGCCAGTTTGACAAAGTTCAGCTTTTCCTGCGGCGAAATGAAAAGTTCTTCATAAGTCAGGGAAGCGAAGTCGTCTGAATGATGCCTTACCAGCAAGGCAATCAATTCCAGCTCCTGATTGCTGATACCTATTAAATCCGAAGATTTAATCATCTCATATGCTATTTCGCCATCCTGCTGCCTCTGATCTTTCTCAATCAGGTTCAGTTCCTCCGCCTTTTTTACAATTAAACCATCAGCTAAAATGACATCCGGCAAAATAACTCTGTCCAGTTCCGTGAACTCAAACATTTCCTTAATAACCATGGATACAGGCAGCAGCATAGTTGCCTGTTCTTCATTCATACGGTCAATGATTACCGATTCACTATATTCAACTCTGGCAACAGGCTCAAACCCAAACAGTTCATATCTGTTAGAAAGACCACGCCCATAAGCATCGAGCTTTATTCCGCCGTTACCTATTGCTGCCATCATAGCTTCTTCAAAGTCTTTTCTGCTTGCTCCTGCCTTTTTAGCTAAACCAAAAATGTCACCGTCAGGTTTTACCCCAATAGTGACAGTCTTGTTTTTTGATGTATATAATTTTGCACCCTCCAAGTCTTTAGCTGTAAAGTTGGAGTCTACGGCTATCCCAAATTTTTGAGTTGCCGCATTTCCTTTTAAGGTTGCAATAAAATCTTCAGGAGAAGAAGAAATATCATCCATGCCATTGGTTGACATGCCATATTTCCGCATTGCCCTGTACTGTTCGTTGCTTAATACATGTCGAACATTCTTTTCAGTGCTGACGGCTTTATCCCCTCCAACACTTCGCTCTGTATGAGCTTCGTTTCTGAAGGCTCGTCCTTGAGTTCCGCCGAAAGCGTCTGGTATATCTGTTGTTCCTCTTCCGGTAGCTGTGCCAGTACCTGTTCTAATTTCTGTTCCATGTTTATCCCTCCTGAACGCATTATACTGTATATTTCCGTCCTTGACAACTGCCGTTTGTCCTTGAAGCTCTTTTAATTCACCCTCAAGCATGCGGATTTGTCTGCGGATGATTCCTGCCCTGTCTGCCGATTTCGCCTTAGAAAGCCTGATTTTAGCGTTGTCTATATTAACTTTAAGTTCATCTATCGCTTTTGCTTGTGATTCCTTGAGTGCCTTGTCTTGCAATCCCTTGCCTTTCGCCGTGTAATCTTCAGCAACATTGGATTTCGCAAGTGTTATATCTTCAGAAGCCCTCTCTAACTTGTCATAAATCCGTATAAGTTCCTTCTTGTCTTCAGGCGTAGCCTTACCTGCGTTCACTTTCTCTTGAAGGGTTATCAGTTTCTTGCCGTTTGCCCTTGTGAAAAGCATACCGACGCCCTCTAAAGCACCGCCAACTCCTGCGTCAAGTGCCGTGTTAATTCCCATGTGTTTTGCAACCAGCTTCGGGTCTGTCTTCCCTTCGGAGTCTGTGCCGCTTTTGATTGCGTCAACTTTCGCCAGAGGCAGTTCGGCCAGATACCGCCAGATGGCTAAATCATTCCCAACCAGTATAAAGTTTTTATAATCGGTTTTTTTGGGG
>CAYFQD010000031.1:10723-12833 GCA_964345275.1 uncultured Oscillospiraceae bacterium
TGCAGAAAGTTTGTCGCGCACACGCAGTGCTCCCAGCAGAAGATTCTGTGTAAAGGTTAACTCCCTCTTATCGAACAGTGTCAGTTAAGTGCTTCCTGCACCTATGTCAAGAATTAGAGTGGGTTCTTCAGTCATTTCATCAAATTCCGGTATTTTATGCCGGATTGCCCTGAGCATTTCACCAACTTCAAGGCGATTGGAATATATAACGATTTCCAGTCCGGTTTGCTGATACACCTGATCTATCAGGAACAAGCGATTGTTTGCTTCCCTGACTGCCGATGTACATGCAGCTATGACTTCAATATCAGGATATATGGAAACCCTCTTTTTAAAATCTTTTAACACTTCAATTAATGTCCCGATATTATCATCAGTAATATACCCCAGCCTGTAACTGTCAGACCCGAGATTGATCAGTCTTGACATGGAATCAACTTCTGAAATTTTCCCGCCGGGTAAAACTTCCGCAATTTTTAAGATGGTTTCATGTGAGCCTACTTCAATGGCTGCAATAAATGACATCTTCTTCAACTCCTGTTTGTTTTTTTCAATCTCCGAAGGAAATACCTAATTTACGAGCGGCAAGTATGACAGGATCATCGAGAGGAACGCGCTTGGTCCTGCCCGCAACACTTTCCAGGGGAACTCTTATTGTTTCCTGCCCGGATACACCGATCATTTTGCCGAAATCGCCCTCTATCACGGCATTTGCAGCCTCAACACCCAGCTTGGTGGTAAGTACCCGATCAAAGGCCGAAGGTGAGCCCCCCGCTGAAAATGTCCCGGAACACAAACTCTTGTTTCCTTGGCCATAAGCGCTTCAAGCTGATTCTGCAGATAATATGCTACCGAGTGTATATTTTCTCTGTTTTTCTTAAATTCTTCATCGGTCATGCCGACCTCATCAATTGATCTGGCGCCTTCAGCTATGGCAATTATCGAAAAAGGCTTTTTATCCTTTTCACGCTCATCCAGTGCCTGCAGAACTTTTACCGGATCATAGGGTATCTCCGGGATAAGAATAATATCAGCACCTGATGCAACTCCTGCATGAAGTGCAAGCCACCCCACCTTGTTTCCCATCAGTTCAACAATAAAAACTCTGCCGTGTGATGTTGCAGTCGTATGGATACCGTCAATAACTTCAGTTGCAATATTAACCGCACTTTGAAATCCGAAGCTGAGTTCGGTCCCTGACAAGTCATTATCGATGGTCTTTGGCAGATGTATTACATTACATCCCTGCTCGCTCAGGAGCCTGGCAGATTTCTGTGTCCCGCCGCCGCCTAAAATAACCAGTGCATCAAGCTTCATATTGTTATAGGTATTGACCATGGCTTCAATTTTTGTCATGCCCGCCGGATTGTTTTCATCTAACGGATCCTCCATATTCTTAAAAGGCTGGCGTGAAGTGCCGAGAATAGTACCGCCTAAGGTCAATATTCCGGAAAAATCGTAATCCTGCATACTGCGATAAATCCCATGCATTAATCCGTGATATCCGTTCAAAAATCCAAATATTTTAATTTTGGGATTATAATTCAGCAATGCCCTGCATGTTCCGCGCATTGTTGAATTCAACCCTTGAGCATCACCACCACTTGTCAGCATTCCAACTTTTAATGCCATCATTTGATTGTCAACTAATTTTAAAGTTGATGTAAAATTAGTGTGTTGTTTTTAAAATAAAAAAGCTGTTGCAAAATCATTTCAATGCAACAGCCATTTATATTTTGGCTAGGGTAGTAGGATTCGAACCTACGCATGACGGAATCAGAATCCGTTGCCTTACCGCTTGGCGATACCCCAACACTGTTAAATCAATCTGGGGTGGATAGTGGGATTCGAACCCACGCATAACGGAGCCACAACCCGCTGTCTTAACCACTTGACTATACCCACCATATGATGAACAAAGGATTTGTTCTTTTGATTTGGAGGCGACACCCGGATTTGAACCGGGGAATAAAGGTTTTGCAGACCTCTGCCTTACCACTTGGCTATGTCGCCTCATTGGGGAGAGAGGCTCTCCCAAAAAAGAAAATTGGCGATCCGGAACGGGCTCGAACCGTCGACCTCCAGCGTGACAGGCTGGCATTCTAACCAA
>CAYFQD010000032.1:0-12006 GCA_964345275.1 uncultured Oscillospiraceae bacterium
ATACAGAACCATAGCCTGGGATTTGCAGGGGGATAACCGTCTGATAGATACGATTGCTCTGGCTCCCTGCCGGAGAAGGTGCATCAATTTATTCATAAATTCCTCCGGCGGCATACAATTTTCATCCAGCAGCCAGCGTTCTATTGTACTGACAGTTGCATCAGTAAAAAAATTCAATGCAAACTCATCGTTACTGTCGCCGAATAAATACTCAATTCGCAGCTTTTGAACGGGTTTAATATATGCACGGAAGTGTTCGGGAAAAGAGTTCTGACCCTGCGTCTGCAGTGCCTTTCGATAGAAATCTCTGTTTTCATAGAAGTAGTCGTATATATCCCGAAGCGCATCTACATGTTCGTCAAGCTCTTCAGCTTGCAGAAGGTTCTTGGTAAATGAAATAAATTCGGTATCAAAAATCCAGTTTAACAGGTCATACTTATCCTTGAAGTGATAATAGAAACTCTTTCGGTTCATATCACACCGGTTACAAATATCTGATATGCGGATTCTTTCGAAAGGAACTTCTTCCATGAGTTCTTTCAGGGCAATTGAAAGAGCCTGTTTTGTTACATTGGAATTTGCCACAGAGCTCCTCCTTTCGTTATTGAGATACTACACCATTGAGATACTGCATCGCATAGTTTATGGCTCGCAATTACCGCACGGCTTATATCCCTGTTCAATCAGTTTCTGCCTGGTTGCGGTAACATATTCTTTGTTATGATCCGCCATTTGAGCAACGCTTGAACAGGAAAGGTAGTGGAATCTCATAGTATTGTTATTGAGAACATACACTCTGGAGAATGCATTTTTGCTTGCAATTTCTTCATCTGTTACAGTAACTTCGCCGGTCTTGTAGTTGATTTCGTTTCCGGGACTGACATTAAAACAAAAGACATTGAAGGAAATTCCTTTGCCATTATCTTCAACTGACTCGGCCTGCATATGAACACCGGAGCAGATCATGTTTTTACCTTCGAATACAGGTGTAACTTTGTACAGCACATGGTTGCCGGTTCGTTCAATATACCGGTCAATTTCATTTTCGTATGGAAGCATGCCGCTGACATTCATGTAGTGTGTACCTGTAACGAGATTTCTTTCGTTGGCATTCTGTCCGGAAAGCTGCCAGCCTATAAGATGGCATCTCTCCCAGCCCTGCCCGGACATCCACCCCGATGGACGCACAGAGGATATATCTCCGCGCTCTTCGCCCGCTTCAGGCTGTGTATCAGCTGAAAGCCTTGCTAATGCAGTGGTGCAGCGACCCCTCTTATCCAGTTTACCATACTCTTCAAACGAACCTTCCTTTTTTAGCGAATCCCTGAATGCGGGTTCGCCGTTATTAATTTCAATGGAAGGCTCTCCCCGGTATTCAGGAATATCCAAATCCTCGCTGTCGGACGAAACACTCGCTGTTGTCTTTTCAGAGGGCTCTTTCGCTTCAGTGCCTGTGTCTGTTTCGCATGCGCACAGGGAGAACATCAGAAGCAGCGTTATTATTAAAGATATAAATTTTTTCAATGTTACTATTTCTCCGATTAAATTCTGATCTAAATTATAGAACAAAAGCGACTTATGTGTACATTGACTTTAAAAATATGAGGCACTCTAATGTAGCTGTGGCTTTGAGCGCTTAATGTGTAAGTTGCTGTAAAACGAATAGACTAGGTGTTCAAAGGGAAAGACAATACCTCTATGGCACATATTCGATTTGAAAATTTACTTTTTATGGTAAAAAAGACCCATAAACACATTTGCTGCACGAACTGTATCCTCTATCGATTGCCTGTTTCTGCGTCATTGTTCTTAGATTTTTGGAGCGCGAGAGACTAGGACAGTCTGGTCCACTATGATATTTTTCCCCGTTGGTGGCAACATATACTGTATAGTTTTGTTTTTCTTCCTTCTCTGCTTTTTCTCGTGCTGCTTCTTCCTTTGCTCTTCTTTCCTCTTCAATCCGTTTTTCTTGCTCCTCCAATAAAGCAGAATATCTATTTTCTGCTTTAGTAAGAATGTTTAGGTTAATTACCTCATGCTTATCAGAGTCTGAAAGATTATCATACATAGCCCTTGCGGTATTTATTGTATCTTTTGAGTTTAAAGAGATTGTTCCCAGTGAACTTATTGAGGTAATCGTTTTACCAACTTCGGTTCCCTTTCTTACATGGCCGACAGCTGTCTCAATTTTTTTGAAGTCTGACATCATATGCAGATTCCGACTCTATTATCGCTTTTTCAATTTGTTTTTGGACTTGTTGATTATCGGGTTTTTTCAAACCTTTCATATTTATATTGAATTCATCTGCTTTACCTTTAAATGATTTTATTTCAGTCTGGTAGCTTGCATATTTAAGAAGAAGCTTAGAATCTTTAGTATCTATACCACTAAGTTTATCAACGGCACCCTGATAGTCTTCTTGTAGAATGTATTCTACTGCTGCTCCATACGCTTTTTCAACATTAATGTTGTGAATGGTGTAGCCGATACTGGCACCACCGGCAATAATTGCTATAAAAACAGCAATAATAATCCCTATCTTAATTTTATTTGTATGTCCACTCTGGGCACTTCGTACAGCTCTTGCTTCTCTTATTTTTTGATCTTGCTGCACTTTGACTGCCTGAATTTTTTTCAGATCTTCCTTATCTTCCTTATCAGAAACTATTTTATCGATTAATTTAACTTTTTTACGGAAGATATTTTTTTCTTCTCTTGCTTGTGTTCTCTCCTTTTTTATTTTTTCTGTTTCTTTCTCTATAGCAAGTTGTGCCTCGTATTTATCATATTTTCTTTGCCTAGCTTCTTCTTTAAATGAATCAAAAAATGACATGAGATGCTCCTTTCTAAACGATGATTGATATTTTAACCTTCAGTTCATTTTCATATTGGCCGAGCTAATTTTAAATTTGATTTCTGCCCGAATCCAAGAAATCCTATTGTATACTTCTCTTTATCCCTGCAACATTTTTATATGTTTTTCTTTTGTTCCAGAAATATGCTGTAACAATAAGCATTGATAATGCTAAGGTAACCGATCCGATTAATTGACCGATAGCAGCAGCAGGAATCGGTTCTAATGGCCAGGGTTCAATAATAGCCAGAGAAGCTCTGAACATCCATACTAAAGTTAAATATGTAATCTTAATCCCTTTATTAATTATAATATTATTTTTCATATCAGTCATAATGAAGAATCTCCTTAATCCGGTATATATATTATTATAAATATTGTAAATCAAAAATGACATCTTGTGGGGTTCTCATTCTGAATTGTACCGGTAAAAAAAAGCTGAACCCTTGTAATTCCAAAGATTCAGCGTCTGTTTCATGGTTGCGGGGAGAGGACTTGAACCTCTGACCTCCGGGTTATGAGCCCGACGAGCTACCAACTGCTCCACCCCGCGATAATATGATTGTATGACCCTTACCGGCAGTACCAAGGGTTGGTGCCGGAGACCGGGATCGAACCGGTACGTTCTGTAAGGAACGCAGGATTTTAAGTCCTGTGCGTCTGCCAATTCCGCCACTCCGGCTCGGAAACAAAATCCGAAGTACGAGACTTCAGATAAATAATTGGCTCCGAGGGTGGGGCTCGAACCCACAACCTACCGGTTAACAGCCGGTTGCTCCACCATTGAGCTACCTCGGAATATTTGATTTTATCTCGTAACGACGAATGTTATTATATAGTATGACAGCAGTGTGTGTCAACATCTAATTACACCGCATGTTGATTTTGTGTGGTATACTTGGGACGGAGGAAATAAGAATGAAGGGTTTACATACATGCAGGCTCGCTCTTATGGGTTTCGGCAATGCCGGCAAAGCCTTTGCACGGCTGCTGGAGCAGAAACGGAGTGAGATTGAGAATGAATATAATGTCAGGGTGGTGGTTACAGCTATTGCAACCGGAAGTCACGGATTCCTGGTGGATGAGAACGGGATAGACCTGGGAAAAGCACTGTCCGGTGAAAGCTTCGCCACCGATGGACATGATGGAACACGGGTTCTGGAAATAATACGCACTGCGGATTATGATATAATGTGTGAGCTTACTCCGCTTAATATAAAAACAGGAGAACCGGCAATAACCCATATCAGAGAAGCCTTCGCTCGGGGGAAACATGTTATTACGGCCAACAAGGGACCCGTAGCCTGGGCATATAAAAGTCTGAAAGCAGAGGCTGAAGAGGCGGGGGTGGAGTTCTGCTATGAGACAACGGTAATGGATGGAACTCCTGTATTCAACCTGGCTGACTATACTCTGAGAATGTGCCGTGTGACGGGAATTACAGGAATTCTCAACAGTACAACCAATTATGTCATTGAGGAAATGGCCGCAGGCAAAGCCTATGATGAAATAATTACCGAAGGGCAGAGAAGGGGATTTATCGAGGCGGATCCGGCCATGGATATTGAAGGATACGACGCCGCCGCCAAACTGACAGCCCTTGCCAATGTACTCATGGGGGCGGATATGACTCCGGACATGATCGATCGCAAAGGCATAGAGGAAATAACACCGGAAGATATACGGGCTGCCGAAGCGGAGGACAAGGTTATAAAGCTGGTTTGCCGTGCAAAGCCTTCCGATGATTCCGGACAGTCAGCCGGAGTCACAGCACAGGTAAGACCTGAAAGGATTCCCAAGACGGATATTCTGGCAGCAATAACCGGTACCACTTCCATCGTTTCCATAGAAACGGATCTGATGGGAACAGTGTCTGTTGTCGAACATGAACCGGAGATCGAGCAGACCGCTTACGGTATTTTCAGCGATATGCTGCGGATAATAAGCTGAAAGGCAATAATTAAAATACGGGAGAGAAAAAATGACTAACTTTTATGTGACATATACCATGCCTGACATGGCTTTTAGAGACGGATACTATGCAGAAGTTCGTGACAGAGGAATAATCAGAAAGTCCAGGGAGGAGGAAGGATGCATCAGATATGATTTTTTCTTCCCTGCAGATTCGGATACTACCCTGTTTCTGTGGGAGCAGTGGGAATCCAGAGAACATCAGGCAGCCCACTGCCGTACTGAACACTTCGCGGAGATGGGGCCGCTAAAGGAAAAATATTCCGTGACGACGGATATACTGATAGAAGACCAATATGCATAACCGATCAAAACTTAAACCCCTGCTGGTTATAATAGCGGTCAATTTTTTGTGGGGTTTTGACTTCATAGCCATTGAATATTTAATGCATCAGGTGCCGCCACAGATTCTGACTCTTACAAGGTTGCTGATAGGCTGCGCTATTTTGCTGCCTGCATGTCTAATCGTAAAAAAGGGACTGTTTATCAGACGCGGGGATCTGCCTCGCGTATTTATATCCGGCGCCGTGGGCATGTCCATTTATTTTTCAGTAGAGAGTCTGGGAACCGGGCTCACATCCGCATCATTCTCATCATTGATTATGGCGACGGTTCCCGTATTTGGAATGGTTGGTGACAGGATTTTTTTCGGAAACAAAATAACGGTTCTCAAAGTTATATGTGTAACGGCGTCAATACTGGGAGTATTCCTGCTTGTAGGTGGAGAACCTGCGGGGATAAACACCCTGGGTCTTTTGGCGATGCTGCTGGCGGCTGCACTATGGGCTTTTTTCATTGTGTATGTCAAACCGCTGTTTGAGAAGTACGATCTTTTGACTCTGCTTACAGGTCTGTTTGTATCCGGTACCATCGTGGCTGTACCCATTGCTGTTTTCACCACTCAGCCGGGAACTGTAAACTTTACCGGGACGGGAATAATGGTAACTGTTATTACAGCTTTAATGTGCATTATCGCCGGTGAGTTCGGATATGTTTATGCAGTAGGCAAGCTGTCGGTTACCACTGTATCATTATTTGAAAATGTGCTCCCTTTAACTGCGATACTGTTTTCGCTGATTATATTCGGCACCATGCTTTCCGGTATGCAGATTGCGGGAGGGCTGATTATTATGGCATCCGTTACCGCAATGGTAATATGGGGTGAAGGCAAGGATAACAATGGGGGAAAAACTAATGGATAAACTTACTTTTGCGCAGAGATTCCTGCGAATATACGACAGAAAATTATTATGCGGAGAAATAACTTTCAGCAGTACCGGAATAAACAAAAATCACTTTACGAGGCTTTGCACAGATCCTGAATTTGTTATTCCACGGGAGGAACTGGAGTGCATCTGCGATAAAATGAACATTACGGGTGAGGAGCGTGAAGCTCTTCTGGCCTATACGAAAGAATAGGATTGGGGGAGAATATCAAATGGACGATTTTAATTCCTGTTTCAACAGAATACTTGTGGAAACCTATCACCATATGCTGATGACGGAAGAAACAAAGCGAAAGTACAGCAGCGCCAGCTTTTCTTTTCGCGACCGCAATGCTATCGCATTCCTTATACAGCGGGAAAACGGTGCGATTATCAGCGATGTGGCGGAGTTTCTTAAAATAAGCAGACCGTCAACAACTACTCTGATTAAGAAACTGGAAAGGTACGGGCTGGTGGAGAGAATTGCTGAACCGGAGGATGAGAGGAGCACTCTTATCAAAGTGACCAGAAAGGGAAGGATGTTTGCTTCTTATCAGGCTGCTTTCAGGGAGAAGCTGGCCCTTGCTGTCAGTGAGGGTTTTACCGAAGAAGAAAAGGAGATTCTCTACAGAGGCTTCTGTAAGCTCAACGATTTCTTTTCTAAGACTATCAAAGAATCGGAAGATATACACAATAATGATGTTTAGAAAAAATAGAAAAAAGTGCAAAAAGTGCACGGCAATTCATTAAAAGGGATTGACATTGATTTTTTAATGTGATAAAAAATTAAATGAGATTTAATAAAAACTAAAGGCTAAGACGAAGAGCGAATCTGTTAATGCATTCATACAGAGAGCCGGGGATGGTGAGAGTCCGGCAGAAAACGACAGTATTCTTCTCCCTTCCGAGCCGGAGGTCCCAAAGGTTAACACCTAGTAGGCGCTTCCCGTGTATGCTACGTAAGTGTATAGAAGTTGTCTGACTTCGAAGAGGTGGCGGAATGTTCATGTCCGCAATTTGAGTGGTACCGCGAGTGTGATACAGATTTACACCCGTCTCAAAACAAATTAATTGCTTTGAGACGGGTTTGTTTTTTTAAAAACGCAGGGTAAAAGGAGTAACAGTCAGAAAGGATTAAAAGAAAATGATGGATGCGAGCAAATACCAGGTGGGATATTTCCCGGTAGACAAAAAGTACACCAAATGGGTGGAGAAGGATCATATTGAAAAGGCACCCATATGGTGCAGTGTGGATATGCGGGACGGCAATCAGAGCCTTGTCATTCCAATGAATCTTGAAAAAAAGCTTGAATATTATAAAGTGCTGCTTGAAGTAGGCTTCAAAGAAATTGAAGTCGGGTTTCCTGCGGCAAGCAAAACCGAGTATGAGTTTCTGCGCACGCTGATTGATAACGATATGATTCCCGAAGATGTAACTGTACAGGTTCTTACTCAGTGCCGGGAAAAGATTATACGCAAAACTTTCGAGGCTTGTAAAGGTGCACCTAACGCTATCATTCACTTTTATAATTCCGTAAGCGTGGCACAGCGCGAACAGGTATTTAAAAAAAATAAGGATGAAATCAAACAGATTGTCATTGACGGTGCAACTCTGATAAAGAAACTGGCTGACGAATACGAAGGTAATTTCCGCTTTGAATATTCTCCGGAATCATTTACGGGGACGGAGCCTGAATATGCTCTCGAAGTCTGCAATGCAGTTCTTGATATACTGGAACCGAGTGAAGACAACAATGTCATTATCAATCTGCCGGCCACTGTGGAAATGAGTATGCCTCATGTTTATGCAAGTCAGGTGGAGTACATGAGTGAAAATCTCAAATACCGTGAATTTGTAACCCTTTCAGTGCATGCACATAATGACAGAGGTACAGGAGTTGCCGATACTGAACTGGGAATTCTTGCGGGGGCGGATCGCGTAGAGGGAACTTTGTTCGGAAATGGTGAACGAACAGGAAATGTGGACATAATCACTCTGGCAATGAACATGTATTCCCACGGTGTTGATCCGGGGCTTAACCTTTCAGATATGAATTATCTTGTGGGAAAATATGAAGAGTGTACGCAGATGCGTGTTTATGAAAGAGCACCTTATGCCGGTTCACTGGTGTTCGCCGCCTTCTCCGGTTCTCATCAGGATGCCATTGCAAAGGGGATGAGATACAGAGAGAAAAAGAAATTACATCGCTGGAATGTTCCGTATATACCGATAGATCCTAAGGATATAGGCAGAACATATGATGCGGATGTCATCCGCGTAAATTCACAATCCGGAAAGGGCGGAATCGGATTTCTGCTGGAGCAGAACTTCGGTTATCATCTTCCGGCAGAGATGCGTGAACATTTGAGCTACATGTGTAAGGATATTTCCGACAATGAGAATAAGGAACTTAAGCCTGACGATGTAATGGATATCTTTACGAAATATTACCTGAATCTTAACGGCGACATAGAGGTTACTGAATTTGACTTTATTCGAGAAAATGATTTGGTCAAGGTTGAAATTACCTTCAAGCAGGATGGCGAGGAAACCGAATTTGAAGCTGAAGGCGAAGGCCTTCTGAGTGCTGTAAGCGCCGCTCTTTGTGAGTTTACCGATGCACAGTATTCCATAGAAGTATTCACACAGCACAGTATGCAGGGCGATGGCACCCATAGCGTTGCAGCATCATATATAGGTCTTGAAGACGAAGATGGCGAGATGTACTGGGGAGCGGGAACAGACAGGGATGTTATTACAGCAAGTATTAAGGCGCTGTTCAGTGCATTTCATAATATGACCAGGGGGGTAAATTAGAATGGGAATGACCATGACGCAAAAGATTCTTGCCGCTCATGCGGGACTCGATAAGGTGACTGCCGGTCAGCTTATCAATGCAAAGGTTGATATCGTTCTGGGTAACGATATCACTACGCCTGTGGCAGTAAACGAGTTCAAAAAGGCGGGATTCGATGAAGTTTTTGATAAAGACAGAGTTGCTATTGTACTGGATCACTTTGTACCCAATAAGGATATAAAAGCGGCTGAGCAGTCAAAGACCTGCAGGAAATTTGCAAAAACTTATAATATAAGTCATTTTTATGATGTAGGCAAAATGGGAATCGAGCATGTGCTTCTTCCGGAGCAGGGTATTGTGACGGCGGGTGACTGCATTATCGGGGCTGACAGTCACACCTGCACATATGGTGCAATCGGTGCCTTCTCAACGGGTGTCGGTTCCACTGACATGGCGGCCGGCATGGCCACGGGAATGGCATGGTTTAAGGTGCCGTCTGCCATTAAATTCAATCTGACAGGTAAATTACCATCCAACTGCAGCGGCAAGGATGTAATCCTCACTATTATAGGACTTATCGGTGTTGATGGAGCTCTCTACAAAAGCATGGAGTTTACGGGTGAAGGCGTCGGGAATCTCTCAATGGATGATCGCCTCTGTATATGCAATATGGCTATTGAAGCCGGAGCAAAAAACGGGATTTTCCCTGTGGATGAGATTACAATGGAATATCTGAATGGCAGAAGCAGGAGAAAACCTGTAGTCTTTGAGGCGGATGCCGACGCGGAATATGAAAAGGTTATCAACATCAACCTGGATGAGATCACACCTACAGTTGCCTGCCCAAGCCTGCCCGAAAACACACATCCGGCAGAAGAACTGCACGATATTAAGATCGATCAGGTAGTGATTGGTTCCTGCACCAACGGGAGGATGGAAGATATGGAAGCTGCTTATGAAATACTTAAAGGCAGAACCATTGCCGACGGTATACGCTGCATCATTATTCCGGGCACAATGGAAATTCTGCGGGAATGTGTGGAGCGCGGATGGTACACGGCCTTTATAGACGCCGGTGCTGTTGTTTCCACACCGACATGCGGCCCCTGCCTCGGCGGATATATGGGAATCCTCGCTGCAGGGGAGAGATGCGTTGCAACGACAAATCGTAACTTTGTGGGCCGTATGGGACATGTGGAAAGTGAAGTCTACCTCGCATCTCCTCACACTGCTGCCGCAAGTGCTCTGACAGGATATATCACCGAACACAAGGAGTTGTAAAAAATGAAAACAAAAGGAAAAGTTTTTAAGTATCCGGATAATGTTGATACTGATGTTATCATTCCCGCGCGCTACCTGAACACACCGGATGCACAGGAGCTTGCGCTGCACTGCATGGAAGATATCGATGCCGGATTTGTGAAGAAAGTGAAACCGGGGGATGTTATGGTTGCAGGCTGGAACTTCGGCTGCGGTTCTTCCCGGGAACATGCGCCGCTTGTCATCAGAACCTGCGGAACAGGCTGTGTTATCGCCAAGAGCTTTGCAAGAATTTTCTATCGGAATGCTGTAAACATCGGGCTTCCGATTATAGAGTGCGAAGAAGCTGCGGAAGAAATCAGAGCAGACGATGAAATTGAGGTTGACTTTGATACCGGAGTTATTATAAATATTACTACAGGTAAGAAATACAAGGCACAGCCCGTTCCGCCTTTTATTCAGAACATTATAAAGAGCGGCGGACTATTGAAATCTTTGAAGGAAGGACAAAAGAATGGATAAAAATATAGCGGTTATTCGTGGTGACGGGATTGGTCCCGAAATCATTAATGAGGCGATCAGTGTGCTTGATAAGATAGGGGAACTCTATGGGCATAGATTTAATTACATCGATGTGGATATGGGCGGATATGCCATTGACAAATACGGAGATCCCTTTCCTGAAAAGGAGTTGAAAAAATGCATTGAATCTGACAGTGTTCTCCTCGGAGCTGTAGGAGGAAGCAAGTGGAAAGATGTTCCGGTTGAAAAACGTCCGGAGGAGGGTCTGTTCAGGCTTCGCTCGCGAATGGGTGTTTACTCCAACATCCGGCCTACGAAGATATGGCCGCAGCTTGCCAAGGCTTCTCCTCTGAAGGAATCCATTGTTAAGAAAGATATCGATTTTATCATAGTTCGCGAACTGGTCAGCGGAATTTACTTCGGGGAACATAAAACCGAAGGGGATACGGCTATTGATGTTATGAAATACAGTGAGTCCGAAATCGAGCGCATTGGCAGAATCGGTTTCGAAACCGCGCAAAAGCGGAGGAAAAAGCTCTGCTCGGTTGATAAGAACAATGTTCTTGACACCAGCCGCCTCTGGAGAAAAGTGATGCACCGACTTGCGGAGGAGTACCCCGATGTGGAGCTTTCCGACATGCTCGTTGACAACTGTGCCATGCAGATTATAAGAGATCCTTCCCAGTTTGATGTTATTGTTACAGAGAATATGTTCGGTGATATCCTTTCAGATGAAGCCTCTATGGTTACAGGTTCTATCGGAATGATTCCTTCATCAAGCCTGGGAACAACATCTTGCGGACTTTATGAACCTATTCACGGTTCCGCTCCGGATATCGCCGGGCAGGACAAGGCCAATCCTGTCGGCGCAATTCTTTCGGCAGCCATGATGCTTCGTTACAGTTTTGACATGACAGAGGAGGCGGATGCCATTGAAAACGCGGTTTCAGCTTACCTTGATGAAGGTTACCGTACCGCCGATATTATGAGTGAAGGCGGGAAACCGGTTGGCTGCAGGGAGTGCGGGGAGATTATTGTAAGAAACATAAAAAAGAGTTGATCAACTAAAAACGTATTTTACTTGACATTAATATTTCCGAATGGTAATATATTTCTTGCGGCGGCTAAAGATATGTCGCATGTGTGGCGGTGTAGCTTAGTTGGCTAGAGCGTCCGGTTCATACCCGGAAGGTCGGTGGTTCGACTCCACTCGCCGCTACCACTGTGGGCGCTTAGCTCAGCTGGGAGAGCATCTGCCTTACAAGCAGAGGGTCATAGGTTCGAGCCCTATAGCGCCCACCACGATAGATAGAAATCTGTAAAAGGTTTACCAACGCGGTCCGGTAGTTCAGTTGGTTAGAATGCCAGCCTGTCACGCTGGAGGTCGACGGTTCG
>CAYFQD010000033.1:0-11784 GCA_964345275.1 uncultured Oscillospiraceae bacterium
GTTGCTCAGGTGCTTATAAAAAACATTAAATTATAGTGTTGCGGAAATAAGGGTAGATAAAGAAAATTTCGACTTTGCATAAAGAAATTTGTTAGGTGTGCCTGTATTTGGCACATGTACTCAATACCTTTGCACCAAATAAAAATAATCATTATGAGTGACTTTACATATATGCTTTTTAGGTATAGAAGAATATACTTTGAAAGAAGCAAAAATTTAAGTACATGGTTTGGCTTGCCTACAAGATCAGACAGGCGTGCTTTACCCAATCACACGTCAGCCAAACTTTTGTGTGGAAATTTTGGAGTACCAGACAATGAAAAGGTTTTATTTTCACGCGATATATCACCATGGGATGATTCCAATCAGGGGTTAATACTCACGGATAGACGCATATACTATAGCCTGGATGTTGATAAAATTCTGTCTATGGACTTAGACGAAATTATAGATGTTTACTACAATGGCGAGGGTTGTTTTGTATTCGTATCAGACAGCAAGATGACCGTTGAAATACCGACTAAGTATTTCTTTTATGGTTCTGAAGGTCGTGAATATTATGACCAGCTTGCGAGTCTGCTAAAGGAACTTATATATTATCCATATAAAGAATTATTCTCAGGTAAAACAACTTCAGAAAAAGCGGAATTTGCCAAGGAATTGTTGGACTATAAATTGAATTATCCAATCATTCATAAAAGCATTGCAGAAGATTTAGCAGATAGCAACCAATATGAAGAATCTCGAAAGTCTTACATATCTGCATACGTAGTGGCAACATCTCGTGATGAAAAAAGTGAATTGTTAGAAAGCATAAAAGCTATCGAATCAAAAATGGCAGAAACCGGAATCTGGAATGACGTTGTAAAAAAGCCATATAGTCAAAGAAAGTACCTTATGGTGATGTCTGATAAGAATTTTGGTCAAGTCGATATGCAAAATTCGCTCATTTATAGAATTAGTAATATCCCTACCACAATAACTTTCCCATTTGGTCATCCTACGGAAGACACTTTGTATGTAGCTAATCCAAGCAATAATGCTCTATATATTCCTCAAGAACAATCAGAGGAGATTCTTTTTCTTGAGAAAGTTCATGAATATTGTGATATGCTAAGAGGTTTAGGTGCGACCGAGATCTGTATTACCTTTGAAAAAGGACTAACTTTGGATGCAATGACATCTTATACGAACGACTCTAAGTTAGAAGCTGATTTAGGATTCATGGATGGAACAGCCTCAGAGCATAAGTCAGGAAATACTCAGTCCAAACTTGATGAGCAATCTTCAAAAAGAGTAAAATTTGTTTATGACCCAATAAAAAAGCCGTTCTTGCAAACAGGAAACTGGTATGAGTTAAATTCAAATTGGCAACGGATGGCTTATGCAAGGCTTGAAAGCAATTTACTAGAATACAAGGAGGAGTTTGCCACAAAGAATAGCAAGCAACTTGACAGTGATGAAAAAGACATCATAGATGCTGCCTTGAAAGTTAAGGGAATTAAAGTGAATGGTACTTTCCATGAGGATAGTACAAATATTAAAAAAGAACAAAGTCACCTTGAAACCAAATGGGTGGTGTCTGTTAAATTCAAATCACTTAAAGATTGGGAATAACCATGACAAAAAAAGATAAACTTAGAGCGGCAGTAAAAGGTATTTATGACTCAATGGAAAACACTATTGAGAAAGAATGGCCTATTACTCACAATGGTGAAAACGTATCTACATTTTCCGCCCAGATAGGTAGCTTATTTCCACAAGAGAACAATCATGGCTTGTTATTTATAGGAAGAGCTACAAATGGATGGGATCGCGAATGTCCAAATGGTCCTGATGATTATGAAAATGAATATTTCATGAGTAACATGGAAAGAGATTCTGGGAAAAGAAGAATCTTTGGACTCTTTAAGCGTATATCACAACATTTTTATGGAGAAGACTGGTATGAACATATAGCATGGTCAAATGTGACCAAAATAGCACCTTGTGGAGCTGGCAATCCTTCTGATGAATTATGGGATTTGCAATACGCAAATTTGCCTGTAATCTTAGAAAAAGAGTTGCAACTTATATCTCCTTCTGTAGTCGTTTTTGTTATTGGCAGTGCTATAAAATGTGGATATGAGAATCCCTTGTTAGAACTCTATCCAGATATAGAGAACCATTTGGTAGAAAAAAGAGTCTGGGGTCAATATGGCGATAATAAAGTTCTCACTTCTGAGGCATACATGTTAGATAATCGTCTTGTAATACTTACAGATAGACCAGATAGTAGGCAAGCTCAATCGTTCATGGACATACACGCTAATGTCATTATCTCTTTGATAAAACAATTTTCAAAAAACTTTAAATAATACAATTATATGAAACAGTATATAAAAACTTTAGCTCTGTCAATGACAGTAGCACTTCTTTTTAACTCATGCTCAGAAAATGGCATTGATGACAATGGTGGTGGCAATTATAAGCCAGCTGATTATTATGTCAAAGGTAAAGTTGAGAAAGGGCCGTTTATCAGCGGTTCTACCATCAACCTTCAGCCAATGGATGCTCAGCTTCAGCCAAATGGTAGTACGTTCTCTACAACAATCACCGACCATCTTGGTAATTTTTCATTCGGCCAGAAGACTCTTGAAGCACCATTCGCCCAACTTACAGCAAATGGTTACTTCTTCAATGAGGTGAAAGGAGAATTGTCTAACGGAACACTTAGCCTTCGTGCTATTGTGAATGTGGCAGATGCATCTACCGTGAACGTCAACATCCTTACTCATTTGAAGTACTCACGTATTCAAAACCTTGTAGAGAATGACCATAAGTCTTTTGATGAAGCAAACAAGCAGGCACAGAAAGAATTGATGAAGGCTTTCGGACTTGAAAAGCTTGCAAATAGTGATGCGACCAATTACAGTATTTCCTCTGGTACAGAAGAGGCAGCAGCCCTTATTGCTATATCTTCGATGATCCTTGCAGAACGTAGCGAGGCACAGGTTACTGAATATCTTGCCAAACTGAGCAAAGAGTTTGGTGAAATGGGAGCTTTTTCCGTTGAGTCCAAAGAACAGATGAAAAATGACCGCAATAGTATTTTGGATGGTTTGAGCAAAATAGAAGATAATGTAAAGAATCGTTTTGAGGAACTTGGTCAAACAGTCAACGTATTACCTCTTGAATACTATTTTGATTGGGATGGTGATGGTGTAGCAGGTAATGAGATTGCCGACCCTAATAATCCTCCAACATTGAGCGCAACAGAAATAAGCGTACCAAAGGAAGGTGGAGAATACACCATCAATATTGACTCGAAGGTTCAACTTTATCTTGATTATCATAATCTTAACGGTGACGTGCCATCAAGTTCAATTACAACAGAAGAATTCTATAACAATATTTACGATCACCAGAGCACAACTGGCTCAATTGAAAAAATACTCAATGGAAATGTGTTGAAGATAAAAGTTTCAGCCACAGGTCAAAAGAGTGTTTCAAGAACAGAAATTCCTCTTTATGACTATGCAGGAAACACAGTTGCAACCGTTACATTGACCCAAGAAGGCGATCCGGCACTTCCTGCTCCAAAACTGGGTGTTGATGCTCAAACTGTAGTTGCTGGTGCTTTCTCTAATCTGGCTTATGCGATGACGTTTATGTCAAACTCTGTGAATGGCTATGGAAACTATTCTGGATGTACTTTACAAGCACCTCTTAGTGCCAACAGTACAACCATCAACTATCTTTGGTCATACTATTATAAAGCTATAAATTACATGTTGAATTTGGACAGGGTTGATAAGGAAAGGGAGGCTGCGTTTACAGCTCCTATATCACTCTTTAATGCTATTGCATATTATAATATGGTGACAGTATGGGGAGGCATTCCATACCTTAAAGAGTCACCAACTGTCGATTCTTCATATAATATATTCAGAACATCAGAGGCAGATGTCCTTAATGACCTTCAAACACTTCTTGAATCTATTATACCTGAACTTGAAGAAAAGAAGAACTCATACGACACGAATATCAATGATGTTTTCTTCTGCTCAAAGGATGTCGCTCGAATTCTGCTTGCCGATATTTATATGTATCGTAACAACTACTCAAAAGCGAAACCCTATCTTGAGAAGGTTATTTCCAACGGCTACTATAATCTGAACAGTAATGATGTTATCATGGCATATCAGTATTCGGTAATAACCAGAGCAAGCAGTACTAATGAATACGTGCCTTTATTTACACTTTCTGATGTAACACTATCTTTGGCTGAGTGCGAATACAAACTGGGTAATTCTAATGTAGCATGGCAGAATGCTAAAAAAGTTGCAGATGCAAAACAGACATTCTCAAATATAACTGCGCCAGAAGGACTACTTCAATATGTAAGCCAGATTCGTAAAGTGTCAATGAGCACAACTATTGGTAGGTTTGCGTTCCTTAAGCGTACAGGATTAGCTAAGCAAGAACTTAATCTGCAAGATTATCAGTTGCTTTTCCCAATACCTGCTAACGAGATCATGTACTCTTCAAACATGACACAAAATCCTGGATATTGATGAAAAATATATAGAAATGCTTTGCCTATGCCCACAAAAGGCACACCACTGTAATAACTTTGCAGCCGTAACGTTAAACTATAAGTTGTATGGCACTGAATCAAACAAATAAACTTGTGTGGATTGTAGAGACTATCTACAAGGCTCGCAAGATAACCTTTGAAGATCTCAACCGCAAATGGATGGACAATGTCAATCTAAGTGGTGGTGAGGAAATGTTGAAGAGGACATTCCACAAATGGAAGTGGAATATCTTTGATACGTTTGGTCTCGTGATCGAATGCGAGAAGGCTGCTCCATATCGTTATTACATTGAGAATGTTGATGACATGAAGCGAGGAAGTATCGAGAACTGGCTTCTTAGTACTTATTCCGTCAGTAACTCTCTCCTTGAGTGTAAATCCATCAAAGACAGGATTCTTCTGGAGGACATACCCAGCGGACGTGAGTATCTGGATGCTATCCTTGATGCGATGAAGAAGAACCGCTTCATTCACATTACCCATTACAACTATTGGCGCGAGGACACACGCGAGCATTACCTTATGCCGTTGTGCGTAAAGTTATTCCGTCAGCGTTGGTATATGGTAGGTCGCACATGGCCAGCAGGTAAAGATATTCTCTATAGCCTTGACAGAATTAGAGATTTCCGTTTGTCTAGTCATAGCTTTGAGTTTCCAGAAGACTTCTCACCAGAAGAATACTTTGACGGTTGCTTTGGAATCATACCAGACAAGAATTGCAAAGTAGAAGATGTTCTTTTGAAGGTCAGTGCCGGACAAGCAAACTACCTTCGTGACCTCCCCATGATGCAAGGTGACAATCAGAAGGAGGTAGAACGCAATGATGAATACAGTATCTTCAAATTGAGAGTTCGTCCAACTTATGATTTTCAGCAAGAACTACTCTGGAACAGAGAGGAACTTGAAGTTCTTAAACCTCTTTGGCTTCGCAAGGAGATTGCAGGAGCTGTAAAAAGAATGTGGAACAAATACAAATAATCACGGTCATGAATACTTACAATAAAGATAGTTTGCTTGGCATCTTCGATATGGTAAGAGAGAACATGTCTCATATATATGCCAGAGAGAACCTTGAACATATATACGCCAATCGCAAGTTTCGGTTTATTAACCCAGAAGGCAAGTTCGATTATACCACATTCGGAAATTTTTATTTTCCATCTCCAGACAGAATGATGCTCATCACAAAAGATAGAGCTTATACCAAGTATCACAAGAATGACCAAATGTCAGGTACATTATGGTCAACTGTCCCAGTAATCTTTGCTGGTATCAGTACAGGATATAAAGATGATACCGGAAGAGAGATTTTTACAGGAGATATTGTTTCTGCGAACAATAAAGAGATAACCTCCGTCGTTCGCTATCTAGACCACGCAAATTGCCCAAGCTTAGCAGGTGACAACTGTGATGTGATGTTCAACATGTGCCAGGAAGGACTCCATATTGAAGGGACTGCTTTCTGTGAGATGAAAGAAGAAATGTTTGACTTCTATCCGATAAAGAACGCATTCTGGTCAATATCTCAATTCTATGGTTCGATGTCAAGACAAGAAGTTATCGATAAAGCAAAAAAAGCCTTCTTCGCCCCTCATTTTACAGACCGTCTGACAGTGAATCGTGGAAATGCCATCTGCTATTCAGAAATAGAAGATGCAATGCATGGTGATTTTGAACTGGTTGTTATGCGAGGCGAAGATTATGAAGACGAGAATGGTGACCCTGAGTTTGAGGTATTCATTGACCATATACCTGAAGATTATGAAGGCAAATGTCGTTATCTTAAAGTCATTGACCATTTTGATCCCATAATCATGGTCAGAGAGCCACTTGAAGAGTTTATGTATTATGCTCATCGTAATCCGGAAACAAAATTCATTCTAGGTGACTTCCGCAAATCATTTGCTCTGACAGAGGAACAGAAAGAGAAAATTGCCATGCTCCTGTATCCTCTAAATGAATATAACATTATGAATGTTATTGTTCCAACCTGGATGATGCTTTATTGGGTAACACAAGATACAATTCTTTACGGACAAGACTAAAATGAAAGATTTTGCTGCTATAGATTTTGAAACTGCCAATAACGAACGTTCTTCTGTTTGTAGCATTGGCATTGTTATATACAAGGATGGTAAGAAAGTGGATGAATTTTATTCACTTATCAAACCTGAACCAGAGTATTATAACTATTGGTGTAGTCAAGTACATGGACTGTCTGCCGAGGACACAGAGAATGCACCTATATTCCCTGACGTTTGGAAACAGATTGAGCCAAAGATAGTAGGATTGCCTCTCGTGGCTCATAATAAAGCTTTTGATGAAAGTTGTTTGAAAGCAGTATTTCGAGTTTATCAGATGGACTATCCTGATTATGAGTTTCATTGCACTTGCATTGCCTCACGCAAGGTGTGGCCAGAAGGACATCACAATTTGGACATCATAGCTGAGCGTTGCGGTTATAATTTAGAAAATCATCATCATGCATTAGCAGATGCAGAAGCATGTGCTGCTATAGCATTAGAAATTCTATAAAGATGTACAATAAACATTATACTGAAGCATATAAATATACATATTAGAAAATTATGAAAGATAACCCAAAAGTTTTGAACTTCTACCATCTGCTAAAATGCAAGTTCAATATACCAGAGTACCAAAGAGGGTATAGATGGGAAAAGAAACAGGTTATAGATTTATTGAATGATATAAAAGATTTTATCAGACGAAGAGATTCTGGAAAAGTGAATCTCAAAGAGTTCTATTGCCTTCAACCTGTTGTCGTATTTAACACCTCTGAAAACGAGTATGATGTTATTGATGGCCAACAGCGTCTGACCACACTATATCTTATTCTTAAGGCACTGAAAAGTACTATTGAAGACTACTGTAACAGCAGTATTATATACAAGATTGGTTACTCTAAGTTCGCAAGCTTTCCTAATCTTGATTATCTTAACAGTGACGGTTTCCTGAATGATGACAATCGTCAGTATGAGTCTGCGGACAATTTTTTTCTTCGCAAGGCATATAAGGAGATCCAAGATTGGTTTGTCTGCAACAAGAGTCTTAAAGTTTCCTTTGCTCAACTTTTAATGAATGAAGATTGTAGTGAAACGCTTCCTGATGATGACAAAAAGGATATTCGCGTAATTTGGTATGAAACAGTGAATGGAAACCATACTGAATTAGACTCAATTTGTCTCGAAAAAGAATCAATAGAAATCTTCAACCGTCTTAATTACGGTAAAATTAAGTTGACCGACACAGAACTTATTAAGGCTCTAATCATGCAGAGTGACTGTTATTCTGGAGAAAAACATGCAAGCATGGAACAATGGACGAGCAAAGTTGCTTCAGATTGGGACATGATAGAAAAAAAGCTACACAATCCATTCTTTTGGTCAATGCTTAATGCTGTAGAGGACAAAAACAATCCTTCTCATATCAGATTCATTTTGTCATATGCTGCAAGGGATATTTACAACGAATGCATAAACTGTGGTATCAAATCTGATGGAGAAAATCAGAATCTGATGGATGGAATTAAGAATGATGATCATTTTGATTATATAGTAATAGACAGGTGGCTTTCACAGGAAGGGAAAGAACGAGAGATACTTGTTAAAGAATTTTGGAATAGGGTAATAGACATCTTTTCACTGTTCGAAAGCTGGTATGAAGATCTGGAAACTTATCATCGTATCGGTTTGATCGTTCTGTTTATGGAGAGAAGTAGCAACAGGAATAAGGTGGTCAATAATCTGATAAATGAACTATATGCCAAGAGATCGTTTACCAAGTCAGCGTTCCTTAAAGAACTTGATACAAGGATTAGCAAATTTGTCACAATCACATCCAAAGATAATAACAAGAATCTTAACACGCTGAAAACTATCAACTACCATGACAATTCAGAAGAAATAATCCGTATTCTTGAATTGGTCAACGTGATAGACCATTTGAGAAAGCCTAACGACGATAGTCGTTTTCCTTTCCACCTATTTAAGAAATACAACGTAACAAGCCTTGAGCATATTCACCCACAGCATATTATTGATATGCCTTTTAAGGATGCTTGCGACTGGCTTAAGCGGAAGAGATACGAATTGGAGAAACTGGAAGCCATAAAAGATGTTTCCATGGCCAAAGAAGCGGCTGCTAAACTTGTCTCAAGTCTTGTATATCTGGACGAAAATAATGAAAATAAGTCTGTTAGAGACGCAAACAAGAAAGCCAATCAAGAGGCAGAAAAGAAATACGAACAATCTCTTGAAGTTAAGGCTCTAATGAAAGAAGTGGATAGAGTGTTTGACGAGTTAGCAGGTATGAAGGACACAGAAATGCATTCAATCAGTAACATGGCTTTAGTTGATCAGCCTACAAATTCTGCTCTTCAGAACTTCTTACTTGATACAAAGCGAAGTATACTTCAGGATAGAAGCAAGGCATCTGCTGAAAGTGGAAAGCATACATTCGTACCTATATCTACAGAAATGGCATTTAATAAGGCCTTCTCGAAATCAGTTAATGACTTAAAGCTTTGGACATTACCTGATAGAAATGATTATTATGCACATATTGAATCAATCTATAATGAATTCGTAAAGTAATATGAACGAACTACATAATTTTGCAGATATTGTATCTGCCAATAAGATTGTTATTCCTAAGATACAGAGAGACTATGTACAAGGAAGCGATACCCAGCAAGAAAAAAGGGATGAGTTTCTGGCTGTGCTATTGGAGCATCTAGCTACAGGCACAGAATATCACCTAGATTTCATTTATGGAACAGGCGGTTCAGATCAAGGAGAGTTTCTTCCTCTTGATGGACAGCAAAGACTTACGACACTATTTCTTGTGTATTGGGTGTTGTCTCAAAGAGCTGGTAAAAGCTATATCGACTCTAAGGATTTCTTTTCATATCAGACAAGAAGAAGTTCTGAACTCTTCTGCCAAAAACTGATTACTGAGCAAATAGATTTAGATTCTCTGAAAGACAATATGTCAATCTCAGGATATATTAAGAAAGAATCGGCTTGGTATCTTAAGCAATGGGAAACAGATCCAACTATACAGGCCATGCTTGATATGATTGATGCTGTTGATACAGCAATCAACGTCCCTGAGTATAATAGTTTATGGGATAGTATGTGCAAAAATACTATCACGCTTCTAAAGTTTGACTGCCTTAACATGAAAGATTACCATTTGTCTGACAGCTTATACGTCAAGATGAATGAAAGAGGCAAACAACTCACTACATTCGAAAATTGGAAAGCACGTTTCATAAAGTTTCTTGCAGACCAGTTTAATGGAGATAAATACCAATATGCAGAAGATGACCGTAAAAATTATTCTGACATAAAAGAATATTTCGTTCAGTCAATAGAACATCAATGGAGCGATATATTTTGGAGTTATGCATTGGACTCCTGGCAAAAGATGGACGAAAAACAAAGGGAAGAGAAACCATATCCTGTTATTGACGAATACTTTGAACGCTATATCGAATATATACATGAACTGCACTTCTATCTAAAGAATCCTAAAATCAATGGGAGTGATGTAAAAACTAGTGACTTTACCAACAAGTTCTCTCAACAGACTGCAACTTACTCGGATATAAGCTATTTGTCTTTGTTGTTTCGTAGCCTAGATGTTTTTGATAACATCAGGAAAGCAAATGGTTCAATTGAATCTTTCTTCAACAACGTATTCTATTATGGTGACACGTATGAGAAGGATAAAGTCAGACTTTTCACTGATAAAGTACCATCTGATCTTTTGGCCTATTGCATTAGCAATAAGAGGGAAGACAGGCTTGTAACCATACAAATACTTCTATATTCTATTATTTTATACTGTCAGGAGAACAACTGTTACGAACCTACTAAAAAACTTATACGATATGTAAGGGTTATCAGAAATCAGATAGATGGTGTACGTCAGTTTTTGACAAAGGATCTTAGTTATAGATCTAACATTCGTCTCAACTCTATATCCGCATATTTGAAGACCATATTACATCTTTGTTCATCAGATGATGTTGATATGCTTTTTGACAACTGCCCTACAGAGATTGGTTCAAAAGAGAGCCTTAAACATGAGGTTTGTAAGAATTTAATGCGAAACAAGTATGGAAAAGAACAAATTGACGAACTTGAAGACAAGGATCTCTTCCACGGCAATTTAAGCGTATTAGATTCAGTATTAAATAGTGCATGTTCTTTTGAAGATACGCTGTCTGCCATCAATGCTTTTGAGAATGCATCAGACATTGACAAAGTGAAGGTTCTTATAGCAGAAGGATTTAATGGTTTGCGTATAGGATGGAGTTCGTATCAGCAAAGGTCATACTTTGGTTGTAAAAAAAATGGCTGGAACCTGCTCTTCATGTACGAATCCGGCAACGCTATATCCGATGCATTCACACGGTATGTAATGGACTATAAAAAATATGGAACGTTCGAAGAAATATACAAAATTCATAAGACGGAATCATGCTATAAATATTATGCTCTTACTTATGATGATTTTCTGAAACCATCTATTGGGCTCTACTATTTTGCAGGTTATCGTTTCAATGATAACACGCCTGATGATTTAAGAATCATTGCACTATCAAGGGCAAACTCGACACCGTTACGAGGTTATCATTCTGAACCATTCGCAGATGTCGTAGTTAGTCTCCTAAAAATTACAGATAAGAATATTCCTGTTAATTCATGGGGATGTGATAGTAACCGTGGATTTATTCATTGTGAATCAAAAAATCTTGGAATCAAGAGTTACACTGACCATTGGCGTATCTTTATTGATAGAATTGATGTCACAACCCAAGACCAAATATCATTGGATGAAGTATTCACGAAATATAAAGACAGTTACAATATAACTTGGTCAGAGGATAAAATGTACTTGAAACTGCCAATTGCAAAAGATAGTGATCTTGTAAAAACATGTCAACAGTTTGTTCAAGATTTGTTTTATAAGTAATTCATTTTACAAGTTTATAATAATTTTCTTGGAGGTGTGCCTGTCGTTGGCACACCTCCTTTTTAATTTTGCACCCAGTTAAACTTCAAAAGAGAATCATCATGGACATAAAATCTGCTCTTAAGGAAATCTTCAATGATGAAGAGGCACTTAATTAGTCGTCCCTTGAAAAACATTTAACTTATTGATTATCAGTAAAATAA
>CAYFQD010000034.1:0-11187 GCA_964345275.1 uncultured Oscillospiraceae bacterium
ATATGGATGTGTATGTGCGCTTACACCTAGTACAAATCCTTGTGCAACTATTATTTGCAATACTATTGGTATGCTTGCAGCAGGTAATTCAGTCATTTTTATACCTCACCCAAGATGTGTAGGGTCATCGGCTGATACAGTAAAATGCATTAATGACACAATATATGAAACTTGTGGAATTAAAGATCTTGTAATGTCAGTTCCTCAAGTGAGCACTGATGTTTCAGAGGGAATTATGCATCATCCTGACATAGCACTGATTGTTGCTACGGGCAGTGAAGACAAAATTGACAAAGCACTTTATAGTGCTAAGCGTGTTATTGCTGCAAGCCATGGAAATCCTGTAGTAATAGTAGATGAAACTGCAGATATGGAAAAGGCGGCAAAAGATATTATTGAAGGAGCAACGTTTGACAATGGATTGCTCTGTATTTCAGAGAATAATATTGTTGTGACGAATGCGGCAGCGGACAGGCTCATTGAAGCACTGGAAGATAAAGGTGCATATTATTTAAATTTCAATGACCTTGATGCGGTTATGAAACTTACTAAAGCAACTGTGACACCGGATATGGGCGTTAAGAGAGCAATGATAGGCAAGACGGCCAATGAAATTCTGCAGATTGCAGGAATAAATCCGGGCAGGGATGTAAGTCTTATTGTAGTAGATACGGTTAAAACACATCCGTTTACTACTTGTCAGATGCTAATGCCGTTGATGCCTATTGTTAGAACAGAAAATTTTGCATCGGCTCTTGATGTAGCTTTCTTTATTGAAGAGGGCTGTAAACATAGTGCGTACATTCATTCACAAGACATATCTCATTTAGATGAAGCTGCTGGAAGAATGAAAACATCAATTTTTATAAAGAATGGTTCATCGCTTGTCGGTTTAGGTCTCCAAGGTGATGGCAATACGAGTTTTACTATTGCAAATAGAACCGGAGAAGGAGCAACCACAGCAAGAGATTTTGCGAGGAGAAGGAAGTGTACACTGACAACAGGGTTTAATATAAGATAAATAGACAGCAAATGCAAAAATATTCACACAAATTATATTATTGGAAGAATATAGGGAGAATATGTACACCGAATATGTACACCGTGTAAATTTGTAGATTCGACAACTTATCTTATATTATAATAGATAATATATTATAATAGATAAAATGTAAGGTAAAGGATTAAGACGTTAAGAGGGTAAATGCATTATGAGTACATATTATTCAATATTAGGAACAGAAGGATTGGAAGATAAGAAACCTGAATATCTTCAGTATGTTGACATTGAAATGCTCAACAATCTTATGGCAAAAATAACGGAAGCGACAGGAATGGGCATTGCAGCGTGTGATTATACAGGTGTTCCTGTGGCTGGAGCGATAGGCTATTGTGAGTTTTGCAGGTGTGTTCAGACAAATGCTGAAAGCAAGCGTGCATGTGAAGCTTCAACAGCAATTGGAGAGATACAGGCAGCAACAATTGGTGAACCGTATATTTATGTATGCCCACATGGTTTGATGGAAGTGTCCATACCGATCAATGTGAATGATAAGTTCATGGGTGGAATAGTTGCGGGGCAGATATTATGTGACGATATACCGGAAGATGTTACAAGGGTTGCTTCAATTTTTCCTGATGAAGTTCTATGTACAAACAAGTATTCTGAAGAGATGAAAAAATGTACCCACATGACCTTTGACGAATTTGTTGCAACTGCGCAAATGGTCTATGCTGTATTCACCGAATTATTCAAGACAAAAATAAATGTAGGATTGGATAGTGATGAAGTTGAGGACATCATAAAGGAAAACAATGAGCTTAAGCATTTGATTAATAATCTACAAGCTGGGAGACTTATAGAACTGACAGAGACTGATTTTTTTCTTGGAGCTCTTTCATCTATAGCAAATAAGGCTGCTATAGAAGGGGCTATTGGAACCAATGAAATGGTAGGAGTACTTTCGGAGTTTGTTGCGGAGATTGCGACTCAAACAGATGGGCACAGCTTTTTGTGTGATGAGGTGCGGATAATAGACCGGTATTTGCTCATAAAAAAGCAAAGGCTTGATAATTTGGAATATAAAATTAATATTCCGGAAGAATTGTTGCTATATAGAATCCCTACAATGTTAATCTTTCCGATTGTCAATTATTCTGTGAATTTTGGTTTGCTCTATAAAGATAGTGTGAGGAAGCTGACTATAAATATCACTGAAGATGAGGAGTTTTTAAATATATGTATTGAGGATAATGGCTTAGGAATGAAACACAACGAAGTTAAAGTGATGTATCCGCACATAACGGAAGAGTACGGCATTTTAGGGAATCGAAGCAATGTAATTCAAGTGATTGAAGATCGTATGAAGCTGTTGTTTGGAGAAGAGGGCAAGATATGTACAAATATGCATAAAGGCAAGGGGACATGTTTCATGATACACCTACCTATATCGTACGCGAAAGGGGATGAATAGCTGTGTATAATGTTCTGATTGCCGAAGAAAGTGAGTTGTTGAGTTCCGCTCTTGCTAGTATTGTTTCTTACAATGAAGATTTTTCAGTTGTGTCTGTAGTTGATAACAGGGAAGAATTATTGGAGAAATGCAGTTCGGATAAGATAGACATTGTATTCATGAACACCATATTAAATGGGTGCAGCAGTATTGAGATTGGCAAAGAAATATGTGAAATTAACGTTGATATAAGTACTTATATTGTTTCATCAATCAGGAATGATTTGAGTATTAAAGATTTCATCAAGCTCGGAATAGAGGATTACTTTAATTTACCGCTAACCTTTTCTAAGGTTGGGGCGGCTCTTACGGCTTATAAAGAAAAAAATCAGAGACGTTTTGATGATCCTTTGCTGAACAGACTTCTAGATGTTGTTATTAACCGAGAATATGCAGATATTTACAACTGTGTGTGCAGTGTTGTAGATGAGCTTGAAAATGCCGATCCGGCAAACTATGAGACGAGAATTATTGAACTCGTAGATGCAATTAATCACCAACTGGAAATAAAATGTGCAATTAGAGTTGATATAAAAAATAGATTTCCTATTGAAGCAACATTGGCTCGGGAAACTATATATTGGAAATTATGGCTAACAGGGATTTTGGACTTTGTTTTGCAGAGTGAGGCGGTATACAACTGTGAAGCATTACAAAAGGTTTTCGAATCAATTGAAAAATATCTTTACGAATCAATAAAGTTGGAGCACATTTGTCAGGAATGCAATATCAGTGAAGGGTATTTAAATAAAAAAATGCGTGAATTTATGGGCGTGAGCACTATGGATTACATACAACGCAGAAAGCTTTTAGAAGCCAAAAAAATGTTGAGCTTCCAGACATCAATGATTGGAGATATTGCCTATGAGCTTGGATACAATGAAGACAGTTATTTTAGTAAGGTGTTTAAAAAATATGAAGGTATAGCACCCATAAATTTCAGAAAAGCGTTGAAAGGTTGAGGTGGATTAGATATGAGGTCAGATACGGAATTTAACAAGGAACTAGTGGAAAGGATAACGAAGATTGTTTGTAGCTGCATCAATGATATTAAAATGATTGAGGTTGGCGTTTCAAACAAACATATACATTTAAGTCGTGAACATATGGACATACTGTTTGGCCATGGTTCAGAGTTGAGTGTAAAGAAAAAAGTAGGACAACCTGGTCAGTTTGCTGCGAATGAACAAGTTAAAGTTACTGGTCCTAAAGGAAGTTTTGAAAAGGTTCGTATTCTGGGACCACTTAGAAAAGAAACTCAGGTTGAAATATCAAAAACGGATAGTTTTGCACTTGGAATTGCGGCACCACTCAGAGATTCCGGCCGTATTAAAGGAACACCGGGAGTAACTTTGATAGGCCCTAAGGGTTCAGTGGATTTGAAAGAGGGGGTTATTGTAGCTAAACGTCATATTCATCTAACACCGGCAATAGCGGAGTTATTGGATACATATGATGGACAGATCATTTCTGTTGATATACCGGGAGATCGTGGTGGAGTCCTGGGACAGGTTACTGTACGCGTTACAGATACTTCGGCACCAGAAATGCATATTGATACCGATGAGGCAAATGCATTTGGAATAAAAAGTGGAGATAAAATACGATTTCATGTCTAAGCCATTGGACATAAGAAGACCAAAAGGAGGAACAATAATGAACAATATTAGTGATGAAATGATATCGGAAATCGTTAAACAGGTTGTTATGGATAATCTTGCTAGCCCTGGAAATGTTACTCAAGTGTCCGGTGCGTCATGTGTAAAAGGTAACGTGTGTGGAGAATATGGTGTATTTGACAGTATGGAAGATGCTATTAATGCGGCAGAGGTTGCACAACAAGAATATTTGTTTATGTCTATGAAGGATAGAAACAGTTTTGTTGAAACCATTCGACAGACAATATTGGAGGAGACAGTTCTCAGAATAATTTCTTCTATGAGTGTTGAAGAAACAGGAATGGGGAATGTTGGTGATAAAATTATAAAGAATAGAGTAGCAGCCGTAAAATCACCAGGGATAGAGGATTTATCAACTGAGGCAATAAGTGGAGATAATGGCCTTACCATTACCGAATATTGTCCTTTTGGAGTTCTCGGTTCAATTACACCGGCAACTAATCCTTCAGAGACAATTATTTGTAACTCCATAGGTATGTTGGCAGCCGGTAATAGTGTAGTGTTTAGTCCACATCCAAAGGCAAAAAAACTTTCTGCGTGGCTAGTACAGCTGTTAAACAAAGAGTTGATTAAGGTTGGTGCTCCAGCAAATCTAATTACAACGGTTCGTGCCCCTTCAGTAGAAAAAACAAATGAGATGATGCAAAATCCTAAGATTAGGATGATAGTGACTACAGGTGGACCTGGAATTGTTAAGCTTGCACTATCTTCAGGCAAGAAGGCAATCGGTGCAGGAGCAGGAAACCCGCCGGTAGTTGTTGATGAGACGGCAGATATTGCTAAAGCGGCTAAAAATATAATAGATGGATGTGCCTTTGATAATAATCTTCCGTGTATTGCGGAAAAAGAAGTTGTGGCGGTTGACTGTATTGCGGACGAGCTAATTAAATGTATGTGTGCAAGTCGCGCACACCTGCTTACTGAGCCGGCTACAATTGCCAGCCTTTGGGATTTGACTTCAGATGGAAAGGGAGGCCCTAATAAGGACTTTGTTGGTAAGGATGCATTGTATATAGCTGAGAAAGCCGGCATTAATGTTCCAAAGGACACAAAGGTTTTAATTTTAGAAGCTGATAAAAATCATCCGTTTGTAAGAACTGAAATGATGATGCCAATTCTGCCTATAGTAAGAGCAAATAATGTTGACGAAGCAATTAGTTTGGCAAAGATTTTTGAAGATGGAAACAGACACACATCTATAATGCATTCCAAGGATGTCGAGAAGTTATCCAAAATGGGAAAGATTATGGAGACTACAATTTTTGTAAAGAATGGTCCTTCATTTGCCGGTATTGGAGTTGGTGGGGAAGGGTCAACTACCTTTACTATTGCAGGACCTACAGGTGAAGGCATCACATCTGCTCGCACTTTCTGTAGAAAGCGAAGATGCGTTATGACCGATGTGATGCATATCCGATAATAGGTGGAAGTATGGAACTTAAAAGAGTTAATGAGTACATAGCAAAAGTCGCTGCTTCTGAGACAGAAACTTTCGCGCCTAAAGACTACAATAAACTAAAGGTTGGGCTTGATCTTGGGACGGCATATATTGTTATTGTGGTTCTCGATGAGGATGACGAACCCGTTGCATTAGAGAAAAAGGCTGCTAAGGTCCTTGGAGATGGTGTAGTTATTGATTATATGGGTGCATGTGAAATAGTTTCTGAACTCAAAAATAAACTAGAAAATAGAATTGGAGTTGAGCTTACCGAATGTGCCATTGCTATGCCGAATGGTACAGAGAGCAGTGTCAGAACACATCAGTATGTAGCAGAGAATAGCGGAATGAAGGTTATCCGTATACTTGATGAGCCAACTGCTGCAAATGCTGTTTATAAAATTTTTGATGGTGTTATTGTTGATATTGGAGGTGGAACCACAGGACTTGCTATTTTCAAAGATGGGGATGTTATACGGACAGAGGATGAACCTACTGGGGGTCATCACCTTTCATTAGTTCTTTCCGGAAGCCTTGGAGTGGACCTCGATAAGGCTGAGGAAATCAAAATGGATTACTCCCAGCATGAAAAAATTTTGCCGATTGTTAAACCGGTGTTGGAGAAAATGTCTGCCATTACTAGCAAATATGTAAACAAGGATGAAATTGATCATATTTATCTGTGTGGGGGTACATGCAGAATTAAAGGCATTGAGGAAGTTTTTGAGAGTGATTTTGACATTCCTGTTGTTAAAGCAGACGATCCTTTGCTTGTAACACCAGCAGGGATAGCTATAAATTGTATCCCAAAAGAATAAGTTGTTTATTATTGATTAGCAAGGAGAACAACCATGAAGCTTGGTAAAGTTGTAGGCCATTTATGGTCAACTAAAAAACAGGATTCGCTGACGGGGATGAAACTTATGATAATTGAACCCCTTGATCCTCTAAATAAATGCAAAGAAATGTTTCCTTTAGTAGCTGTGGATTCTGTTGGTGCTGGTATTGGTGAGATTGTAATTTATGCAACAGGCAGTTCCGCAAGGAAGGCTGTGTCAAATCATGAGGCACCAATTGATGCTGCTATTTTGGGGATAGTAGATAATATAGAAATATAATATGTGGGAGGATGCATACATGCTTATAGAGCAAATAAAACAGGCTGGGATAGTTGGTGCTGGTGGCGCAGGCTTCCCTACACATGTTAAGCTTGATGCTACGGCAGATTACTTTATTGTCAATGCAGCAGAATGTGAGCCTTTAATAGAGACAGATAAATATCTTTGCAGGAATTTTGCAGATAAAATCATAGATGGTGCGGTAATAGTAGGCAAGCATCTTAATGCTAGAAAGATAGTTATAGCGCTTAAAAGAGATTACAAAAAAGAAGTAGAAACTCTTCAGTCCTGCATAAACACAAAAAAAGCTCCTGTAGAGTTGTTTTTGATGGACTCCTTTTATCCTACCGGCGACGAGCAGATTCTTGTCAATATGGTTTTAGGCCGATCCGTTCCTGAACGTGGGATTCCTTTGGCTGTAGGTGCTGTAGTAAATAATGTGGGAACCGTTTTAAATATCTATAATGCCACACAAAACTTACCAGTGACTGAAAAATATCTTTCTGTTACCGGTGATGTTGAAAAACCTAAGATGTTAAAGGTTCCGATTGGAACACCAATTATTGACTGTATTAATGCGGCCAAACCGAAGCATAATCGTTACGAGGTTATTGAAGGCGGCCCTATGATGGGTAAGTTAGTATTGTCTGTGGATGATATGCTTAATAAAACCGTTACAAAGACAACCTCCAATCTTCTTATACTTCCGATAGGACACTATCTTCCGAGAAGCACGAGAAGACCTATGACACATAATTTTCATCTTGCTCAAAGCGCGTGTCTTCAGTGCAGATTTTGCACTACCATGTGTCCGAGGTATAAGATTGGACATGACATAGAGCCTCATAGAATAATGCGAGCAATTTTTTATGAGAAAAATGTAACAGATAACGATCAATACATGAAACTCTATGGTGGAGCTATGAATTGTTGTGAGTGCGGTGTCTGTGAAATGTACGCATGCCCAATGTTGCTTTCACCGAGAAAGGTTAATACATATATAAAGAAAAAATTAATCGAAAAAGGAATTAATGTACCTAAAAATCAGAGCCCAGAAGCCAGGGAATTAATTTTATCAGGCCGTGCAGCGACTTCAAGGTTGATTGCCAGGCTAGGTTTGACTGAATACTATGCTCATGCTGATGATGACTGTCTTGAACTGGTTCCAGGCAAAGTAACATTGCCTTTGTTACAGCACATAGGAAAGGCAGCGGATTTGGTAGTAAAAGTAGGAGATAAGGTATCCAAAGGAACCTTAATAGGCGCTATAGCTGAAGGAGCACTATCGGCAAATATTCATGCAAGTATTGATGGTATTGTTGAACATGCGGATAAAGATAGTGTTACCATCTGTCACATGGAGTAAAGAGAGGTAGAGGATATGACAAGTGCGGCGATTGGTGTTATTGAATTCTTAAGTGTTGCTGTAGGTATTGAAGTAACAGACAAAATGTTAAAAGTAGCAGAGGTGAAGGTGTTAAAAACGTCAACAATGTGTCCGGGAAAATATATTACTATTGTATATGGCAGTACTGCTAATGTTAACTCTTCTCTTGATTTGGCCATTCGTGAGGGTGGGGAATATGTAGTAGATGTACTTGAGATTGATAATGTACATCCACAAGTAATTCCGGCAATAGCTCAGTCAGCAGAGCCTAATGCATGGGGAGCGATAGGAGTTATGGAGTTTTACTCAGCAACATCCGGAATAATGGCTGCCGATTTTGCAGCGAAGGCGGCATCTGTAGATTTAATGGAGATTAGATTAGGATATGCAGTCGGCGGTAAGGGTATTGTTATTCTTACCGGCGATCTTGAAGCTGTTAAGACTGCAATTAAAGCTGGCGTGCGTGATTCCGATATGAAGCTTGAGACTGCAGTTATAGCCAGACCGGAGAAGAGTCTTTTGGAAGAACTGATGTAATAGATTATTGATTTTTTTATAGAATGTGAGGTGTTAAGAATGACGATTTTTACAAGAAATGTAAACGAAGGCGAAAAGACGTGGTACGAGAACAATGGAGAGTTTTGGGAATGTGGAGTTTCAAAGTTTGATTACGTATATGAAAATGATGAAACATGTGTAGTTTGTAGTGGCATTGCAGAGATTACTTGTAATGATGGACATGTTACAAGACTTGAACCGGGAGTTTTAGCTTATTTTCCTAAAGGCACTGCATGCTGTTGGAATGTTATACAACCTGTAACGAAGTACTTTAGATAATCTTTTGATTTCTTATGGTGGAGAATAGATATGAAGGGTTTAGAGTTGGCAGAATGCTATTGGAGGGAGATTTGTGAACCGGTTATAGCGCAAGTTATTCCGGAAGCTCTGCCTCATATTGCTGTTGGGCTTGTGGGAGAAGGATCTGAGTGCCTCGGATATGATGATGAAATATCGATGGATCATGACTGGGGACCGGGTTTTTGTATTTGGCTGGATAACAGCTTTATGGCAAAGTACGGTGATACGCTTAGAAAGATTTATTCAGCACTGCCGGATGAGTTTATGGGGTATAAGAGAATCAGAGAAAATGAAATGAGCGCAGGTAGAGTGGGAGTAATTAATGTAAGCGTATTCTATAGCAGGTTTCTTGGTAGAACATCGCTTCCATCTACCCTAATGGATTGGATGAATTTGAACGAAGAAGGTCTAAGTACTGCAACAAACGGGAAGGTTTTTTATGATGGTCAAGGCGAATTTAGCAAGATAAGAAATTATCTGCTTAATTATTATCCCGAAGATGTCAGGTTAAAGAAATTAGCGGGACGTTGCGCAAAGGCTGCACAGGCTGGTCAGTATAATTATCCCAGATGTTTGAAACGGGGGGATAAAACAGCGGCAGTGCTTGCACTGGCAGAATTTATGGAACATGTGCAGGCTGTATTCTATTTGCTTAATAAGTGCTATCGTCCATATTATAAATGGACCAATAGAATGTTGAGAGATTTAGGCAATACAGAGAGTGCAATTGCTTCTGATTTAGATGACTTGACATTAGGTGATGTGACAGATAAAACCCGTCAGATTAATACAATATGCGAAAAAATAGTTCTTGCATTAAAAAGAGAGCATTTATCTGATTCGGACAGCGATTTTTTGCTTGATCATGGAGTTGAGATACAAGACAAGGTTTCCAGTTCAGAGATACACAGGCTTCCTTTAATGTTAGTTTGATTTTGGGAGGAAATATCGAGATGGATACTAAAGCGGTAGAACGTCTTATAGACGAAGAATGGAGCATGTTTCAGCAAACTAACAATATTGGTGGGAAAGCACCCTGTCAGGATGATTTTGCTACCTTTTTTATCATGCGGGCAGCGCAGATGATGGCTTTGACCGACGAAATCATACAAGCTTGTTTCAATGACATGATGAATGCAAAAAAAAATGGAAGAAATTTAGTAGCAGAAAAATATGCGTATATGATGCAGTTTACAGCTTTTGAGGAGTATCTTCGTATAGCTTTTATGCTTCCTGAGATTAGTGATGAGAAGGCATATTTAGTTCGCTCTATTACTGATAAAGTAATTAGGTGGGCAGAAGAAGCGAAGCAGAAATATCCGGCTATTGCCGGGAGCGGCAGAGTACTTCATGCATACGATGATAGTTTTAATAGCACTTCTATTGAAACATATTGTTATGGTGAGATGGCAACTTACAGTATGGAAACACTGGTGCTTATAAATTATTATTATGAAGAGCTCCTGGCTAATGGTAAAAACTTGTGGATTATGATTCAAAATAACCTGACAAAGATGCTTGGATATTCGTCAATAGATCAAGCTGAGCAGTCTTTGTTGGATGAAAGAGAGTTACATTAATATATAACAGGTGAATAATATGGAATTTAGAATTATTAAAAATCCGTCTCAAGGAACTATAGATATCCTGATGCATAGAATTAGTTTTGCAAACAGCTCAAGCCCGGAATGTTTTGATGCAGTAGGGTTGATACAGGGAAGAATGATTGAGATGATTGTTGCCTCCGATATTGCCCAGAAAGCTGTTGGCGTAACCGTAAAGGATATACATGGTAGCTGCCCACAGAATATGATATTACTTGCCATTTTTGGAGAAACTTCAGCAGTTGAATCTGCTATGGTAAAGATTAAAGAAGAAGTCAATGATGCTCCTTATAATTTTTGATGCATAAGAAGTTATTAAAGCAGGCAAGTTAGTTGTTTTATGGAGGAGATATAATGATTGTTACTGACAGCATTAAATATGTGGGTGTAAATGACCATGATTTAGATCTTTTCGAGGGTCAGTACTATGTCCCCAATGGAATTTCCTACAATTCATACGTCATACTTGACCATAAGATTACGGTAGTGGATACCGTAGATAAATCAAAGACTGATGAATGGATTAGTAATCTAAGAAGTGTTCTTGGGGTAAAGTATCCTGAATATATTCTGATTCAGCATGTAGAGCC
>CAYFQD010000035.1:0-10615 GCA_964345275.1 uncultured Oscillospiraceae bacterium
CAGCATCAATAAGAGAATTTCGTAAGATTTATCCTAATACTGTTATTGTAGGTAACAGTAAGATAATTGAAATGCTCGGTCAATTCTACCCTGAAATGGATATGGGCAAAGTTAAGATTGTTGAAAATATGGAGAGCTTGAGCATTGGTCGTCATCAATTAACCTTTGTTTTTACTCCTATGGTTCATTGGCCCGAGGTAATGATGACATATGAATCAACAGAAAAAATTCTTTTTTCAGCTGATGGATTTGGTAAGTTCGGTGCACTTGATATTGAAGAACCATGGGTGGATGAAGCCAGGCGTTACTATATCGGAATTGTGGGGAAATATGGAGAGTATGTACAAAAGGTGCTGAAGGTAGCTTCAGAGTTGAATATATACATGATATGTCCCCTCCATGGACCGGTACTAAAGGAAAACCTGGATTATTACTTAAATCTTTATGATAAATGGTCCAGCTACACACCTGAAGCAGACGGCATTTGTCTATGTTATACATCGGTATATGGACAAACCAAAAAAGCTGCGGAGCTGATGAAAGAGGTGCTTTTAAGCTATGGCGCCCCTGTTGTCGAGATTTATGACTTGGCAAGATGTGATATACATCAGGCTGTTGCTGCAGCATTTAAGTATAACAAACTGGTATTGGCTACAACGACATATAATGGTGCAATGTATCCATTTATGGACATCTATATCAACAATTTAATTGACAGGAATTTTAAAAATAGGATTGTGGGTTTTATTGAAAATGGATCATGGGCACCTCAAGCAGCCTCTTGTATGAAAACAAAACTTAAAAATGGAGAAAACATTAGATTTGCGAAAAACCAAGTAACAGTTCTGTCTTCAATAAATGATCATACCCAAGCTGATATAAAAGCGTTGGCAATTGAGCTTACATCAGAATATCGTCCGACATACGTTGAACCAGGCTCATTAGAAATTACAGCACTATCTAGCCTTGGATATGGACTATATGTTGTAACATGTGGTGACGGCAATCAGGATAATGGATTGATTGTTAATACGGTAACCCAAATAAGCAGTACTGATGAACCATTGATATCGGTATCAGTAAACAAGAATAATTATTCAGCTAATATAATTTCACAAACAAAGAAACTAAACATATCTGTACTTGATGAAACAGCACCTCTGGAGATATTTAAACACTTTGGATATCAGTCTGGAAGAGATGTGCATAAATTCCCTGAATGCGACAAGCAGAATCAGGTTGCGGAACCTGAGGCATGTACGCAGGATTTTGAAACAAAGAATAATACTGACACATATGCATCTGAATACTTAAGAAGATTAAGAACTACAGGTATTAATCGTGATAGCGTAAATTGCTTATCTATACCTCTATGTGGGGGAAAAAGAACTTGCTATAGCATTGTTACAGAAGTATCTGATGAGGTTTTTGCTACCCGTAGTTCAAATGGACTTTATTATCTGACTAAGCACACCAACGCGTACATTTCCGCAGAAGTCATTACAATTCTTGATCTAGTAACGCATTACCTGTTTATTTGTAAAGTAACAGAAAGTGCAAATATATCCGATTACAAAACTATGACATATGATTACTATCTCGGGAATGTCAAGGAGTGTAAATTTGAGGAGGGTATGCATGGATACATATGTAATGTGTGCAGTTATGTATATGAGGAAGATGAAATGTCGATTGATTATGTTTGCCCTATTTGTAAACATGGCGTAGAAGCGTTTAAAAAATTATAAACTGCTATGAGAAGCAATTCTGTACATGCTGCCGCACACAGTTTTGTACAGAATTTTTTTAAACTTTTTTTGGAGGAGGGTTATATATGAATAACGTAAATGATGTTCAGAAAGTTTATAAAAAAGTGGATGAGTATTATAATAACAAAAACTATAAGGGGGCAAAGCTTTACTTGGAGGATGTTTTAGAAAAGGCAAAGTTAGATGGAGATATGCCCCTGATTGTTGCTGCAGGTAACGAAGTCGCTGGGATGTATCGTGCTGCAGCAAATGTAGAAAAAGCAATTAGTGTTTATGAACTTGTACTTTCTACGCTTGAGAAGATGGGTATGGAAGGAACAGCAAATTATGCTATGGCACAGATGAATGCCGGAAACGCGTATGTAGTAGCCGGATTATGGAATAAGGCACTGGATGTTTACCATTCGGCAAAACAGTTGTTTGCCAAGCATAATGTTAGCGATTATTATACTACAGCTACATTAAATAATAATATTAGTCAGGCATATTTAATGGTCGGAAAAACTGATGAGGCTGAAGCGGCTGCCTTTGAAGCACTAATAAACATTCGAAAATTGTTACCGGATACATATCCGGAACTGGCAACAACGTATTCTAGCATCGCAGAAATAAGACTATCTCAAGGACGTGCAGAGGATGCGTGTGTTTATTTCAATAAGGCAAATGACATCTTCATAGAAAAGCTTCAGGGCAAGGATATACATTATGCATCCACATGCTATGGGCTGGGTAAGGCATTACTTAGTGTGGGAGATATAGATGGTGCAAAAGACAACTTCATAAAAGCAATGGAGCTTATTAAGCGAGATTTTGGGGAGAATGATAATTACAAATTGGTAAAAAAGGCACTTACGGATATTGCATAATTAAGAACAAATTAGTGAGAACCATTTTAAAACAAATGTCTGATTATTGCATATATTAGAAGAGGATATTATTAACAAAAAACAAATGGATAAGATAGTATAAATTTAATTAATAATTAAACTTGGTGTATATTGATTCAACAGTCGATTTTTTTTATTTGTTTTTTTGAACCATTGGACAAATAATTTCAAAACAATATAGTTGTTTACACTAAAGTTAAGACTTATAACGGAGGTAGTTCAAAGCTACACTTTTACATTACGTAAGGAGGTTGATAAAAATGGAAATTGAAAACGCAAACAATGGTTATACATTGTACAAACGCAGATGGGTCGTTCTCACAGCTTTTATCTGTTGTAATATTGTGCAAATCTATGTATGGACCACGTTTAGTTCTATCGTAACAGATGCGTGGAAATTTTATGGATTTAAAGATGCTGCAAGTGGAGAATTTGCAATGAGTGCTGTAACTCTTGCATTTATGATTGGAATGATAACTTTATCAGTGCCGGCTAGTTGGGTGTTTGATAAAATTGGATGGTACAAGACGGTGTCAATCGCAGCTATTGTTGTTATGGCATTTACATTTTTGAGAGGATTTATTGGTGATACATATATAGGCATGATGATTTGTGCATGTGGGGTATCATCTATGCAACCATTTATGATTAATGCATTTGGTTTAATTGCAGCTAACTGGTTTCCACCTAGCGAGAGGGGAATTGCAAATGGTCTTGGAATGGTATCTACATACATTGGTGTAGCGATGGTTCAGTTTGGTGTGCCTTGGCTGATGACAACATTCGGACTTGATATTCCTCAGGTGCTCAAGGTGCTGGGTATTGTGGCTATTCCTTTTTCTTTGTTTATCGTATTTGTTGGCAGAGAAAAACCGCCAACACCACCAGGACCTGAAGAACTTGTAGAACGTATAAACTGGAGAAAAGGTATGAAGCTACTGATTAGAAATAAGCAGTTTATGCTTGCTTTATTTGTATTCTGGTTTATGCAAGGTATCTACTTTACATTTAGTACTCTTATTGAGCCGATACTCCAGTATCTGAACGACAATGTTCTTGATAGTATGTTCATTGGAACGTTGGGAACTATAATGACAGTATTTGCAACAGCCGCCACGCTTATCTTGCCACTCATGGCTGATAAGTCGAAGACTAAAAAAAGGCTGCCAATGGTACGTATATGTGTAATTGGTTCACTGGGTGCCTTATTGTTATTCTATGCAGGAAACGGTGTTGGAATGTTAGTAGTAGCGGCAATATTTACAGGCATTTTCCTTATGGGTGTAACGCCAGTATTGCTGATTTTAGGATACGAAACGGCTTACCCAGTATCAGAAGGTATTACCGAAAGCCTTATGCAGCTTGGCGCTAATGGATTTGGTATGGTTTTACTTCTGTTCATAAACGCGGTGTTCCGTGGACAGCATGGAGGAACTATGTTGTTTTTCTCAATTGCTATGGCAGGTGCAGTTCTTATGACATTTTTCATTAGAGAAAGATCAACAAGAGAAAGACTACTTGAAAAATAAAATTTGTAGTATAAAAGTTTGAATGAATTTAGTGTTAAAAATAATACAGAGATTCAAGTTGAATCTCTGTATTATTTTTGTGTAATTAGTGAAATCATAAATACAAATTATAGATATGATTAATATGTATATCACATATATGAAATTGAAATTCAGATAATCTCAAATAGACAAAAACAGAATTTTACATATAACTGATTGGTAAATTATTAACAAAAAGTAACAGGATAGCATACTATTTATTCAGAACATTCTGCGCTTTTAATAGATTAAAACATAATGCTTTTGATAAGTTTAATTTCTTGAGATTAACGTTATTTATGTGTGTTTAAGACAATTCCGACTAACGTGCTATAGAAGAATTATTATGGAAAAAAGGAGGTTAAAAATAATTAATAGTACATAGTTGGCGATTGCTATTGTTATTATCGTTATTATTTTTGTCTAAACATGTTTAACGTCTGGAAATCAAGAAATAATTGAGTTTTTCCAGATAGGAAGAAGGAGGGTTATAATGTCAGAGACAACTGGACTTAAATAAACTTTAAATCCATTCCAACTATGGGCAATAGGTGTAGGGCTTGTTATATCCGGAACATATTTCGGTTGGAACTTTGGAATGGCCACTGGAGGATATGTAGGCATGATTATTGCCACGTTGACAATGGGCTTGATGTATTTATGTATGGTTTTGTCAATTGCTGAACTTTCTGTAATGATGCCGCATGCCGGGGTACCATATGCTTTTGCAAGACGTGCGTTTGGACCTTTAGGTGGATTTTTAACGGGTGTGGGAGTTATAATGGAATACTTCTTCGCAGCACCGGTTGTTGCTACCGGCATAGGAGGATATGTAAACTTTATGTGGCCACAAGTGGATCCTCTATTAAGTGCGGTAGTTGTTTATGTAGTTTTCTTGACACTGCATAATGTAGGTATAAAAGAATATGCGATTTTTGAAACTATTATCGTAGTAATTGCGTTGGGTTTGATTGTAGTAACATATTTTGTTGCTGCTCCGGCCATATCAATGGAAAAAATATTCCCGTTTGAAAAATTGTTCCCAGGCGATTTACCGGTGTCTGGGCATGTATGCCTTATGCAATGTGGTTATTCTTGGCAATTGAAACGTTGCCTATGTTAGCGGAAGAGTGTAAGAATCCTAAGAGGGACATGCAAAGAGGTTTGATTTCAGCAATGATAACTTTAATGCTGATGTCTACAATAACAGTAACGGTAACTGCAGGAATTGGAGGAACTGATCACATTGCGACTTCAACTCATGTATTGCCTGACGCTGTTGCTATGGCTTTTGGACCTGATTTCTGGTTAGCTAAGGCACTTGGAAGTATTGGACTTCTAGGATTGATTGCTAGCTTCACTGGCGTTATTCTGGGCTTCTCAAGACAGATATTTTCCTTGGCGCGTGCAGGATATTTCCCTAAGTTTTTAGCTTATCTTCATCCGACAAGACGTTCCCCTGTATGTGCTCTAGTATTCCCTTCAATTCTTGGGTTTATTTGTCTGTTGTTATTCGGTGCAGACCAAATAATATTGATTGCTACATTCGGAGCCTTGATGTCATACCTGATGATGTCACTGTCCTGTATTGTACTGCGTAAAAAGGAACCGAATGCAGTGCGTGAGTGGAAAGTGCCGCTTTATCCTGTAACACCGGCAATCGCTGTAGTTTTAGCATCGATAACGTTATTCTCAAGTATATTTGCCGACTTTAAGTTCTTTATTATTGACGTATGTATTTTTGGAGTAGCGATTATTTGGTATTTTGCATACTCGAAGAAACATATAAATCCGGATGCACCGGAAGAACGATTGGCTATGGGATTGGAAGTTCTTGAAGAAGACAAGGCCGGAATTTCAGAATATGGGGCAAAGAAATAAGTATGTATTAAAAAGAAAAGGAGGAAAACATGAGTTACAATAATTGCGTCTGCGCTCCAAGCGCAGACAGCGTTGACCATGCTAAATGGACACACGGCGTAACTGATCGAATTAACCGTTTGAGAGATCAGTATTGGAAGGTACCGCCAACGATAGATCCTGAACGTGCAGTATCCTACACAAAGACTTATAAAGAGACTGAAGCTGAGGATATAATAATTCGCCGTGCAAAGGCTTTCTACAATTACATTGCAGAAAGAACCATTACTATCAACCCTGATGAACTAATTGTAGGTACTTATGGACGATCAGCCAGAGCAGTTTTGGTCTGCCCCGATATATGTTGGAGATGGTATGATGAAGAACTTGATACAATGTCAACACGTCCGCAGGATCCGTATCAGATTCTCGAAGAAGATAAGGAAACATTAAGGGAAGTTTTCAAATACTGGGATGGTAAATCAATGCAGGACTATTTTCTGGCGAATATTCCTGAAGAACTGAGAAGTATTGCAATAACAAGCGGTGTAGTATTTGGGGATGCAAAAACCGAAGCCGGTTCCGGAGAATTTTGTGCTGGATTTGGGAACATTATAATGAAAAAAGGATTTAAGGGTGTTCAGGATGAGGCAAAAGCTCATCTTGCAGCTCTTGATCCAATTGATATCCACACTCATGATAAGAGAAGATTCTATGAAGCTGCAATTATACTATGTGATGCAGTAAAACTTCTTTCTGATCGTCACGCTGCAAAGCTGAGGGAAATGGCTGAAGTAGAAAAGGATGAAACGCGCAAGGCTGAATTGCTTAAATGTGCAGCAGTATGTGATAGAGTGCCTTATTATCCGCCTGAAACTTTCCATGAAGCTGTTCAGACGGTATGGTTTACAGAAATTGCTTTGTTTACTGAAGAAAACACTCAGGCAATTTGTATCGGTCGTCCTGATCAGTATCTCTATCCTTTCTACCAGAAGGATAAAGCTTCCGGTAAATTAACGGATATTGAGGCACAGGAGCTTATAGAGTGCTTATTTATCAAGTTGGCAGAATATACATACAATGTTTCTGAAGGTGCTGCCATGATCTTCTCCGGATACCAGTCATATCACGGACTGACGGTTGGAGGTTGTAAAGAAGACGGAAGTGATGCGGCTAATGAACTGTCATACATTTTCCTGAAAGCATCAAATGGTATCAGACTTCATTCACCTACAGTGAATGTTAGAGTCAGCAAAACCACCTCTGATGATTTCCTTATGGCAGTATGCGAACTCATTGAAGTTGGAACCGGACAGCCTGCAGTTTTCTTTGATGACACAGCCTTTGAAATATTGAGAAAAGGCGGCGTAGAAGAAGAGGATCTTTGGAACTGGGCTGTTTCCGGCTGCGTAGAACCTCAGATTCCTGGTAAAACCACTATGTGGGATGAAGGCGGACGTTTTTCATATGCAACGGCCGTTGAATGGGCACTATGGAACGGTGTTAGCCACGTTGTTGGTCCTGAGCGTCTTGGTGCAGAAACCGGAGACCCAAGAAACTTCAAAACTTATGAAGAATTCGAAGAAGCTACAAAGATACAGCTGGCTCACCTTATAGAGGCAGCTTGTAAGGCTTGTAGTGTGGCTGAAAGAGCACATAGACTCCGTATTCCTAAGCCTTTTAAATCGCTTACGGTGGAGAGCTGTATGGAAAAGGGCTTGGAGATTATGCACGGAGGAGCAAAATATCATATTGGCCCGGGGCTGGAATCAACCGGAGCTGCAGACCTTGCAGATTCACTGGCAGCGATAAAGAAGCTTGTATATGAGGAAAAACGTATAAGTATGGCTGAACTTATTGATGTTCTGGAGGCTGATTTTGAAGGGCACGAAGATGTTCGACAGATGCTTATCAACGAAGCGCCTAAATATGGAAATGATATTCCGTATGTGGATGAGATAGCAGCTAAATTCATAGGCTATTCATGTGATATGGCTGCGGATCATACATCAACGTTTGGTTCCAAATACACCAATGGTCTTGTCCCTGTAATGGCGAATATTCCTCATGGTGAAGTCATTCAGGCATTACCATCGGGTCGAAAATCTACCACGCCGCTGGCGGATGGAATTTCACCGTATATGGGATATGATCATAATGGTCCGACTGCAATAATCAAATCGGTGTGCGCTGTTGACCACACAAAAAATGGCAGTGGTACTTTGCTGAACATGAAACTTACCCCTTCTCTGATTGCATCCAAGGATGACAAGAAAAAATTGATTGCTCTTCTGCGTGCAGAAGGTGAACTTGGCGGTTACCACATACAATTCAATGTAGTAAAAAAGGAAACGCTTCTTGATGCGCTTGAAAAACCACAAGAGTACAAAGATCTTTTAGTTCGAGTTGCAGGATATAGTGCTTACTTTGTTGAGTTAAGAGATGAGGCACAACAACTTATAATTGACAGAACGGAAATTTCTTCTTGGTAAAACATTTATATATACCGGACTTGACTTTCCAAGTCCGGTATATATAAGTTATCTAAAAAAGCAAACTGAAACCACCCGTAAAGCGGGTGGTCATAGTTTATAAATCGAAAAGGACGAAATAATATGAGCACAAATGCTATAGTGTTTGACATCCAAAAGTTTAGCATACACGACGGCCCGGGCATACGGACTGTGGTTTTTCTGAAAGGCTGTCCATTAACTTGTAAATGGTGTGCAAATCCCGAGTCAAACAATTCTCAGCCGGAGTTAATGTATTTTCCCGATAAATGCATCAGTTGTAAAAAATGCTTAGAAAAATGCATGAATGGGGCTATTGAAAATATTAACGAAAATATAGTATTTAATCCTATTTATTGCAAAGGTTGTTTAGAATGTGCTGCTGTTTGCAGTTCAGGTGCACGTAAAGTCTCCGGGAAATCCATGTCAGTAGACGAAGTATTAGTCGAGGTGGAGAAGGACATGGTTTTTTATAAGACATCTGGAGGTGGTGTTACATTTTCAGGTGGAGAACCACTTTTGTGGCCTTATTTTGTCAAAGAACTTGGTGCCGAAATAAAAAAACAGAATGTTAATACGACAATAGAAACTTGCGGTTACTTTCCTGAAGAAAACTTCAATATAATAAAAGATATTATGGATTTGGTTTTGTTCGATATCAAATTCATTAATGAAAAAAAGCATATCGAATATTGTGGTGAATCGAATAAACAAGTGCTAAGCAATTTCAAAGCTGTTGTTCAGAATATACCGGTAATTGTTCGTATACCAATTATTCCGGGGATCAACGACACATCTGAGGATTTAAATGACATAATTGAATTCCTTTCGCCGTACAAAAATGTACTGAAAGAAATTAATATTTTACCATATCATAATCTTGGTACAAGGAAATACGACGCACTTTGCAGACCGTATTTACTGGAAGATGTTAAGATACCGTCGAAGGAGCACATGAAAAAAATTAAAGTTTTGTTTGAAAATAAAGGATATGTAGTAAAAATTGGTGGATAATTGGAGGCACTGAATAATCTAAGGCAACGGTTATTCAGTGCTTTTATAATATTAAGCAGGTGGTGGCTGATGCATTTGCGTATTTTTAAAGAACATGACACTAAAAAATGCCTGCATTAGAACTATGTGTTAAATTGTAAAAAAGAACTCTACTTGATTGTAAGCTTCGAATACATAAACATATATTTTTTGTGAAGCAGGCGGGATACCAGAGGATCCAGAGGTTTAACACCTAATGCCGCCAGCGCCGCAATGCAGTTCTTTTCGATTAACCGGGCCTTTACCTGGCAGTCCTGGCCGGAGCAGAAGCATCCTCGTCCGCGCACCAGGAGGGATTGTCCTTTGGAGACGGCTTCTTCAAATTGTTTTTTCGTACAGGAATCAAAGATTTTAAGTTCAGGACCCAATACCTGTGCAAAATCCTCAACATAGGCAGGAAGAGTATCTCTGATAGACATATACTTTTCCAGATTAGTATTTGTATTCCAGTCAAGAGGAACACATTGAACTGATTTCAGAGGCTCCACGCCGATACTCTCAAGATAAACAGCACAAGCATCTTCAAGCTTCTTTGAAATTTCAAGAGCCTCCTCATAGGAAGAACCAAATATCAGTGCGCCGTGATTCTTCATTAAAATGGCATTTCCAACGGATTCTTTCAGAGCCTCCGCCACATAACCGTATAGTCTCAGGCTGCCTGACATGGCATACTCGCTGCATATTATGAAGTCGCCGATACCCGGGTATTTCTTATCCAGTTTGACTACATTGAGACCCATGGCGGAAACGGCCGAGGCATTTGTCTGGGTTGTATAGATGACAAAATTGGCATCAGAATGCATTCTGTAGACCTCGCCATGAAGTCGGTATTCCATAGATGGTATGGTGTCCTTATCATAAGCATAATCCGTCAGACTCATTTCAACAATATCATCAGCTGAGAGCTTAAGATAATTTTTTCCGCTTGGTGTAATAGCGAAACTGCCATCGGGATAACCGGAATAATCCGGATTAATGCGGCAGCT
>CAYFQD010000036.1:0-10008 GCA_964345275.1 uncultured Oscillospiraceae bacterium
TTTTGTAATACAGGCTTGTGAATATGCACTTGAGAATATAGATGATAGCAGTGACAATAAATAGAAAATTGTCATGCTCTGTCTTGCATATGTTGTTTCGGCTTCAATAATTTCTGCCACAAACCCCATCTGCACCGTCGTATTTCGGCGGATTAGCAGGGTACATTTTGACTGTTTCTGCCCTGCCAATCCTGTAGGGATACCTCCCCTACCCCGAATAGTATTCTTCCCCAAGATAACCAAATTGCACTTTAATGAAAATATATTTACGTTCCTTAATTTTTTGGCTTTCCCAATGGCTATTTAGTGAAGAAAAAACATAGGAAAGATGATTAGCAGAACTAATACAATGCGTATAAATAATCTCAGAGAAGCCTGCGGACACATATCCTCTCAAACCACTCTGGATTGCTACAATTACGACATGAGTACGGATGAAGAAAAGATAAATCAGTTTAGCAAGGCACTTGATTGGAAAAACAGAAGTAATTAATTCAAAAAGTGTTACCAAAATGTAGCCAAGTGTTACCAGATTATTTAAGCAAAAATGTTAAAAAACGCTGAAATACAGCGTTTTCCGTTGGTGCGCCCGGAGGGACTTGAACCCCCACGCTTTCGCACTAGAACCTAAATCTAGCGTGTCTGCCAATTCCACCACGGGCGCAAAAAAATTCAGCGTGTGCTTTTCCACGCCAATAGAGTATACCAAGCTTGCCTGAATTGAGCAAGCATTTGTTTCAGTTCAACTATCAAAAAATCAAACTTTGAAATGTCATATTATCACAGAACAGGTGCAGACCCCGGAGTCCGGGGTCTGACAATTGGTTTTGCATGATTAACAGTTTTCTCTACTTCTTCACTCTGATGGTCAGGGTCCTTGTTGCCTTGGAATAATAGCGTCCGTCCTTATACTTACTGGATGCAGGCACCGTTACTCTCACCTTGACAGTTCCCGCCCTCCTGGCCTTAACATAGGTCTTGCCGTCTTCAGTTACCAGTCTGCCGTATCTGGTTCCTTTTATAATCTTGTATGTCGGGGCACCAAAGAGTGCTTCGGATATGAGCTCGGACCTTTCCTTCTTTTTAACAGAAATAGTTGCAGGCTGAGCCTTCGCCACCAGCTTCTGGGTTGTAACCTTCAGTTCGGCAGGGCTGTAAGGGTTGATCTTATTCTTCTTGTAGCCTGCAATTCTGAAATCATATTCCTTACCCGGTGTCAGCCTTGTAAAAGTATATTCTCCCTTGTAAAATGCGTCTGTCAGGGAACAGTTATTTTTGATTTAGCAAAGTATAACAAAATAACTCCGCCTGCCAGTCCGGCCAGTGCCACTGAAAAAAATACCAAGGCAGTGAAGCTGAACGCCCATATGTGAATCAGCAGGAAAAACATGAGCCTTCCGGACAGAAATATGAGCATTATGCCCAGCAGCAATAGTGTGAGTCTGATAATCGTGCTGTTTGTCATTTTTTCGTACCTCATTTCTTTATTATTTAATCCCCCATTGAGCATATAATATCAAAGGGAGAGTACGAAAAAACCGCCTGAAGTCCGGCGGTTTTGCCTGTGATTAAATTTATATCATTTTATATCTGCAAGTCTGTCACCCTCGTATACCAGTTTCATCGTAAAGAACTCATCGTCCTCAAGCCGTTTCAGAAATTCCCGATCCCCCTGCCACAGCTTCAGACACATGACATCCGCCTTCGGCACCCACTCAAGCGTGCCCTCTTCGCACTCATACAGGTTCTCTTCACTATTTCGCTCCGAAGGCTCCCAGGCATCAGCCGTATACAGAAACATGTACTCCGTCTCCCAGATATCCGAAACAAAGGTTATTACTCCTCTCATACGATAGCGCAAAAGCTTCAGCCCGGTCTCCTCCAGCACCTCACGCATCAGGCATTCGTCAGGGCTTTCATTCTCCAGCAGCTTGCCACCCACACCTATCCATTTCCCGTAATTCGGGTCGTCCGTTTTTCTGTTCCGGTGCATCATCAGATAATCTGTTCCATTGTCCAGATAGCACAGGGTTGACAGTTTCATACTATCTATACTATCCCTCCATCTGCATCTTATTTCTCTGCACAAGCCTGTTCTCTGCAGCCATCTTATTCAGTATGATGCCCACTGTACTCTCCAGTTCGCTTCCTTCTGAATAATCTGCCGCTTCAATAAAATCAACGCGGCCTTCATCAATGAGGGACTTTACTCCTTCCGGCTCTCCTTCAGCGAAAACAGCAATTGAATAGCCGCCGTTCACCTTTACCAGCTTCATGCACGGAACATCTGTAAGCCCGTCACCGATATAGATCATATTACGGAAAGGAACCCTGCGGCTTTCCGCCGGCGTATATCTGTTAACTTCGTCGTCTTCGGAAATGTCAAGAACGCCCTTGTTGATTCTGAACAGAATCTGTGTCTTTGTCGTGTAGTTAATTGCATTTTTCGGCCAGCAGGCAACATTGTTCTCGTTATACAGAAATTCACACGCAAAGACTTCTTTGAAGCTTTTGTATATGGATGTTCCCTCAATAATCTCACGCACTCCTGAAGAAACTATGTAATGCTCAATTTCAATGCCCAGCTTCTCACCGATGGCGTTGATTCTGCCGAACCATGTCTCAACGCCCGGATAATATTCAATATCTTTGCCCAATTCCACGAAATTTTCGCGATGAATGGGCATTTTTGCCTCCCTTGAGGTCTCCAGCATCATATACATGTATGCCAGAATACTGTCCATTTTTTTCTCACTAGCCAGTTTCGCCACATGCTTCCAGAATTCATCCGGCGACTTGTTCACATTGGGAACGAAAGTGAATTCCTGCATGTTTTTAGTGCAGAGCGTTTTGTCAAAATCATACATGATTGCAATTACCGGTCTGTTCATAATCTTTCCTCAATTTTCTCAATCAGGCCCACATCCGCCGGCAGCCAGTCAACCGAATACAGGTTTCCCCTGTCCAGCCATTTTGATGCCGAATGTTCTCTGAGTACAATACTGTCACTAATAAGCTCACACATAAAGCAGTGCATCGTCAAGTGGAACTTCGGGTAGTCATATTCAACAGTTTCAATCAGCTGGCCTACAGTAATGTCAGCGTCTAATTCTTCTTTTATTTCACGGACTAATGCCTCCTGCGGCGTTTCACCCGGTTCTATCTTTCCGCCGGGGAATTCCCAGCCTCCGGCAAAGTCACCGGCACCGCGCTGTGTGGCAAATATCATATTATCCTTTTTTCCTCCTTTCACATCCCTCGCTACCCTTACATATACGACACACAGTTAGGTTTCCTTTTTTTCTTTAATTTGTATTTCTTGACCTCTACAGTAATGCTCCCTAAAAGTCCACCAGATATATCCCGACACTTATCTGAGTATATGATCCCTTTTTATTTATCTTCTTGATTTTCGCAATGAGATATTTGCCGGCGTCCATGAGGCGCGCAAAAATTATGTTGTCCCTGGCGGGAACATATCCAAGCTTTTTCTTGTTGAAGAGAATGAGTATCGCATTATTGTCGTAAGGATTGTCTTCACGCATGAGCGTCAGCTTGTCACCTTTGCTGATTTCATCGAGGACGCTTGAATCTTTCAAGTAAGTTGTTCCTGCTACATAGGTATCAAAGAGGTGTATCTCCGTCTTTAACGGCTTGATTACATCTCCCGGTGACTTGTCTCCCAGAAGGCTTACAAGGCCTTCCTTGTTAACAGTCAGTTCATTCGACATGGCTGTACCTCCGCAAATTCAAATGTGGCCAGAACCTCATCCAGCTCCTTCGAATATTTCTCATATTCCTCCAGCTCCAGCTGCAATTCCGTCTTAAACTGCTCAGTTTTATCAAAATCATCCAGGAGACTTCCAAAGGTATATGGCACGGTGGTTAATATCTCCTCTATCTCTTCTTCCAGCCGGGCAATTTTCTCCTCTATGTCCGGAATCACAATATCCTGTGTGTTGATTTGTCCATCTTTCACTGCCGACTCTACAAGCACAACCAGTTCTTCCAGTGCTTTAAGGTCGTTGTGATTATGTGCTTCAACGGTTCTCTCCCAGAGCTCCATTATCTTTTTATCTCCCGAAGCCTGAGGATTGATATCGGGGTGAATCAGTTTAGCTATCCTTCTGAACTTCTTCTTGCATTTATTGACCGTCGCTTCCGAGAAGGTTTTGCTCTGCATGCACAGCTCATTATCTTTAATCATTGCCTCCAGCTGTTCATAATACTCTTTCATGTTTTTTTCTACGAAGGCGTCCAGCTCTGCGGCATCCGGCTTCTCTCCCCGATTGACTGCAGTCTGGCAGAAAGCAATGGATTTCTTTTTCCTGATACATTCAACCTCAGCTTCAAATACTTCCGTGATGAGCTGCCCGAATTCGCAAATATATGCGGTCATGTATGAGCCTGCTTCCTTCTTGAGTATATCACGCTTTATGAGCAGGTCTTCGTATTTCGCAAGCCTCTCATCTTTCTGAATTACTACTTCCATCATCACACCACCTTCAGGCTATTCTATTACATCCCGCCCGCCTTGACTATATAATAGCTGAAACAGTGTACAAAAAAACCGCCTCAAGTTGCGAAACCGCGCTGCCTTCCGGAAATTTTACTATTTCTTCACTGTTATCACACCTTCAGTATGGTACAATTAATCGAAAATATTTTTAATAATTTCAGACAAAAGGACCAGGACAGGAAAGACGATATTTCATGAGATCAGAACGAAAAAAAGCCCGTCGGCGCAAATTGCTAATTATGATTACAGCCGTAACCCTTTTTGCTGCGGCCGTTTTTGTTTTTTATACATTCACTACGCCTAAGATAACTCTTAAAGGGGATAGGAATATGGAGGTTACCATGGCAGAAGGCTATAAGGAACCCGGCGCAACGGCCAAATTTTCTTTTAAGGATATAAGCGAGCGTATTAAGATAGACTCAAATGTAAACGATAAGAAGGTGGGGATCTATGAGGTGCTTTATTCTGTAAACTTCCTTGATAAAACCGCAACTGCTTTGAGAACTGTATCTGTCGTTGACAAAGAGCCGCCGGAAATAACCTTACTTGACGGGGAGAACATTTCAATCCGTACGGGTGAAAGGTTTGAAGAGCCGGGATACATCGCTGAAGACAACTCGGATGGCAATGTAACGGCCATGGTGCAGTCCAAAGGTTTTGTTGACTGTTACAACAAAGGTGATTATGAAATAATGTACAGAGTTTCCGATTCATACGGCAATGAAGCAAAGGCTGTACGGACGGTTACCGTTAAAGGCGAGCCTGTCAAAGAGGTTAAAGGTGTGATCTATCTTACCTTTGATGATGGACCCAGCAGTAAAGTCACTCCGGAGATAGTAACAATTCTGGAGGAATATGATGTCCCGGCAACATTTTTTGTTGTAGATTACGGGCAGGATGAGAAAAAAATCAAAACCATGAAACGCGCAATAAAAAACGGCTGTACCATAGGCATACATGGATATTCCCACAATTACCGCCGGATATACAGGTCCGTCCCTGATTTTATGGAAAATGTTGTTAAGCTGGATGAGAAACTGAAAAGAGATCTGGATTATGACGCCTTTGTAATGCGCTTCCCGGGAGGAAGCTCCAATACCGTAAGCAAAAACTTTTCTGAAGGCATAATGACCGAGCTGGTAAAAGAAGTTCAACGGGAAGGGTATATGTATAACGATTGGAATGTGGATTCCAGAGATGCATCGGGAAATAATGTCAATGCTGACATTATTGTACGGTCAGTAAAGCGCAACTGTAAAAAGGATACCTTTAATGTTGTGCTCATGCACGACTCCGATACAAAATCTACGACCGCCAAAGCTCTTCCCGAAATAATCCAATGGGGAAAGCGCGAAGGATACATATTCAAAGCTATGACTGCGAATTCCCCTACCATTCATCATGATGTGAATAACTGATTGACGGATGGCGTCATCTGAGCCTGCCGCATCTATCTCGAATCATTATTATGAGCGCTTCCTGCAATTCTATATTTAGAAATGAATCCTTACATAATACAACTGCATCCTCTTCTTTTCTAAGGACACTGTCTATCATGTGCTCAGCAGATTTTTCATTTAACTCTATGGTTTTCGCCAACTTAAGAAAATCTTTTCTGTACAGCTTCGACTTTTTCCCGTTTAATGCCAGTGCTGTTTCCTCGGTATCCTCAGGCATTATCACATTTACCGGCAGCAGATCATAGGCCGGTGATAAAATATAATCTCTGCTACCTGGATTGCGTTCTATGAGCGAAAAATTTTTCAGATGCATATCCGAGTTTCCTGTTACAAAGCACACAAGCAACCTGAGAAAAAACTCAGACATGTCAAAACCCAGCATGGATGAATACCTGCGTATTATGCCTGCGCAACGTTCATATGAACCCTTGTATTTATCCTGCGTAAGTCTGCCGCTCAACTGACAAAAATCTTCCATCGCATAAACTTTTCCATCCGCTCTGTCAACTCTTTTGGTAATATACGCCGGTTCACCGTTTATTTCAATAAGACCGTGAGGAACAGTTCTTACTCCCATCTTGTCCGCTATGTCCATAACAAGGTCTTCGGCCTCAGGCAGCTGCTCAAAATCTTCGGCCTGCGGCTTGAGGATATATCCCGCCGGATATCCAACGAGAGTAAGTCTTGAGGATCCATCATCACTGAAATGCAGCGAGAGTTTCTTCTGTACTCCCGGCACCGTCAGTCCCAGATTGCTGCTCTTTCTTGCCAACTCATCAAGTGTCTCTTTAGTGATATCTACAACCGGGACTTCTTTTGAACCGAAAAACTTAGCATCACACTTCATAGTTGGTCTCCCTGACTGATACATCACCTATACAATCACGGCAGCATACCCGCAGCAGCCCGAAACGATCATCCTTACTCAGTTTCCAGTTCCTGCTTGCTACATCAAGAAGCCAGCCTTCAGGAATAAGGCCATCAAAAAAGGGAAATAATACTGAAGATGTGTATTCATCTTCGGTCAATGGCAAGGTGAGACTTACAGGAAGAGCCTCGTCCTTCTGCAAATAATCATCATCATATTTGAACAGATATCCCTCGTCAGTCTCTTTTACGATTCCTGCGTATATATCTCTGACATATACAGCCGCCTGTCTATACACATCACTCATGATCATCACCAATCCTTCCCGGAACCGCTTCCATGCCAAACATGGCCAAAGCCTGATTGACTTTATCCATTCTGACGGTTCGTTTTCCCTGTTCAAGTTCTCTGACGAACCTCAGACCGAGACCGGATCTCATAGCAAACTCTTCCTGTGTAAGACCCAAAATTTTTCTCTGTGTTTTTACATATTCAGCTATCTTATTCATGTTATAATAATAACACCCGATAAGGTATAAATCAATATATAATTGATGCTTTATACCTTATCGGGCTGATTTTTATGTGCGCATCATTTGGTTATACCCTATCGGGTATCCGCTAATGTTTTTTGTGCTGTTCCGGGTCGCCTTCCTCCTCGACACGCAGCAACATGCGGGAAACGAACCGGCCTCTGCGTGAATTTGTTCCCCCGTTGTCAAGCTCTTTGCAGTAATAGAATCCGAAAGCGCAAAATACAACCGCTCCGATAAAGTTTACAAAAAGGTCTTTCATCGTGTCAAGGAGTCCTATATCCAGATATCCTCCGTCAACAACTATGTCTCCGTTTGCAGTGTGAATTGTTGTTGCGATAACATCCGTAACCTGAATAACCTGCTGAGAATTGTTGGGATCCAATGTGACTGAATTGATACTTTGCACGATAGTATCTTTCTGCATATCTTTACCAAGAAACAAATCTGCCCAGCATTCAAAGAATTCCCATATGACGCCGACTGTCATCGAAAAGCAGAATGCCATGAATGTCAGGTAAATCGGTGAAAGGTTAAAGCTTTTGCTGTGTCTGTTCAGCAGATAGACCAGAGAGAACCCTACCGCTGCGCATAAAAATCCGTTAATTGTGTGCAGCATGGTGTCCCAGCCCGGTATCCTGACATAAAAGTGATTCACTTCTCCCAGGATCTCTGCTGCAAATATAAATACATATATAATCCCCTCAAACAGAGGAGGGATGCGCATCTGCAGTTTCTCTTCCATTATACTTGGCACTAAAAACAGAGCCAGCACCAGAATGCATGTTGCCGTAGCCTCGTAATTCCCCTGCATGGTATGTCTGACGGCTGCAACAATTACCAGAGTCCTCAGCACTGTGTACAAAATGAATATTTTTTTCTTTTCTTTCTTTTTTCGGCGAAGTCGCGAGAAATAGCTCTCTCTTTCAGGTTCCATATTGTCTCCTCCCTGAAAAGATTATACCAAAAGAAACTTTATTAAACTATCATTTATTAACAGTGCTCACATGTAAATCTGATATAATTGCAGTAACCTTACGAATAAGGCAAAAAGTTTCTAAAAAGGGTACAGGCAAAATGATATGGTGAACAGGAAAACGAGTATTGTATTATTTGTAATACTTAGTTTTATCATGGGTGTCGCAGCAGGCGCCGTAGTATGGGCTGCCCTCAGAATAATGAACGGAGGCATATTGCTTCTCTGGGAAGTCATCCCGACGGCCATCGGTACTGCCGGTGAACCTTCAGTCCAGAGCGATGGGTGGATCGCTCTCGTTTATGGTATTGCAGTCTGCACCACCGGCGGCATAATAATCGGCTTATGGCAAAAGCGCCACGGTGTGTTCCCTGAACCACTTGAAACGGTTATTGAGACAATAAAAAAGGACGGCGGATATCCTTACGATAAATTCCACATTATTCTCGTTGCTGCACTATTGCCTATTATCTTTGGCGGCGCTATCGGTCCCGAATCCGGTCTTACAGGCGTTATTGCCGGGCTTTGTACTATTATCGGCGACCGGCTGAAGTACAAAGGTGATGAGGTGAAGCAAATGGCGGAGGCAGGACTTGCCGCAACTCTCGGTGCTATTTTTGCAGCACCTCTTTTCGGTATAGTTGGTAATATCGAAAAAAAAGACTGGGAAAGAAGGCGCTCCTACGCTCCTGAAAAAAGCAGAGAGCCTTTACTTTCCAAAAGCGGAAGAATAATCATTTATATTTTCACTGTCGCCGGCGCAATGCTGTCCATCAGGTGGCTTTCCACCCTCTTCGGAGGCATGGCAGGGCTACCGCGTTTCAGCGGGCAGCGTACATACGGCATCAATGAAATGCTCTTCCAGTGGAAGTGGGCCCCTCTGCTGATTTTTGCCGGGATTCTTGCAGCCTTACTTTATGTTCTGTTTAATAAACTTACCACATTTTTAGGAAATGCATTGCTTGAGCACCGGGTAATCAGCTGTACCATTGCCGGCATTATCCTTGGTGTTGTTGGAAGTTTCTGCTCTTCCGGCAGATTCTCGGGAGAGGCTCAGATGAAATTTCTTATAGAAAATCATGAGAATATCAGTGCATATCTTCTCCTGATTATGGGACTTGTTAAACTGCTCATGGTAAACATCAGTGTAAACATGGGATGGAAAGGAGGAACTATATTCCCGATAATCTACTCTGCCGTCGCCATTGGATACGCAAGCCCCTGGGTTATTGAGGCAATCGGCTTCAGTGTCACTATTGAAGGCACTTTTGCAGTTGCAGTCATAGCCGCATCCATGCTGGGTTTTATGATGCGAAAGCCGGTTACTGTTATTGCAATACTTCTGTTATGTTTCCCGCTGACATATCTTCCTGCCCTGACTATAGCTTCATTTGTTTCTGGTTTGCTGGGAAGGCTCATGGAAAAGCTTGTACGAAAACTGCGCAGCAGCAAAGGCAATGAGAAAGATTACGGAAAATAAGATTTTAATGAAAAAGCACCGACAAATGCCGATGCTGAGATGGTGATCCTACCGGGACTCGAACCCGGGTTACCGCCGTGAAAGGGCGGTGTCTTAACCACTTGACCATAGGACCTGATAAGCGGCAACGTCCTGCTTTTCCGGGCGGTCTCCCGCCAAGTATTATCAGCGC
>CAYFQD010000037.1:0-8571 GCA_964345275.1 uncultured Oscillospiraceae bacterium
AATGTTAAAGCTGAAGGTAAGAACGGTTCAGCGGATATAAGCTGGAACGCTCCAGTGGGAAGTACAGAGGAGACCGTATATACACTATCCTATGAGGGAATGGCAGAGCCTTTTCCTACAGTTGAGAACGCAACAACATATACATTTGACGATCTCAAAAACGGAGAAACTTATACAATTAAAGTTACATGTACTGTAGAGGAAGTTGTATACGAAGGCACCGTTAATGTGATACCGTATAATTTTCAGCCGGTAGTTCTGCCGAAACCGTTGCACGACTATAACGGTGTAACCCTTCAGTGGCCTGCCATTAAGGATCATCCGGCTGTTAAGTCAATAAAATACAAAATTTACAGGAGCAGTAAGTCGGCTTCGAGCGCGAAAGCCGCAAGCGGGCTTGTTGCAGATAAGCATGTTACAACAGTAGAAAATAACCCTAATCTTGCCACATTGGAGCAATATGTGGGCGATTCCGGTTACAGCACTAAAGCACGGGATAAATTGTACCACAGCTATGCTGTTGTAGCCTGTTATACCCTTGACGACGGCACATACGAAGTAAAGTCAAACACCCAGTATCAGTCAGCTGTACGACCGATGTATGTAACCTTTTCTCTTAAGAGAACCCGAACTCTTACAAGTCACACCGAAGACAAGGTTAAGATTAAATTGAGTAAGGGAACGAGACTTACCTCAATCGGATTCGGATCAGGTAAGTACCATTTTTACAAAAACGGAAGGTTGTATAAAGTAAAGAGGACAAGTACAACAAAAGCAAAATGTGACTATACCGGTAAGGGTAAATGGAATTACACAAAAACCGAAGCAGAGAACTTCGTAAACCATGCAGGATATTCAAGTAAAACGAAATATCTGCTGTGGGCAAACGGATATACTCAGAGGGTATATATATTTAAAGGAAAAAAGGGTGAATGGAAATACGACAGAGGTTGGGAAATCTGTACAGGCAAGGCATCTGCTCCATCACCTACAGGACAGAAGCAGATCCATAAAAAAATTAAGAAGAGAAATAATTTATATTGGTGGAGTTGTTTCTCATCATTAAATTCTTTCCACGGGGCTCGTAAGAGCTGGGTAAAGAAGCTGGGAACTCCGCAGACAAGCGGCTGTTTCAGAAACAAGAATAGTCAGGCCAAGTGGATTTACAAGAATGTACCAAAAGGTACAAGAGTAGTCAGCTACTAATAACGGAGCGCTTACAGAATATGAAAAAAATCATCACTTACGGAACATTTGATCTGCTCCATTACGGGCATGTGAACCTGCTCCGGAGAGCGAAAGAACTGGGCGATTATCTCATCGTCGCAATTTCCACTGACGAGTTTAACTGGAACGAGAAACACAAGAAGTGCTACTTTTCCTATGAAGATAGAAAGCGTCTGGTGGAGTCAATCAGATATGTTGATCTGGTAATACCGGAAGAGGATTGGGAGCAGAAGATTTCGGATGTAAAGGAATTCAAGGTGGACACCTTTGTCATCGGTGATGATTGGGAAGGGAAGTTTGACTTCCTGAAGGACTACTGCGAAGTTGTTTATATGCCGAGAACTCCGGAAATTTCAACGACGCAGATAAAAAAGGATTTGCATGAATTTTAAGAGATTCAGAAATGCAATAAGAGGAAAGAAGAATTCAGCAGGATGTATTATCTATGATAATGCAATTCCTGCTTCTTTCATTATTGAAGAAGGAGCAACTGTATTATATGCAGGCAATCTGACAAGGGGTGAGAACTGCTATCTGGCGGAAAAAGTTCTGAGCCGGAACAGCTGGCCTAATCCGGTTATAGCATTTGAGGGAGAAAAGAAGCCCAGCGTTGAAGAATTCATGAGCTCAATGAAAGGGAAGGCGGAGTTCTATCACATTCCCGGAAGCGGCAGCAAGGGATTCATGGATTTCGTTTACCAGTATCTGCATAAGAATTACGGATGGTTTGCTCGTAAGGCGGGAGGCTACTTCGAGAGAGAGTACGAGAGGCTGTTTGCACCTTATAACATCAGAGAAATACATTTTCTTAATACAGAGAACTATGACCGGATTGAAACGATTCTAAGGTGCCGGTGCGACACCGTCGGTCATGAGATTCCCATGAATTTCTACAGAAAGCTTGTGGATGTCTTTTACAACCGCCCGCAGCGAAAAAAGGCTGTCTTTGACAAGTTCGACCGGAGGGTGGAATATGAGAAGGACTTCGGAATTGAAGCATGGGATACATATATTTGCAATGGCATATATGCCAGATTCACGAACCTGGATATCCGGATAGAGAATGATAATATTTGCATGTCCGCCCGGCTGGATTTCAGAGCTGAGGACGGGGAGGCGGAACTGATGGACAGAATCCGGATCAGCTCTACGGTTCACGATAAGGTGTTTGAGTACGACCTCAGGTACGACGGGAAAAATGTATATGCGGAATTCCCCGCAGAAGATGTGAAGGAGTGGTATAATATTAATCTGCCGTGCCTTTGCGTCAGGAGCTGCGGTCATATCCTGAAGGTTCCTGTCCTGTCTTCAAAGGGAAAGAAAACCGGAGTTTACGAAATAGGGAGCAGCGGATACGCCTTTGAGGTGCGTGAAGACTACAGGCATATAAGATTTGTTATCCGGGAGACGAAGGTTACAGACAGCTCTTACGAAAAGTTAAAGATTGCGGCAGCATTTGCATGCAGCATTCTGACCTTCTGGAAGAGTCCCATTGTGCTCTACGAGAAGAATTGTAAAAACTATGAGGAAAGCGCATCCATACTCTTTGAGAGGCTTATTGATGAGGGATACAGAAACATTAAGTATATTCTCAACAGGGAGAGCAGTGCCCGGCAGGGCATTGATGAGAAGTACAGGAAGCATATTATCGACCAGTTTTCCTTCAGTCACTACTACAACCTGTTTGCATCCAGAAGCATTTTCTCTTCGGAGGCGCTTGGACACGCACTGGAGAAGGGAACAGCCAGCAGCCTGTTCAAGACATTTATTATGGATGGATCCAAGAATTATGTTTTTCTCCAGCATGGTGTAATGTATATGATTTCTCTGAGCTCTGAACAGAGGAAATTTTTCAAAAAGAGAGAAGGCAAAGGCAAGCAGAGAGTTGTTGTCTCTTCTCAGTTGGAAGCGGATCATTTCCTTGAAAATACAAACTACGAGCCTGAAGACATCTACAACTGCGGGCTGATTAAATTCGACAGGAGCACTCTGAACGAAGATGCGGACAGAATTCTTGTAATGCTCACCTGGAGACCATGGGAGTTCGTAAAGGGCATTGCGGGAATGAATGATACCGCCTATTACAAAATGCTGAAACGTATTGTTAATGCAGTTCCGGGAGAGCTCAAGGATAAACTGATTGTAATGCCTCATCCGCTTATCGCGGATCAGGTTAAAAAGAATAAAGATGATGCTGTGTGGAAGTATTTTACGGATGGCAGGAAATATGATGATCTGCTGAAGGAGACGAAACTGCTCATAACAGATTATTCATCCATATCCTTTGATGCGTTCTACAGGGGCTCAAATGTAATATTTGATTGGGAAGAGAAGGATGCATGCATGAGAGAATATGGTGAGAACGGACATCTCATGCTCACCGAAGAGCTGGCTTTTGGTGATATAACCTGTGAAAGCAGCTCTATGGGTGAAATGATTAAAAGAGCATATGTCGACGGACAGAGCAAAAAGCACATCGATAACTACAGAAAAATTGTGGAACATCACGATGGAAATAACGGCGACAGATTTATAGAGATGGCCAGAAGGGACGGCATTCTTTAGGGGGGTACAGTCTTAAGGTGCAGCGGAAATGGGTTTTAAGCACTTTGCACTGAAGCTGGGAATAGCATGCCTTCGCGGCATCTATGCCCCGATGAAGCTTCGGAATAAAAGAAACAGAATAGCGATTATTTCAAGACAGAGCAAGAACACTTCTCTGGATATTTCCATGCTCAGTGAGATGATAAGAGAAAAATATCCGGAAATGGAATGTCATGTGCTGGTTAAATTCATCGAGCCGGGAATCGGCAGCAAGCTGAGTTATGCTTTTCATATGCTGTCACAGATGAATGCAATTGCAAAATCAAAGGTGGTTGTTCTGGACGGATACTGCATTGCCGCCAGCGTGCTCCATCACAGAGAGGGGACGAGAATAATACAGATGTGGCACTCCATGGCCGCAATAAAGAAATTCGGACGGCAGACTGTTGACAGGCCTGCGGGACACAGCAGTGAGATTGCCGATATAATGTGCATGCACAGAAATTACGATTATGTGATCTGTCCTTCGCAAAGGACAGGTGAATTCTTCTGTCAGGGGTTTGGATGCAGCCGGGATAAGCTGGTGGAACTGTGCCTGCCAAGGATCGATTACATAAAGCAGCGGCAGGAAGAACATGAGAAAAGCGATTTTGCAACTGATAAGGAAACAATTCTATATGCACCCACATTCAGGAAAAACGACCGGCTGAAAGTTAAAGAATTATTTCACGCGATTGATTACGACAGATTTATGTTGATTGTAAAACCCCATCCGCTCTATGAGGAAAGCTTTGCGGACATAATCGGGGAGCTTAATCTGGAGGGGAATGTGATTGTGGACAGAGACGAGAGCACATTTGACTGGCTGAGCAGATGCAACAGAGTAATAACGGACTATTCGGCGGTGGCGGTTGAGTCTCTGGTTACGGGGAAGCCGCTGTATTTTTATGTGTATGATATAGATGAGTATGAGGAAAAAGTGGGTCTGAATGTGAACCCTGTTTCGGAGATGCCTTCAATTTCGGCACGGACGGGAGAGGAACTCAGGACTCTGCTTGAAAGCCAATACGACTTTGCAACATTGGAGAATTTCAGAAAAAAATATCTTACAGCTGATACAGAAAAATGCACGGAAAAACTTGCGGATTTTATTGTTGGCGTAGTAGACTGATTGCAATGATAGAAAAGTATAAGGGGCTATTTACAAAAACAAATAATGTGGGGCGTTCCAGTTACATATGGAATACCATTGCAGGTCTGGTTGTGGCTCTTCAGTCGCCGGTAATCCTGATTGTAATGACGAGGACTAACGGCCTGGAGGATGCGGGTATTTTCAGTATCGCCTTTGCAGTATCCAGCCTGATGCTTTTCATCGGAGAGTTCGGTGTCAGGAAGTATCAGGTCAGCGATGTGAACGAGAAGTACAGTTTTACGGATTACTACACCGTCAGAATAATCACATGTGCAGCCATGATCATTGCCAGCTTTATCTATGTTGGCTACAGTCTTGTATTCGGTAATTATTCCGCACTGAAATTCTGGATACTGATGGTGGTATGTTTTACCAAGGTTATCGACGGCTATGCTGATGTTTTTTACGGAAGGTTTCAGCAGGTGGGGCGTCTGGATATAGCAGCCAAAACCTCCTCCTTCAGAGTGACGCTCGGAACAGCGGCATGCATGACGGCTCTGGTTATTACACACAATCTTCTGGTGTCCGTAATCGTCTGGTTCTTTGCCATTCTGATTACCATGCTCATGTCCACAATGGTGGTGGCGCCGGATTTTTGTGATATAAAAATCCGGTGGGATTTTCAGAAGATAAAGGGGATTATCATTGCCTGCTTCCCGCTGTTTTTAGGATATTTTCTGCTCCTGTATGTGGGCAATGCACCGAAATATGCTATCGATACCTGCATGAATGAGGTGGCTCAGGCTAAGTTCAACTTTATTTTCATGCCGGTATTTATGGTCGGCATGCTGGCCAACTTCGTATTCAATCCTGTTCTTGTCAGTCTGGCAGAGGCCTGGACCGCCGGTAAATACAGGAAATTCAACAGGATGGTCTACAGACAGATAGGTGTAATCGGCGTTATTACCGTTGTGACAATAGCCGGCGGATATATAATAGGGTGCTGGCTTTTGGGGCTGATATATGATACGGATCTGATGCCTCTCAGAATCGAGATGTGCATTCTGCTTGTAGGCGGAGGCATGCTTGCCCTGGTAAATTTCTTCGCGGTGGTTGTTACGGTAATAAGATGTCAGCAGTATTTAACCTGGGGCTATCTGGCTGTTGCGATTATTGCAAAGGCACTGTCAAATTATTTGGTTAATTCCTATGGGATAATGGGAGCTTCCCTGTTATATACGGGGCTTATGAGTCTGCTTACAATTGTATTTGCAATAACTTTAGGCGTTTGTATCAGAAAGAGAAGTAAATGAAAAAGGTTATGATAATAGGAGCCGGTGTCTATCAGGTTCCGCTTATTGAACAGGCAAAAAATATGGAGCTGTACACGATTGCAGTATCACCTGAAGGAAGATATCCGGGGCTTGCGATAGCAGACAAGGTGTTTAACATCGATGTGAGAGATGAGGATACTATTCTTGAAATTGCAAGGGCAGAAAAAATCCGGGGTGTAATAACCGATCAGACGGACATTGCCGTCAGAACAGTAGCATATGTTGCTGAAAAAATGGACCTTCCGGGAATAGGATACGAAACGGCAAGGCTGTTTACCGACAAATGTCTAATGCGTGAAAAAACCAGGGAGCTGGGGCTTCCTACCATAGATTACTGCGTTGTAACAACACTGGATGAGGCAGTTGATTTTTTTGAAACATGCAACAGGCGTGCAATTATTAAACCTGTAGACAATCAGGGAAGCAGGGGAGTATATCTCATCGATTCAATACGCGAGCTGGAGGCAAGATTCTTCAATTCAATGAGCTATTCGCCAACGGGAAAGCTGATAATCGAGCGACATATCAGAGGCAGAGAATTTGAAGTTGATTCAATAGTTGTTAATTACAAAGAAAAAACCTTAATGTACGCCGACACAGACCTGTATAATATACCAAATGTTTTCGCATCAAAGACAAGGCTTTATCCATCTGATGCAGATGAGGAAACAATAGATAAACTTTTGAAACTGAATCATGATATTGTTACAGGATTCGGTTTGAAACAGGGTCTCACTCATGATGAATACATTCAGGATGAGAATACGGGAGAAATATACCTGATCGAAGCAGCTGCAAGGGGTGGTGGTTCATTTATTTCTTCGCATATCGGCCTGCTGCAGTCAGGAATAAATACATCTGAGTTCCTGTTGAAACTCGCCATGGGTGAAATTGATAAATTGCCTGATTTTGAAACAGCTCAATGTCACTGCGGTTATGTAACATTCTATCTGCCGGCGGGAGAAGTTGTCAACATGGACAGCGTTGAACAGGTCAAGTCGCTGCCTTTTATAAAAAAACATTCTCTTGATGATATCTATCCCGGACTTAAGACGGGATCCTTCAGTGACAAAACAGCGAGAAATGTTATAATTCTGTCAGCTGAAACGAGAGATGAGCTGAATGCAAGAGTGAGAGAAATAAGAGAAAAGCTTGACATCAAAGTCAGAACAAGAAGGGGAATAGAAGGACCGATTTGGGAATAAATCAACGGCTGATTGAAAGGAAGATGCAATGTTAATATCATTTGTAATACCATGCTATAAATCGGAAAATACAGTATCCGATGTAGTTGACACTATTCAGAAAACAGTTGCCTCCAGGGAAGGATTTGAATCGGAAATAATACTGGTTAATGACTGCTCACCGGATGACACTTTCATAGTAATAAAGGAATTGACCGAAAGATACGACAATGTTGTTGGTGTTGATATCGCCAAAAACAGCGGTCAGGCCTGTGCCATAATGGCAGGTCTGAAGCAGTCAAGGGGAGAGCTGATTGCAACCTGTGATGATGATGGACAGACACCCATTGAAACTATCTTTGATTTTTATGACAAAATGCAGGAAGGCTATGATGTGGTCTGTGCTCAATATGGAGACAGGGGTAAAAGAAGCCTGTTCAGGCGACTGGGAAGCTGGGCAAATGACAGCATGATTAATTTTTTTCTGGATAAGCCTGATGATATTAATACATCGGTTTATTTCCTGGCAAAGAGATTTATAGTTGATGAGATGATAAAGTACGAAAATGCGTATCCTCATATCGGCGGACTGCTTTTGCGAACCACTCACAACATTGGAAATGTTGACTTGACTCAGAACGACAGAGTCGCCGGCAATTCGGGATACACACTGAAAAAATTGCTTTCTCTCTGGGTGAACGGGCTTACTACATTTTCAATAAAGCCGCTGAGAACGGCAGTAATATTCGGCGGAATAATGGCGCTGATTGGATTTGTCGCAATAATCATTTTGATAATCGGCAAGTTCACTAACGCAGACATGGCTCTGGGCTGGACTTCGATAATCGCAACAAACATTCTGGTAGGAGGAATAATTTTAATTGTTCTTGGTGTAATCGGAGAATATATCGGAAGAATTTATCTCTGCCTGAACCAGACACCTCAGTATGTGGTTAGAGAAGTTATTGACAAGAGAGACAAGCAACAGGAGACCAAGAATGAAAAAACTCTTGATACTCGGAGCCGGGAATTACCAGCTTCCGCTTATATTAAAGGCAAGGGAACTGGGCGTATATACCATTGCAATTTCACCGGATGGACCATATCCAGGGCTTAAAGCTGCAGATAAGGTGTACTATCAGGATGCCCG
>CAYFQD010000038.1:0-8423 GCA_964345275.1 uncultured Oscillospiraceae bacterium
CGTGTTGATCTGGGTGGTAGCAGAATCAACATAAAAGAAATTCATGAGCGTGCAATGAGGGCTGCGGAAATCATCAACATGAGACATGGGTGGAGACAATCCAAGGAGATACGTGAAATGCGCAGGAAGAGTATTGCGGATTTCTGCGAATACACCCTCAAGAACATGGATAGGTTTGATGTTGACAGATACTTCCATATGCTGAGATTCAAGGGCTATGAGGTGAATCCGAAGTATGACAAGCAGAACAAGCTTGTTGGTTATACCATCGGCAAGAATGCCTCTGTATTCAAGGCTTCTGAGATTGGTCGAAGATACATGGTTTCACAGCTTGAAGCCACATGGAAGAAACTCCATCCAACTCCTGTACAGGTCAAGGAGAAGCCAGTTTCACCTGTCGTTACTCCAACGGCTAAGCCAGTCCGTCCTGTGGCTCAGACTCCAACTTATACCCAGACCAGAATTCAGCCGAAGCCAGAACCTGTCAACACGGTATTCAACATTGATACAGGCAATGGTATCAAGAGTATCTGGATTCCTAACGCTGTCAAAGACGTGTTCTTCAACGAGGCTCAGATACCAGAGAACAACGATCTTGCAACTGTCGAGGACGTGGCTCATGTTGCCATGTTGCTCTTTGTCGGCTATGTGGATGCCGCAACTTCCATGTCCGAATCTTGTGGCGGTGGTGGCGGTTCACCACAGTCTGGATGGGGCAAGAAGGATGACGAGGACGATCGGGAGTATGCTCGCCGTTGCCTCCAGATGTCCCATTCTATGTGCAGACCAATGCCAAAGCCACGTCGTGGTTATCACCGATAAAACTATAAGTCTATGATAAGAAAAAGTAAAGGCAGAGAGGATAAGTCCGACTTCAGTTCCATGATGGATGAAGTCGAGGAAGATATTGAAGGTCAGAAGACCGAGCAGAGCATTGTTGATCGTGTGCCGGAATTGAAGAAGCTGAATGAGAAACTGGAACTGGCTACATCAAATCTCATCAATGCCATGCTGATGCATGAAACTGCTGTTCATGACTTTCAACGTCAGGAAGTCAAGATGGCTGCACTGGTTGCCGAAATCAGCAAGAAGATCGATTCCATCAATGAGACACTTGACAAGATTCAGAAGGAGGCTCCTGACAAACTGAATGTTGCAGTCCATGTTGCTGATGCTGACTGGAAGAGAATACAGGCTACTTTCGACAAGGAGCATCTTCAGCAGACCCAACGAGAGCAGAAACATATTCGAGAGGTCGATGAAATGCTTGTTGATGAACGCAAGAGATCGACTGCAAGATTCAAAGAATACGATGGAACATACCTTGGTCACTATGCACAGTGGTTCGTCTGGTTTTTCTTCGGTATGGGAATCGTGATTGTCGGTAGTGTTATCATCCTTTCCATCGGCAAACACTACCACTGGTTTTAATCATCTGTTGTTCCCATCATGGCTGATGGTACACAATTTGGGAACAATAAACCCACTGACGTTTGGCTATTATGCTAAATATCAGTGGTTTACTATGTCCTGTTGTCAATCTAGAAGAGATGAATCATCAATCTTATTGTTTTATTTTTAACTTTATTCTATTATCATATTGAGAAATTATTGCAGGTTCATTTACATCCAAATCATGCATTGCTATAAATTTTTCATATGACAGGTTTGGAGCATCACCAATAAAGGTAGGATCAGAAAATTCGGAATATCTTTCAACTTTAGAATTTATAAGTCTTAGAATAACTTCCCTTATGAGTTCTGACAGAAGTTGATAGTCTTCATGTCCTTTTAATCTAGCTTCATGAACCAAAGTACTTCTAACGTTTCTGATTAATTTTTTAATTTTGCTTGTTTCTTGAATATTTGTATCATCCAGAATAAGACGAAATTTGTATGTGGCTAGATTGTTTTTATTTAAGGATTCTATTTTTCCCTTAAATTTTTGATATTGTTCGTCTGAAAGATTATATTTTATTGTCAAATCGAGGAAGTCTTTGCTCATGCGTTTAAATAGTTCATCTGAAATGATATTTTCAGGAACTCTAGCTTCCTTTTGCAATTCAATATACTTTTTGCATAATCCTTCAAAAACTAATATGAGGATAAAAGCTCGATCTTCCAAATATAATAATTGTTGCGAAGCGCACAAATGGGAAACGAATTTGTTTAAATTTAAGAGTTTGTTCCATCGTACATAATTGTCAAATTCAAACAATATTGAACTTGGTCGAAAGAACTTTGCACTACCACATGCATAATACGAACGTGAAGCATTCTCTACTTTGTTGTAGGAGATAATTCTGACATAACCATTGTAATACTCTTTTGAAATAAAAACAGCTGTCCCATTAATTAGTGACAGATAACCTTCTAAAGAGTAACGAAATAATTCAAACAGTTCTACAGTTAAGGTGTTATGAGCAACTTCTTCATTTATAGGGAATGTTGCGAATGTCACCCCTGTTTTTGGATCTTTATTAAATTGTATATCAAAAGGAGCATCACCAACCATGAGTTGTGACTGAACTTTACCAGGAATAAGCAGATCTAATCCCCAAAAATCAATTCTTAATAATTGGTTATCATTATCGCCAGAAGCTTTACTAAATGCGTAAAACGAGTCTTCTTCATAAACAGTAATGTAGTTGAAACACTTAAAAGTTACAGTACATTCATCTGTTGTCATTCCCGTAAACACCATAAATGGAGCATCAATTTCTATATCATTGAAACTATACATTTTGGCTTTTGCGGGAGATCCCAGACTATTATAGTCGAAGTTGGCAAACGCTTTATCATCAAAGATATGGGCTTCAAGAAACAGCACACCTTCGTTTTCTTTGATTACACCAAATTCACATGATACGTCTTTCTGCGTTTCATGTGTAATTCTATCTAAAATAGATATTTCTACTTTACGAACTTTGTATAATTCTTTCAACGTCTAATATAACAATTGTTAGTATTCTACAAACATAGGAATATTCCCTTTGTCGCCTTTTATTGCTTTAACATCATATACAGAGTGGCTCTCTACTTGTTCTTTGATTTTGTAGAGAATATATCGCCTATTATGTTTCAAATTGGGATAATCTAAATGAGCCATTGTTTCGTAATCTGCGATTTTACTTTCAATTGGATCAAGATTATAGACATAATACTCATTGATGTCATTTGCATTGTACAAGAGTAGTCTTTGGGCTGATATTATGCTTTGAGCAGCACCTTTTCTTTCACCAAATCGAATATTATACAGGGAATGTTCTTTTATCCAATTTAAGTGATTAGCATTCTTATAGCATCCAACCAACATTAATGGCTTTTTTGCAATATATTCATCCACAGAAGGTTCTGCTACCAATGTAGCATACTCATTGTACATATACACTGGGCGTTGGTACTTCTTCACATTGAGTGACTTAATAATGCTTACTATTTGACTTTCATATGATTCTGGATCAGACAAATCGAAAGGAACAACCATTAAACTTAATCCCGTCGTATGAAGTATGTCGTCATAAATAAAGTCATCCAACTTATTTGAGAATTTTTCGGTGCTTGGGTATAGCAGAACTAATTGAGGAACAATATCATCGTTATTCTCTTTCATGTACCCATTACGATACTTTTGACCATACGCATAAAGCTGATATATATCCTTCATGTCAATGAAGTATTGTTTGTCGATTCTTGATGAGTCAAGAGTCTTCCATTTTGTATCAATGATTACACAGCCATAATTGAGAGCATTGTTATCACTTTCAACAAAGATGTCAGGTCGTAGCTGGAACATTCCTGATTCACGATGCTTATCAACTAAGAAATACTTTTTGTGCTGTGCACTTACACTGCAATTTCGAGAATATTTCTTAAAAAGATATGCGACAAAATCTTCAAATAGTCGTTCTGCAGAAAATAATAGAGATTGATTTACACAATTACCTGAGAATGTCGTAAATCCACGTCCTCTTAGAAATTGTTCGCTCCATTGTATCAGTTGTTCATATGCAGCAAATAAACGATTAGAACCTTTTGATCTTATCAAGTCAGATTCTATATTCGTTGATTGAGGCACATCAGCCAACATTGTTAGTAATTCATTTATTCTCATACGGTTTGAGCTACTATGAGATATGTTGCTCAAGGTATGAAGAGTAGAAACAATAATTCTATTCTGAGGTATGTCGTGAATATACTTATTGTACGAAATGAAAAACTTAGTCTTGTCGCAAGAGTTCTTGGCAATATGTTTACTTACTAACAATCTACCTTTCAGAAATTTCTGATTTTCATTTTTTGTCGAATAGTTTTTTCTTAACCCGACGACCAACAATGTTTCTAGTTCCTTGAGATAGTTACTGATGTAAGCTTCTAATATCGGAAAGCCCTCTTTTGCTTCAAGTGTAGCATTTTGGAAAGTCTTGGCACGTCTATCAGTAAAATGTCTTAACATCTGCAAGAAAACTTTTCTGCAGAGTTTAACATCAGCAAGAGTACCACTACTTGCTTTATATATTTTGGGAAGGATTTCTATTGTGTGTCCATCCCTCGTTTGAATGGTTCCAACATAACGACCAGTTTTAATGAACCGTCGTCCGCCGCGAGTGTGAACTGTCATAACCTGTTCCACTTCATTGTTGGAACTCTCAAGAATATATTGCCAAAGATTGTCAAAAGACTTCTTTGGCAATGACACACCATCTTCAAAGGTTTTATTTCCTTCTCGATAAAGTATATCAAACTCGTGAGCTATGGTTATTGTTCCCATTATTCGTTTGTATCCTCAGGAATTAAATGTTCAATAAACTTTGTTGCTTCGTCCTCAGTTGCTACAGAAAACAGCTTGGAATTAATTTGATAAAATAACTTTCCTTCTTCATATTCATCATCGAATTCTTTATGGAAAGATGTTGCTTCTTTATCTTCTACATAGAAGTAATTCAAATTATTCTTCTCCGTCTCGCTGAGAACTTTTCTGATTTTTTCTACTTCTCCATAAAAATATTCTTCCAAAAGAGGTATTACTTTATCCCTTAGAGTAACAAAGATATCTAGATCATTCTTAGCTTCTATGAAATAACTATGACCGATCTGAGAATCCTTTCCTATGAAACATCTAATTTTGGCATTGATATTTTTGAGTATTGATGCAGAACGCTTTTCCAAAACATTATAGTCTGGAAGCAGTTCTTCAAAACGAAATCTTCTACGAAGCGCAGAATCCAATAATTGGATAGAACGGTCAGCTGTGTTCATTGTACCAATTATTAATAAATTTTTTGGCACACCAAATTCTTTTTTAGAATAAGGTAATCTAACTGTCATCTCGTTTTTAGCACCAATTCTTTTGTTCTCTTCGATCAGTGAAATTAGATCTCCAAAGACGGCAGATACATTTGCACGGTTAATTTCATCGATACAAAGAAGAACCAACTTTCCTTCTTTGACAGCGGTATCATATAGTTCAATTCTGTTTGAAGCATTGATACTATCTTCAAGGCTGTTGAAACCAGCAATCAAAGCAGCACGTTCACATGCCTGTCTAAATACACCCTTTTCGATTTGGTATGTAATGTTCTCAGAGTCATATCCATCCAAAAGAGGCTTTAATCCTTCAACAAAGTCTTCATAACTAAATGACTGGTGAAAGGTCGTCACAAATCGATTCTCTTTGTCGAAACGGTTTATGTAATCCTCCTGCATATGGTAAGTCTTACCAGTTCCAGGAGGGCCATACAAAATCGTTGGAGTCAAGCTTTGTATGTTAAAAGCTTTACCGCTTTGCTGTACTCCAGATTTTACAGTTGTTGTTGCAACAATAGTTTGACGTACGTCTAATTCTTCAAGTGTGCATTTTGTAGATGCAAAAGTGAGATAGTCATTATATGTATAATCTAATGATGTAGAAGGCATTAATACGTCAACAAATTCTTTTGAAAACTTATTAATCAATGCTAATTTAATACCTTCATAGTTGTCATTTGATATGTAATCATTTCTTAATAGCCAAACAACGAAAGCAGCTTTCATTTCAGGCTTATTGTTAAGATAAGAAGAAAGATTTGGGTAAAATTCAACTTTTCTTATCAATACACCGTTCTCAACTTCCATCAGTGGATTTTTTCCTCTACGTGGATAGTTAAATGTCGTACTTGGAGATTCTTTTGAGATGTTTACTACACCAGTCGAATAGAAATTACTTCCAACGTTATAATCACCTTGAATATGAATGAGTGGAAAGAAGAAATTTCCACTGTATAAATCTTCAGTAACCTTTACAGCTTCACCAACGTAGCCAGTGAAAGACTCTTTATCGCTAGAGTCTTTAGTATCACAGTCATGATGATAATTTGCATAGAAACTATCTAATGCTACAAAATAACGAAGTGCACTAACACGCTGAGTTGCTCCCTGTGCTGTTGGATCAGCAGAAAGCTTGGATAATTGTTTGTAAGCCTTTAAAATGGCTTCTTTTGAAAAGTATGCCATAACTAATCGTCATTTGGTAAGAAGTTTAACAAAGAAGATGCAACAACCCAGCCTAAAATAGGCGGTACTGCATTTCCGATAACTTTATATCTTGACTGCAAAGGAATTGCACCGAATTCATAATTGTCTGGGAATGACTGGATTCTCGCACATTCTCTTACAGAAAATCTTCTATTTTCTACTGGATGAGTAACACCACATTTATCAGGCTGAGCAGATGCCGTGATTGTACCACAAATTTCTCCGAATGCAAATCTTCTAAAAAACTTTGGTGCATGATATTTTTGTGGGTTGTCAGCAATATTTCTGAAACGAGGAGTCAACTGATCATAAGGAATATCCTTCCAAGATCTTCCTTCGAAGCATATCGCTGGCAATTGGTCAAGAGCATATCCATCATGGAACATGTCAAAAGCCTGCATACCATGGGCACAACCTCCAATTAAATCAACGGTTTGCTGTGTACCTGGGCTAAATTGCCACACGTCATTGTCGGGAGCATTGTTTACTCCTTGTAAAATTCTTCCCAAAACAAGTTCTTCTTGATGACCATAATGTTCAGAAGGTATATTCATATCTTCAACAAGATGAATCATGTCATCAAAGTCAAACTCGCCAATGCCTAATTGATTATCGATACCAACAATTAGAACACGATAGCGTTTCTGTGGTACTCCATAATCAGAAGCACATACCAATCTCATACTAACATTATAGCCTAATTCAGCCATTCTACGAATGATTTCTTCAGGCACAGTAGTAACACCATCAGGCATCTTTGATGAAAGAATACCTCTTACGTTTTCGAAAACAAAAGCTTGAGGACGATGACCATTTTCTATTTTACTACGAATAATTCGTTCACATTCAGCAAAGAGTGTGCCTCTGCCATTGGCATCTTCAACACCCCTTCTATTTCCAGCATTAGAAAATGGTTGACATGGAAAACCTGCGAGTAAAATATCAAAGTTAGGAATTTGATCTGCGTCTACGTTCCTAATATCTTCAAGTAAACACTCTGCACCATCTTCGGTTAATAAAGGATTAGCATTATAACATGCATGGGCATCTGCATCAAAATCATTAGCGAACACGATATGCGTATTTAATCTCGCAAAATCCTGTCCCCTATAAGTGAATCCTCCAGTAAATCCGAGGTCTAAACCTCCACAACCAGAGAATAGAGAAGCTACTATTTTCGGCATTACTAATTTATTTTCTTACAAGTTCTGTATAGTCGACTTCTAACAAGTCGGCAATCTTAATTAATATTTCTAATGTTGGCTGAGATTGATTCGTACACCATTTTGAAATGGTTGTTGGATCTTTGCCAAGTTCTTTTGCTAGCCATTTTGCTGTGCGATTCTTCTCACACAACATGACTTTGATTCTATTTAGACCATTGCTCTCCATATGTTCAATAACTAAATTTAAATGCAAAGGTAAGAAAAAGACTCGTATTATCAATGCTTTTCCCCAAATCTATGCGAAAATAATTCGATTTATTTGATTATTTTCATATTATTTTGTGATTATGCCAATTGCAGAAAGCAAAATTCACATTTCAAATTAGTTGTACTGCAATACAATTAACTCAATCTTTTAAGCAATCTGTTTCATTGAATCTTCAATTATTCTATCCAATGTTTTTCCATGTTTTGTTCTTTACTGAAATTTGGTTTTCACACTGTGTGAAGATGAATAATTGAATTGAAATTAATCCCAAAATGACTAAACCTATTTTTTTTAATAGAATGATAACATCGGCAAATTTCATTTGCTTTCCACGTTAATTTTTGTTATCTCTTGTTTGCAATTAGGGGGTTTCTTGAATTTTTGTTTCCAGTTTGTTTCTTTTGTTCTTTTAGGAGGCTAATATATGCTGTGTATCAGTGAGTTACAAACATTCAGCAGATTATCAAGAAGAAGAT
>CAYFQD010000039.1:0-8245 GCA_964345275.1 uncultured Oscillospiraceae bacterium
GCCACTTCAAGGCCATCAGCGACAACGGCTACATCTACGACGTTGCCAAGGACTACAAGTCATTGTATGATATTGTGACAAAGTAGTTCTGTGTATATGATTTCGGGCGGAAACTGGTGAGATGATGCGGTTTCCGGGCGAATCTGAACACATTACTCCAAACAACCTATTAATTAAGAAAGGAGATTTTTACCACCCATTTTGACCTATAGACAATTAATTATCTTTCTTCAATTTTTGAAGAATTCTTCTGATATTGATGGAAAATCTTTTTTCTCTAACTTCATACGTTCTCTTGGCGGTGCTGGTGGTTCATTCCTCAATGGTTGCATCACGTCTATTTCCTCACCTATCCTATAAGCTGCGGCACCTGTCAAACGTTCTATATGGGCATAGGGGGCATTCCCTAATTGCTTCTCACCAATCAGACACCAGAACAATACCTTATTCTTTGCTTCCAAATAAGCATCCAACTTACTACGTAAAACCAACAAAGTATGCAAAGGTTCTCCTGGAATTTCTCTGTTGATAGCTACAATATTTTCCTGTGCATCGCGAATGACGCCACGTTCAGCAGTATGCCACCCAAACATTTCCATCATATCCCTACATGGCATATAGACGGTAGTCAAAAAATGATGTTCATCTTTCATCCCCTTGTAGTCCTCTTGCAATTGCGACTCATAAGCCAATTTCATCTCACAACCTCCTTCATGAAAAGTCTCGTCCTCTTCATCAACAAGTTGTATGTAGCTATCTGCCCAAGGATACTCATTCCAATGGTAATCAATACTTCCTCGATGTTCTGGCATCCATCGACCATAAAAGTTAGTTTCTGTTGCCCATATTCTCAACTTTTCGTAATCATCTCTTTCGGTAAACAACCCATTGTAGAAAACAAATTGCTCACGTTTTTCGTCTTCGTTTTCCTCCTTTATTATGCTATATGCTTGTAACACAACCCATTCTCTTTCATTACGGTCTTTCACCGTAAAGTACAATGGCGGCATCTGCCGGGCATCATTTAACCATTCTTTTGCGGCAATGTCCATTGTCGATACTGGGTGTATCACTTCAAACAAACGATGAGAATACTCTAAGGCCAAATCTCTCGTTGTTAGCGTTGGATCATAATAATCATGCTCACGGGCATACCATGGGTAATTCTTCTCTGCAAAATTTTCAAATGACGTCCAGATATTAGTCTTCATCTGACAAGTATCGCATAGGTAGGCATAGACCCTATACATACCTATCCACTGGTATTTTTTCCCTATACGCTCTACAGAGTTCTCTGCACGAGTTTGGTATGGCACATCAGCATCATATTTTCCTAAATCATCATTCCATCCAAACTTATGTTTTATCAAATATGCTATAGCATGTTCTATTTTCTTCAAGCTTACACCTTCACCGTCTCGGTAGAAAATTCTAGACTCATTGTTACTGTTTGTTCCAATAATATATCGGCTGAAGTCCCAATGAAACAGCGAGCGTGTTATCTGCTTTCCACCATATGTTTCACCAAAATATCCATCTGCTTCATAGTCCTCTTCTGGCATTTCGGCATAAATATCCTCTGTTACAATATAGGGCGGTTGAGCTTTATTCCACGCATCTATTGTTGGGTCTTGATGATTGGCCAACTCTAGAATTTTAAGCGTCCAGTGTCTTACCATCAAGTATTGTGGTGCTTTCCCTGCTTCTCCGTAGTGGTAGGAATATATTTGTTCTGCAATACCTCTGCTGAAATCGCCTTTGTAAACACTGACAATTACGCCATAAACCGCAGCATATAGGCCAGATAGGATATATGGGTCATCTACAGCATGGAATTTGTCTATCATTTCATTTGTTTTGCCCGCATGCTCTGATAATAGATCTTTAACTTTCCTCATCATATAAGCCCTTAAATAAGGGAAACTTGTACTCAACATCCATATTTCAACCGTCAGCAACGTTTCTATTTCGTGCTGCAAGGTAAGCTGTAGAGGTTCTAAAAGATCCTGATAATACGCTCCATCGAACAATCCGTTCACTTTGGTAGTCCATACCAGGTCTCGCTCAGACATTGTCATATCCATCAACTTAGCATGTACTTTATCTATCAATCCTGTACTATATAGTTCTATGTTTTGTAATATAAGCTCTGGCTGGATGTAGTCAGGATTGTTCTGCAGGATTTTCCCTATGATATCTGAAGTAAGTGTATTCTTTTCATCACGTTGATTACGTAAAGGCATACTGCTTAACAATATGCTCGTTAGCTTTCCATTTATAAATTCAGGCTGCTGCCATATAGCTGTTGGAGGGTTCCATACGCTCAGAAATGCTTTCACAAAATTAAGTTTCTTCTGCCAATTATGATTCGAATGATAATCGGCATCCATCCTATCGTATATTCTAATGAGTGTCTTAAAGCGGTCGCCATCATCACTTTTGCGACTCAACAATCGCTCAGCTTTCAAGTAATCACCCATCGAATCGAATTCAAAATCTACAAAGTCACCTTTTTCCGTAGTATATTCACGAAGCAGATTTGCTTCTAGACAGTTTCTCAACAGGCTATTTTTCCACGTCCTGAAAGGACAAAGTTTATAAGAACGTTTATAAGCCAATTGCCTTGGTAAGTCATCACATTGGAATTGTTCAAGTGAGCGTTGTGCAACCCACAATATATACTTGCTTGTTATATTCCGTTTAACATCTTCTTCTACGCCATCTGATATTTCGTAGTTGCGCTTTTGTAGATATCTCTCATATATAGGAAGTCTCAGCACCATTTCGCGCTCGTATGGGGTCTGATTATAATATGTTTCACAGAACATTCGCAAAAACAGGGGATTGCTGAATTCCTCTATCTTTGTATAAGAAGATTCGTCAATTCTTATATCATACACCTCGAAATAATCTTTAATTGCTTTCTCTCGGTCAGCAAAGCCCTCTACTTCAACCTTAAGCCATTCATATCGTAATTGATCATTCAACAAGTCTTCTTTTGAAAGAGTTCTTAACGAAACTATCAGTTTCAAATGACTATAGCGCAATATCTTGTTTTTGAGCACTGGTAGCTGCTCCGTCCAGAAATGGGTTCCTGCTCCCTCGTTCAAAGCATCTATAATGATAGTGGCTATATTTCCACCCTCAAGTTCCAACTCGTCATTCAATGCTTTCAATGGGTCTGAATCTTTCCACCCCATCACACGTGCCATTGTTGTTACAGGATCTTCTATAGAAGAAAATTCCGACCCTAAAAACATATAGACTCGCTGCTTTGAAGTTATAGTCTCTGCTTTTCTATACAACAAATGAGACTTTCCACAACCAGCCATGCCGCTAACATGCATGAGTTTCTTTTCATCATACATTCTCTTGTCGTGGAGCCAAGTATTTATTTTTTTGAAAATAGTTCTTAATTCCTGACGATAGTCCGAGTGTAGTTGTTTGTCTCTATCAGACGGATTTAGCACTCCATAAAATTCATCAGACACTTCATCCGTGATAACTCCATCTAACAAATAGTTTCTGATGGCAGGTATCGCATCGATACTTGTCCGGATTGAATCCGCTACTTTTTCATGCCAAATAATATAGTTCTTATGAATGAAAAAACGTTCCTCTTCAAATCCATAGCCACAGAACCTCTCTATAGCTTTTTCTACGTATTCATTCACAACATGTACCCTGTCGTTATAACGTGTTTTTAACACATCACAGGTATGGTTTCGAATATGATCGTAGCTTCTCCTCAATCCATAAGGTGAATTGTCAAACAGGTCATCCCTTTCTTCAATCTTAATTCTCGTTTTCTCTTCCACCATATCCTTTATGGCAAGGATAGAAAGATAGCCTAACGAATAATATAGTTGATCTGTTTCTATACCTACAACCATTCCGAAATCATTAATCACTGGCGACCCGGAAAAACCTTCATAACTATTAAAGCCAAAACTGTCAGTTCTCACAACCATCCGGTCAAAGCCTCCTTTGAGGTCGGCTTTCTTTCGGCTATTTTTCACCGTCACGCCGAAATAGTCCACACCATTGCCAAGTTCTCTCGGATACCCGACTATCAACAAATCAATACCCTCTTTAAACTTACTGGATAGTAATGGCAATACATACTCATTAGGGCATATATATTCAACACATTCCAAAATAGCCACATCAGGAATGTCTTGGTGTGCAAGTACGCGACAAGCCTTATACTCATCCTCAACAACCACCGCAACCATTGTCTCTTTGTCTAAAATATACTCAGCTATTACATGCCCAGCAGTTAACAAGTGTGTTGGTGATACAAAGAAAGCTGTGCCGCTTACATAGTTCCTACAAAATACGGGAACTACTCCTTTACCTCCGTAATTGTCAATATTCAAATTCATATGTATTGTCTGTATTCAACAGTGTATGATAATTATTAAGCAACTGTATTGCCTTTTCTTTATTCAATTCTTTCCAAAGGTTAATGCCTTTCTCATGATTATAATGAATCACCCGTTGATCTATTCCTTCAGCTAGCGGTTTCATTGCTATTTTTGCAACAGTCTCAATATCTGGCCCTTCATTTTCTTTTCCACCTGTAAAGAAGTAGTGAGCCGAATCAACTTTTGCATTTAGTTCTATGCTACTATTATGCTTGCTCCCGTGGTGTGACACCTTCACAGCTTCAAACCAAATTCTATCATCATCGATGTCATTTAATTCAGTCACTACCTGTGATGAAACAGCGTCTCCCATCAGAAGTATGCGTTTCATATCTTCACCGCCTTCCCAACAAAAAGCTAGTGACGCTTTATTAGCATTGGTAACACCATTTTCTTCTGCATCTGTTTTTGCGCTATTATTCAGCATTTCTTTAGTGATAGCTGTAGCATTGATTTTTCTTGACAAAAAGGGTCTTTTACGTTGTTCAGATAGTCGTAGCATCAATTCGTAATATTTATCCTGATCTAAGAAATCCTCATTTGGAGGTGCAGAACCTAATCTTTTGGCATATTCCAATTTTACATCGTGTAGCAAATTGTCCATCGCGTCTTGTGTTGGGGATAGTACTCTCAGTCTGCCCCATTTCCCTTTATTACCAAGTGGCATCGTTTCTCCTGCCAATATCGGAGTTTGTCTCCATACGGCTTTCCATTGCGGATGCTTATTCAATTCAGTGATTAAACATGCCGCATCCATCCCATTCGTTTTTTGAAATGCTTCATCTACCGTCGGCGGCAACAATTCAGCCACTGCCTGAAGTTTTACAACAGTTGTTGAAGGCAAAGTCTGAGGTTGTTCCGTTTGTGGCTGAAACCCATTGAACAGAATCATCCCAATTTGCAGATCTGCAAAATCAGGATTACGCATTAGCTTGGTTATACCATTAGCATGATCACTGTCAATATGAGTAACTATGAGTACATCTATACGTTTGTAAAGTTCATCACGTATATAAGCTTTTATCTCATCTGTCAGTACATTGCAATCCATCATAATATGAAAACAACTGTTATCCATCTCGTCTTTCATTACGAGAAAGATGCAGTCGCCTGCACCTGATTCAAATGTTTTTATTATAGCTCTCATGTCCTATTTTAATTTGCCTTCTTTACAACTTTTCTTTAATAGAACTTCTAATATGTTATCATTCCAACACTTTCAGTTCTTCCATTAACCTTCCCAGCTCAGAGTAAGTATAATCTCTACCTTCATTTAGCATCTCGTTCATAGACCGATTGGCATTTGCCATTGCCTTTTTTAAAGTGCCTCCGTTGTGCTCAAAGTAACTATGAAGTCCCTTGGTTTTGATGAGGAACTCTATAGTCTTCCGATACTCAACACATTTATTCAAGTCTTTGAGCAAGGGCTCTTGTGTTTCGTATGGACGTGAGGTGTAACGGAAATAGTAGAGGAAGAACAACTCGGTACAACGGTGCGTCTCGAAGAACTTGACCTCACAGTAGATGCCTTTCTTGGGTTTGTTGATGGGCTTAGCATACTTTGCCTTTAGTTTCTGATATTGTGAGCGCTCTGGCTCCTTGTCCTTCGTGTCCATGTCAATGATGCAGAAAATATGGTTGTAGCCCATAGCTATACCATCGGCAATCTTCAAATCAAGTTCCTTGATGTTGGTATGCTTCGGATAGTCTGGCTTGATTGTCAGACGCTTGAACACGTCGCATAGGGACTTGAAATAGAAGAACTCCGTTGGCCCCTCACCCAGGATGAGTGCTGTTTGTCGTAGTTTTCCCATATCAGTCTTCCAGATTTATAAAGATACTACCCAGTTCGGGCTTGGCACCCAATCGACCTATGCGGTAGGAGTTGTAGAGAGAGAGATTCTTGTGCAAACCGAAGGAGTCGCCACGGGCATACTCGGATGAAGCGGTCTCCTTGTTCTTCTCAACAAACCACACCACACCTCGGTTCTCATTTATCATATCCTGTGACAGAAGGGTGGTCTCCTGACTCGTAATAATCAGTTGCGACTTTTCGGTGTTGAAGATGAAGACATTGAGATAGTAGTACAACAGGTCGTTGTGCAAATCTTCGCCCAGTTCATCAAGATAGTACACATGAGGACTCGTTATCAGATCGTACAAAGCATCTAATATACGGATATACTTCTGAGTACCCTTTGACTGCCATCTGAGCGGAATGTCAAAGTTGCCATTATCAGAATGGTTCAAGAAGGTGATGGAATCTGTGGTTGGCTTCAACAGAACATCTTTCATCTCCTCTGGAATATTTTCCTTCTGGATACGCTCACGGAATTCATGGGGAACAATGCGGTCTTCCACAATAGGACGATACTCCAGAATGTTCAAGTCAGCCTTCTGGAGCATGGTGTTATAGAACTTACGCTTCTTTGGATTGCTGTAAGCATCCTTCAAGATTTCAACAAGTCCCTTTTCTACATCACCATCTACATCGTGATAATTGGACATAATCCAAGCGTGAAGTGTGTTGAATGGAGCTATATCTTCTTTCAAGGCAGCCTTTCGGCAAACGGACAACACACTGTGGTTGTTCAGTGTGTTTTCGCGGATGCTTTCCTGTGTCTTGACTTGCAGTTTGAGGCTTGCACCAAACTTGATGTCTGCCTGTACATTCTCGCCCACAAAACTGCGCTCATAGAACAAAGACTTAGATTTGTTTGGGTAATAGTACAAGGCTTCACTCAGAATGTGCTTGCCGTTGAATTTGACATCGTAGTCATATCGGGTGGCAACAGCATAAAATGATACGTGCATTTCCGTCGGCTCATCCTGGGTGAGCACAAAGGGAATGTAACCGCCAATTCCGACTGTCGCATCAGACTTTGGCATGACCAACAAACGGAAAACCTCATTCATGGCAATCAGCATATTTGACTTACCCGAAGCGTTTGAACCATATAGGATGCCTAACTTGTACAAGAACACACCATCAGCAACTTCGGTGACAAGTTCCGAAGATGGTCCTTTGGCCACAAAGCTTAATTCCTGCTTGTCGCGAATGGAAAGGTAGTTCTTTACCCAAAAATCTCGTATCATACTGTAATATTTTATCTATTATCGTAATTTTGCTACAAAAATACAAATAATATTTTATAAAGACAGCATATCTATCTCTAATTTTCGTAATTACGATACGTTTTTATACATATTTAACTACAAAAATGGATGTTGAGATAGCAAATTGACACCTGTTTGTGCTCCGAAGTTGTTATCAGATAGCTCATTTTACCTCTTGCACATCAGCAACACGACAGAATTGGTAGAAGTTCGCGATACCCCTATTGACGTATTCATACGCGCGTAATATAATATGGTCTAATCATCGTCTCTGAACTTACTTATCAAAGCTAGTAGGTTGTCCAAAGTAAAACTGCGACAGATCGTCGCAGTTTAAAATCTCCATCGAAGGAATCATCCACTATAAGCCATAATAACAACTCAAATTCTGCACATTTTAGTGTTTTTTGTGGTTTAGTAAAGTTAAAAGTGTTAAATCTTCGACGTTTTTATCGCTCACAGAATCTACGTCCTAACTTTTCTACCGTTTAATAACGAAAGAGCTGATAGATAATTAGTTATAGATACCCTTGATGATTCTCGTGAGATTCACTTGCTGTGGAAGAAGTGAGAAGCGAGTCTGGCAGATTTTCTCTCAGGAAGCCTTTCCCGAGAAAGTGAACCATGTAACCCTTATTCTTGAATTTATTCATATCTTGTTTATACACAATGGTTTATGCGTGAAGGGTAACTCGATGCTT
>CAYFQD010000040.1:0-8110 GCA_964345275.1 uncultured Oscillospiraceae bacterium
GTTAATAGTTTTTGGGAGAATGGTACAATTCCTTGGTTAAGGATGGAGGATATACGTACAAATGGCAGAATACTCTCTGATGCCATTCAGCACATTACCGAAGAGGCAGTAAAAGGAAATCTTTTCCCTGCTAATAGTATTATTATGTCTACAACAGCCACCATCGGGGAGCATGCGCTCCTAATTGTTGATTCGCTTGCGAATCAACGATTTACGAATTTAATAATTCGTAAATCGTTGACGCAAGCGGTAGATGTTCTGTGGTTCTATCATTATTGCTTTATACTTGGTGAATGGTGTAGAAGAAATATAAATGAAGGTGGATTAGCTGCGGTTAATATGGAAGATTTTTCAAAAGTTACCATTGCTGTTCCGCGGATTAATGAACAGAAAGCCATCGCTTCCGTACTCACCTCTATGGACAAAGAGATCTCTGCCCTCGAAGCCAAGAAAGCGAAGTACGAGCAGATAAAGCAAGGTATGATGCAGCAGTTACTAACTGGTAAAATAAGGCTGGTGGAAACTGCGGTTAAAACTAATGCCACATCTGCAAATGTCCATTTCCGAAGGAGCGTTTTGGCGGCAGAGATTGCAGAAAGACTGTGCGAAGAACCGACCTTCGGTCATGTGAAGATGGAGAAGATGTTGTTCCTCACAGAACGTCTTTGTCATATAGACATCGGCTCACACTATCACAGAGATGCAGCAGGTCCTTATGACAACCGAGCCTTACGCTCCATTGATAGTCAGTTGAAAAAGCAGAAGTGGTTTGATGTGAAGCGGACAGAGAAAGGGAACAGATATGTGCCAATGCAGAACTGCGGCAAGCATAAAACGTATTTTGACAAATACTATTCTACCGTTTTGCCCGCATTCGAAAAAATTATTGATACGTTCAAGACGCAAAACACAGAGCGTTGTGAAATTGTTGCCACACTCTATAGTGCATGGGAAGATTTGCTGCATAGCAATAAGCCTTTCACTGATGCCGACATCGTGAATGAGGTGCTGAACAACTGGCATGAATCAAAGAAGCGAATATCAAAAGAACGTTGGCTATCAGCCATCCAGTGGATGCGTAAGAACGGCTTTGCACCAAATGTTTAGAATATGACTAATAAACTAAAAGATAGTTATGAGATACATCTTCGCTGTGCAACATGTGGTTGCGAAGATCAATTTGAGTTCAATGATGACAAATCATACATCAAATGTACATTCTGTAACAGAGAATACTTTGGTGGTATTGAGGAACTGAAAGAACTCAACCAAGAAGCCTTTGATGAAGTCAAGGAAGAAATGCAGAAAGATGCTGCATCTTACATCAAAGACCAGCTAAGGAAGGCTTTCAAGGGTAACAAATTTGTTAAAATCAAGTAAATATGGACTGGATTGAATTTGTAAAAGATTGGGGCGGACTGATTCTTTCTGCTTTAGGAATAACTGGTGGTGTTTTTGCATACTTGCGGCATGATCGCAAGTTGAAGTTACAAGAGAAACGCTTGAACGATCTTCAAATTCGCCAGTTGCAGAAAGCTGAGGCGAAAGAACTTCAGGCAAATATTAAGTGTAATGCCTATAGAAGTAAGTCAAATTCAATCGTCAGGATTGTGAATGCAGGTCCTGCTGATGCATCGAATGTAAGAGTTGAAATACTCGACCAAGATAAATTGGAAGGTTTAATCTTCTTTCATGAGAATTGGGGACCATACGATTTAATCAATGCAACAAACAGTGTAGAAGAAAGGATTGCATTATGTTGTGGACACACGGAGCATATAAAGCTGAAAATTGTATGGGACGATGACTATTGTAAAGATAGAGAGACAATTCTCAATGTACAATTATCTTAATAGCGATAACGAAGAATGAACAGACTTGTCATCATAGGAAATGGTTTCGACATGGCGCATGGTCTCAAAACCAGTTATATGGACTTCATAAACTGGTATTGGGAACAGAGATTAAATGCCATGTTGACAGAGGACTCTGCTGTTTCAGAAGATTGCTTGTGTAAGTTGGAGATTAAGAATACAACAGGATGCGCTAACTGGTTCAATTTCTTCTTCTCTCATTCATTAAGGGATTTGATAACAAGAGAATGGAAGTACCCTCCATTTGAGATTATAAGTACCTTCAAGGAAAATGCAGATGAATTTTCTGTGACATATTCCCAATTCTTCGGAACAATCCTCCAGTCAATAGAAACAAGAGGTTGGGTCGATATTGAGTACGATTACTATCAACTATTGAAAAAGTGTACAGAAAACCCAGATTGCGGCTATTCTATGAAGGAACTGAACGAACAGTTGGCTTTCTTACAGGAAAAGTTGGTTGAATATCTTCGTTCCATCGGCACAAACCACTACATCAAAGAGTTACATGATGCCATGATAGAGTTCTTCGACCCAGCAGATTTTTCAACGGAAGGGAGAAAGAAAGCGTTGGAAAACATAGGGCTGGACATTAAGAGTTATGAAGAAGTGGAATATAATCCAGAGGAACGAAACAAACTGATTCCTGGGCGTATTATGCTGCTGAGTTTCAACTACACAGCAACTGCCAAGAATTATAACAATTTCAACCTTGAACACAACTTCATTCATGGCGACTTGGAGCATCCTAAGAATATAATCTTTGGCTATGGGGATGAACTTGATAAGGACTATAAAGACATTCTTGACAGGAATGACAATGAGTTATTGAAGAACAACAAATCTTCAAGGTATCTGTTAACAAGACATTACCACATCATGCTGGAATTCCTGATGTCAGCCCCGTTCCAAGTATTGATAATGGGACACTCCTGTGGCAATTCTGACAGGACTTTGCTCAACACCGTCTTTGAACATGAGAACTGCGTTTCAATAAAGCCGTTCTATCACAAGCGGCCTGATGGCAGCGATAACTATTTGGAACTTGTTCAGAACATCTCCCGAAACTTCACCAATATGCGGTTGTTCAGAGACAGGGTTGTGAACAAAGAACAGTGTAAAATAATGTAACAACAAAACTCAAAGATATGGCAACAAGAAGATTAACGATTGCTCTACTGAGCATCTTCCTTTCGATGGTTGCATTTGCAGCCAACAAGGATTTAGACAAAGACATTACGATGGTGTCTTATGAACAAGGATGGTTGGATAGCAGCGGTACATTGGCGTTAAAAAACAATTCATGTGAGGAAGTCAAGAATGTTGTGTTCTTGATTACCTATCTTGACATGTCTGGCAATGAACTGGACTATGAAGAGTTCACCAGACGTGTGAGTATTGCTCCAGGGATGACTAAGAAGCTTGACATCCCAGCATACGAACATGAAAGAAGCTATCACTATTACAAATCAGAGAATAGACCAAGTGGTTCTCCTGCATTTAAGGTAAAGTTCCAGCTCAAAGATTATAATGTTGAAAAAGAAACCACGGAATCAATAGATGACGTACCTTTTGGCAGATATGACTATGAACGCTCGACTGGGAATGAAGGCATGTACCTTATAATAGCCATTGTTGGACTTTTATTCTTCATTGGTATAACCGTAGGACTCTATGTCTTGGTTGCAGTAATGGCACAGAAACGGAACCGCAGTGTGGTGGTCTGGGTACTCCTGAGCCTCTTAGCAACGCCTTTGTTGATGATTATCATACTCTTGGCTATAGGCAAGAATGAGGACTATGTCGAAAACCATTATGACAGGGAATAATATGAATCAGAAAGCACTTGTACCCAATCCCGAAGACCGCATTATGTGTGTAAAAGTAGGGAAAGTGAAAAGGGAGAATCTTTATGAGATGACTCGTAAATACTGGAAGGTTGATATAACTCGCGCAAGAAAGGCTACTCATGTACTGGCAATCGTCAACGGTATTGTTGAAGAAGTCTATAATCCCGTTGATTGGAAATACACTGAAGACCCGAAACACATTGGACGGTGTGAATTTCTGGGAGTTGAGGATGAACATACCACTTACATTGGAAAAGACGTAACAGCCTTCTATGGCAAAAGCCAGAATCCAGTGAAGTATATCAATATGTAGTTAGATAAACCGATAATCAAGATGGCTACGAATAAAGAATGGGCTTTGAAAATGATTCCCGTACTTGTGCGTTGGGCACAAGGAGCATGGGACAAGCCTCACTATTATTCTGATTTGACTGCTGCTGTGGGACATAAGACAAATCAGATTGGAAATGTCATGGGTACTATCCAAGACATTATTGACGATTTGCAAAAACAATCTGGTAAAAAGATTCCTACCTTAAATTGTCTTGTGTTTAGTAAAACCTCCGACTTGCCAAGTGATGGTTTTGATTATGTTATCAAGAACTACAGTAAGCTGTCGCCTGACTCCAAAAAGGGCGAGGTTAGAAAACTGAACCTCCAAGCTCATCTATATGATTGGAATTGGGTTCTTGATTCGCTTGGATTACAACCTGCCAAGATTTTTTCATCTGATGATTTGTCCAAGATGAAAACTTCAGGGCATGGTTTCGGGGGTGAAGGAAAGGAACATAAATCAATCAAAGAGTATATCTGTTCGCACCCAGAAAGCATTGGAATAAAAAAGGTCCTTACTGCCAAGACTGAACATGATCTCCTTTCTGGTGACAGACTTGATGTTTACTTTGAATGCAAAGGAAACAAGCATATTGCCATCGAGGTAAAACCTTCGTCTTCCCCAGAATATGACATCACTCGTGGTATATTCCAGTGTGTTAAGTATCAAGCCGTAATGGATGCTGCTCGTGTTGCTGATTATGGCAATTACAACAATGAAGTTATCCTCGTAATGGCAGGTGCTATGTCAGACAAAAACAAACAACTGGCTAACGACTTGACCATCCACTACATAGAAAAGTTTGACATCGTAGAATAAATGCAATTATTTCTGTCCATACTGATAATTGTCGCCATCGTCGGTCTTATTGTTTTCGGATGGTGGTATAACTCCCCTCGACAAAAAGGTAAGCGGGGAGAAATGAGAATTCATGATATTCTCATGCGGCTACCAGACGAATACCACGTGATGGATGATGTCATGCTAAAGACATCGAATGGCACAACACAAATAGACCACATTGTAGTGTCTAAATATGGAGTTTTTGCCATAGAGACGAAGAACTATCGAGGTGAGATATATGGCAATGATAATACCCAGGAATGGAAACAGATAATCGTAACCAAAGTAACTTACCCCAAGAAACCTTGGAAGACATATACCTATATCACTAAGAACCAGTTCTACAATCCAGTAAAACAGGCTGTGGGACACATGTATAGGATTAAGGAGAATCTGAAAGAATGGCCTTACCTAAAAGTTGTCCCCATTGTTGTATTCACTGGGAATGCCGACATTAGTAGAGTCTCGTCACAAAACCATGTCATTTACGACAACGCTCTTCTTTCCACAATCCAAGCATATCAAACATCGTACATTACCGATGCTGATATAAAAGTTGTTGTGGAACGTCTTTCTTCAAAGAACATACGGGAGGTAGTTGATAACAAGACCCATATTCGCAACGTAAAAGAAGCAAAGTACAGAACAGATTCCAAAATATCATCGGGTATATGTCCTCAGTGTGGAGGAATGCTTGTACTGCGAAATGGGAAATACGGAAGTTTCCACGGATGTTCCAACTATCCTCGATGTAAGTTTACAACTCAATAATATCGTCGATACTATCATCTGCCTAATCGCTTGCGTCTATTCTCCCAAAGCCTCTGTATCTCTTCTTGATGCTCCGCCTCATCGGTGTACAGAAACTCGATATAATTTGCTTTCTCAGCCCATTCTTTATTGGGCCTGGCAAACTCACGGAGCAGCACATATTTCTTTTGGATAGTGTGCAACTTAGCATTGTCATGGGCTATAATACAAGTGAGGAAGATGGAGGTCAACCAAAGGCAGAACATGACAATCCTGAACCATCGGCGGACGTATGGCGAGGCAAAGAACGTCCGCAGATAATAGTACGGCACACAAAAGAACAAGTAGCTGGGCATATATTTCCAGAGTGCCGGGCGAACTGGCTTGGCGAGAATGGCAGCGTGGCGTTTACCCTTTCCAATCACCGTAGTTACAGCTGCTTCCACAACATTCTTGTCGATGATTGTCACAGCTGCTGGAACTTGCTTTTCCTTGGCTTCTGCCAATTCCTGGCGATATTTTTCGAGTAATGTCATGACATCTTCTGGGATGTCCTGCTTACCTTCTACAACAAACCTGTTTCGGTGCTGTTTGAGATAAGTTTCTATCGCCGTTGCCACCGCCTTATTGAAGTCAATGAGGGAAAGAGCATATTTCGCCATATCAGCATCGCCCAAGTTCCATAGTTTCTTGGCTTCTTCAAGGTTGCGGTTGTTGATGGCTTGCAATACCTCATCAAGCTTCTGGTACAGGTCATCAACGTTGTATTCTGATTCGTCCTTTATTGGGGTCTGTTTGTTTCGTGCCATAGCTATCTGCGTTTACGTGGTTTATAACTGTTTTTATTCTTTTCATCATCGTCATCATCGTCCCTCCAGCCACCAGATGCGCCACCTCCACCGCCAGCGGAAACAGGTGCGACATTGGGCTGCAGCAGAACGTCAACAATCGCTTCGCCAATACCGCTGCCAGATGATGACCCATCGGAAGGTGCGGTCACCTGTTCAACAGCATCTTCAGAAGGTTGGCGTGTCCCACTAGGCATAAGCGAGAAGTCGAAGGCATCGTTGATGTCGAAGGGCTTCTCCTGTTCCTGATGGAGTCGCAAAGGCTCATCGTCCTGATGGTCATCTATGTGTATCACATTGAGCATCTGCCTGTCGATATTAGCGAATGACAGCGAACGATCAATTTTGCTGCCAGCAAAGGTGACGTTACGTTTGCTGTCCGTGAAGGTCACGCCACGAATGTTCCCTTCCTTGTATTTCACGAAGTCTAATGATATTCCCTTTGCGGCAAGCAACTTGCGCAGCTCGTCCCATGTCACGCTCTCCTTGACGGCAGCGGTTATGTTGTCAAACAGGCGGTACTTGATGGCATCCTTACCTTTCAGACGTTCACGCCTTACTTTGTTTTTCCCCTTGCCGAAGGTCAGACCGTACTCACGGGTCAGAGCCTTGGTGATGGCGGCAGACTTCGAGTAGCTGGTATCACCCTTGATGCCGTTGCCGTCATTATCGACACGGTTATAGACAATGTGGATATGAGGGTGCGGCTGGTCGAAGTGACGGAATATCACATACTGTGTGTTCACGATACCCATGCGCCGCATGTACTCCTTGGCTATCTCGGCGATCTTCTCGTCATCCAGTTTCTTCTGGTCATCAGGTGAGAAGCTGAGTGAAATGTGTCCGACAAACTTCCGGATGGTGGGACGGGCTTTCGCCTGTGCCTTGACACTGGCAGTGATAGTGGCATTCGATGAGAGGTTCACCCCATAGGATACGATTATCACCGTATCTTTCTTGATGATGTCATTGGCGTAGTTGACCAATCCACCGAAACCTTCTCCTGTAAAAATCTGTGCTATCATCTGAAAATCTGTTATTGGTTATAAACTGAATTGTCCCCACCTTCTTGCATAGTATCTTCCCCAACAAGTTAGGCTCTGTTCCTGCATCGTTCTCCTATCCTGCGATGTGGTCACTTCTCGCTTATTTTGATGAGTAAGTCATCGACTTTCCTCACCACATTGGCAACCTCGATTGCCATCTGCTGGAAGCCGTAGGTGTTCGCCTGTCGTGCCAGTTGGTTCAGGTTGTTCGCCATGCCTGAAAGGGAACGAAGCATCGACACCTCTTCCTTGGTGAAGGGTTCACGGACATAGCCGTTGATGGCCAGCTCATAGACGATGGTTGACAACGGCTGTCCCGTCCTGCGGCTTCGGTTCACCAGCTTGCGATGGTTGGCTTCGTCGAAATAGACCTTCACGGGATAGATGCGCAGCTCGTCCTCTGGCTTCTTCGGGCGACCGCCTTTCCTGTTCTTCTCCTTATGTGTTTGGGGGCTATTCATTGTAAAATCGCTGGATGGGACATCTGGCTAAATTCGGCTTTTTGAGCCGTGGTTTTGTGGGACGCAAAACCTATACTTGCTCCCCCAAACACCTTAAAAACACC
>CAYFQD010000041.1:0-4663 GCA_964345275.1 uncultured Oscillospiraceae bacterium
ATTGCCCGGTTTTAGGGTCAGACCATGTTACAACTGCCCCTTGCTCAGCATAAAAGGAATATGTTTTTACATATTCACTGTGTGTTTTCTTCTCTGTTGACGGTTTACCAGCTGATTTGCTTTCTTCATTTTCTTTCATTTCGGAAGAAACAGCAGAAATGGATTCTTCATTGTTGATAGTCGAAGGGTCTTCTTTTGTCCCGCAGCCAGTGATTACACTCACCAATAGAGCAAGCATTAATGCAATTGAAATGATTTGTTTTGTTTTCATATAAATCCTCCTGTGCCGAAATAATCGGCATTTATTTTTGGTGATTCTATAATATCAACAACCTCGCACCATATTTGGTGCATAACAAAACAGAACTGCAATTTTGCAGCTCTGTTTTGTTATTTTTGTTCAGTTGAATAAATCTCCTACGCATTTTTTACAGTGGTAGTGGTCATCATATTCTACTAAATAATTCCCAATATCAAATGCCTCTATGATCTGAGATAGAACATTGTCACGATGTATACAAGGGTCAATGTAAATGATTGAGTGATTCTTTTCCTCGTCCCATAAAACCCTTCCACGAGGGTAATCAATGTACTCTCCGCTTTTGAAATGATCGTCATATAGCTGATCATGACCGTATGAGTTATCCAATTTTCCGGCTTGTTCCCGGCCTTCGACAAGGGAGCAGGCATTATAAATTAACTTTCCTCGAATATAGAAGAATGGACCTATTTTAGCCATATTTAGTTCCATCCCGAAAACGAATCTAACCCACTAATTAAATCGACAGCGTTAATCCAAACAAATCCGTTAGCAGATTCTTTATCGTTTACCACACTATAAACCTTGTCTGACCGACTTCCATTTTCAAAGACTTCATACCATCGGTATTTGTTCCCGTTATAATAAAATTCGACTCTTACGCCCCAGTAATAACCATTCTGATAGAAGTTAAACATTGAATCGGTAATAGATATGATTCCCGCATCTGCCAAATTCTTGAGGGCGATATTCTTATCTTTTCTTTCGGAGCTTAGATAAACACCTTCCGTTTGACTGTAATCTTTATGTACCGCCCAATACAGATGCCAGTGATACCTATACTTATAATTTTCAGGTTTTTCGACAATTTTACTGATCAAACCACTATTAAGAAAATCTTGGTAATCAGTATTATGGTGCGGCTCAGAATTATCCATTAGCATAGCATGTACTTTAGACAGCACATCATCTACATCACTGCACAAAATATCTTTCTTCCAACATTTGTGACGAGCATGGTAACCTACGGATGTAAATAAATACTTGTCCTTTATTTCTTCAAAACCTTCAAATTGTTTTAAAAGTTTTTCAACTGTAGCAATTGGTACGGGATTATCAAACAGTTTTTTCGCCGTTTCAAACTTCTTATCAAAATCATCCCATTCAATGTTCGTTACATTTTTATATAAGAACCGGATGGTTCCATTAAAGAATTCAAAATCCTCGGCTTCTTTTATCTTATTCTCCCATACAATGTCGGTTAAAATCTTTTCGGCTTTTTCTTTTTCCTCCTTTAACTGGCGCTCCAATTGGCTGTTAGAAAAAGAACCTGTATAGTCTCTCAGACACTCGTAGATATCATTATCAAAGCCCACCATTTTATCAGAGAGCTTTTTGATCAAACGCATGCATGTAATCATAGCCGGAATGTTATCGATGGCTGCGTTCTCAGTCAGATTTCTTACTACTCTCATCCATCTAAAGAATTTCGTCTCATCAAATACATTAACAATACGACAATTCAAAATAAAGTGGCAAATAGCCAGAAAATACACCCTTTCCTTTTGGCTTGTTGAAAGAAGAACATGCTCCTTTTCAAGACCATACTGCGGAATAAATGTATAACCATTTGCAACACCGGATGTTTCTTCATCTTCTTCATCGGCGTCTTTTATGTAAAGAGCTGACTCAATGGTTCTTATAATGGTAGAATCAGAAACCATAGTTAAGATATAATCAATTTCGCCAAGAGATTGAAAATTTACATACTTTTTATATACTTCAAAACCCTCATAATTAACCAAACTGTCGTCTGCAGATGACGCTCTGAGTCCGGTGCCAAATAATCTGTCAAAGGCGACTTTATCCGCTTTATGAGTTTCATCTTCCTTGCCTTGTGCATACTCTGCAGGTGACATTGGCGAATCAATGCAAATCTTATTCAATACGAACCTGTTGATGAAGGAAAAATAGAGTCCGTCAATCCTTCCGTCAAATTCGTTTTGTAGTCTTTCGCGTGACGAATTCCAGAAAACATCCGTCCATTTATTATCAATCTGAGAAGGATAATACTGCTTATAACTGATTGAATTAATTGGCTTATCAAATTCTGCACTATCCGGATTATCGGTTGCCTGAACCCATGCAACAAGATCTGCTTTGAAATTTTCAAAATCCGTTAGTCCTTTACCTCTGGCATTCATCTTGATGTATAAGTCATCAGAAATAGGAAGTTTTTCTCCGCCAATAATCATCAACTCAAAGTCAATGACTGGATGATCTATCAATCGGTCTCTCAACTGATTATAGTCACAGTCACCAAATATAGCATCAATATTATTGTCTGTTTTGTTTCCGTCACCTCCCAGAGTTCGTAGCATTGCACTTACTGTAGGATCCTGAAGCCAGGCAGAATAAAACCACGTCTGGGACTTGATAAAATCAACAATTCCAGCATATCCGGCAATATCGTCATATGTTGCGAACTGCATTTTCTCACATAGTTCCGCGCAAAACTCACCGGATGATGATCTTGTCTCATATGTAAATCTTTTTAATCTTTTGCAGTCCGTTTTAAGTTTATCCGCCCTAAATGAAACATACCAATATATCAGCCACAGCGTTGTAAGACGTTGTTGCCCATCGAGTGGGTAAAAACGCGTTCCGTCAATATTTCCGTAAACGAAATCCAAATTTACCGCTTCATTATCACAGAGATAAGATTTGATTTCGTTAAGAAAAGTCTTTCGGATATATTCCTTGTCTTTTCTTCCTTGGGCATAGTCGCGTTGTATTATCGGCACGACAACATCATACTCGCCAAGCAATTTCCATAAGTCATATGTATTGTTCATGTCCTGCCTCCATTACACAATGCCAATTTGATTAAAATAGTATTGCAGTTTTTCTTTGATATCATTCCAATAGGCCTCCGCGTCATCAATATTCCAGTTCATCATTGTGGAAGGCATTTCCGTATAAAATTTCGAAAAAACATTTTTAGTACACGGAGGCACAAAGGCTACTTCCGGTGCTTTGCTGTCAATTACGAGTTTGCCGTTGCAAAAGCTGTAGATAATCTTAACGCCTTTTTCTTTATTTGCAATAAATGCTCTCTTTACCGGGAAAATCTGATTTCCGTATTCTTTGTTTGTTGATTCATCCAGCAAAACATAATTCCATATTCTGTTCTTATCTTCATCTGGCAAAGGACCGCCTTTTTGAGTGATTTCAGTTAAGATATCTGTAAAGTCGTCTTTGCCTGCTACGTCACCTATATAATCATCGATTTTTTGCGTCAAGATGGAATCATCGGTAAAATACTGTCTCGCCAAAGACAAATACAGGAGATCTGCACCGTCCTTTTTAAAATCATCTCCGGCATTTGGTCTTATGTGTTCAACCTGCCATTTTTCACGTTTATATAAGTGGAATGGAAATTTCGAGAAATTAGGCAGATTGTACTTTGTTTCAGAAATAAGCTTATCATTCTGCTGAATAATCGTCTCGATGTTGTGAAGAAGTAATATATCGACAACCGCCCTCTTACCAACTACTTTGCCATTGTATTCCTGATCAAACTTATACTCGAATATTTGTCCAAACCATTTTTTTATTTGCAGTTTTTGTGCTATGGCAGTTTTTAACCTTTCAATATATTCCGTCTTAGTTTGTTCTTCCCACGCCGAAAGATAATCAGTAATGTCGAAGTCTGAGTTCTGAATAGAAGTAAGATATCCTATGTAATGATAAAGACGATAATCCTGGTACCATTCATTAAATACTTGATAATACTTCTTGACCTCTTTCCATAAATCATCGAGCCAATCTGTATTTACATTTTCATTGGCGTGTGTAGCAGCGTTTTTTTTGGCGCTAATAAAAGCCTCATTAAAATATCTGAATGTTCTGTGTTCATCGTTTCCAATTCGATCTTTTAATGCCTTGTTATAAGCTTCAATTTCGCCTCTGTAGTCATAATTCTTAGTTTTCTTGCGGTTCTTCGTTTCCTGAAACAGATGATACCTATCTTTTTCGCAAATAGAGGTCAATATAAAATCAATTCGGGTAGGTTTGTTGTAATTGAAGTCATGTAAAAACGCCCAAAACTCGTCGTTTTGGAGTGAATATTCTATTTGATCCCACTCTATGGCTATCTTACATTGCTTTGCTTCTAATTTTTTCTCGTCAGAATCAGATTCAATGCGGAAATTGGCTCTATTCAAGAAGAGTGCTTTAATAAGTTCTGAATCTGTCAGTGGAATTTTGCCAATGTTAAGCCTTGTAAATACCGATATTTCATCAGCTTCATCAACTTGATACCAAATGAAGTTGACCTGATTAAGAAGCGTATCCAAGATTTCATTCCGCACGGATGAGTCTTGTGCCTCTTTTGAAACAATC
>CAYFQD010000041.1:4763-6124 GCA_964345275.1 uncultured Oscillospiraceae bacterium
GCCTCTTTTGAAACAATCCATTCATTTATAGTTGAATAAACCAAATGCATGTGATAGTAATCAACGTTGCTCTCGGCATCTGCTGAATTTTTTGATTTGATATTAGCCAAAAAATCTTTACTACCTATTCTTGTGCTATAATCAATTTCGTATCTGTCATCAATGCCAAGACAGCTTAAAAGCAAATAAATTGTTGTTAGTCTTTGCTGCCCATCGACCACCGTCCATGAGCCTTTTATATATTTTTTAATATCTTCAAGTGTCGCCTCAGGACGTTTACACTTTTCCAATATATCATCTGCTTTTTCAGAAACTACCAACGGCTGAATACAATAAATTTCCTCACTGGTATGACTTGTCTTTAAAGCAAACGCATAAATATCCTCAAGCAAATCGATTGCTTGTTGCTTCTCCCATCGATAACCACGCTGGTAATCGGGAATAAAAAAGTTCATCCCCATCAGTTCTTTTACAGGTTTTAACGAAATTGTATTGTTACCCATATTATTGCTCATCCTTTTTCTTCATTCGCTACAAACTTATTTATACTTTTTCAGCCCGTTTTCAAGCGAATTCTTTATCCGCTCTCGCAGTAATTCTGGAAAAACGACCTCTATATAATTTGCATACTGCATTGCCCAATGTTCCATTGCATTTGGGCTGGCTACAACCGATACTTTAACCTGATTTTCATTATCGCTGCTTTGGGCTATTCTAATGTCATTTCCAAACCAGTCAACAATCTGGTCCACTATTCCGGCATCTGCCACAAAGTCGATCCGTTCCGGCTCATCCGAATACATATAAGGCATTGCCGATGAAAGCTTTTTGTAATCGATTCCGTTTTTGTAACCGGGTATGGTCTGCAAATCAGTGGCCTTTTCTTCCGTCAACTTCATGTTTGTAATTCTATCAAGTCTATGGAATACCATATTACCCCAATACTCACTATATGCCATGAGATAATACCGCTGATTGTGAAGAATCAGCTGATAAGGACTAACCACCTGATAAGAAGATTTATGAAGTTTCTTATCAATTCCGATCTTATTGTAATCGTATGCAACACGGAGCTTCTGCTCAATAGCGGTATCAATCAATTCAATGTTAAAGAACAACGCCTGATTATCTGTTTTACTCCAGTCATTAACCGAGTAAATGTTTTTCACATGAGAGCGGAAATATTTATTGGAAAGCCCACATAACCTGTTAATTAAGTCCTTTGAATGCTTTGCGGTAATATGTTTACTGCAAAGGACACCATCAATAAGCAACTTGAGTTCGGAGTCCTCAAAATCTCTTCCTTCAAGGTAACTACCAGCACGTCTCGATTCGATATCAATCCCTGCTTCTTTCAATAG
>CAYFQD010000041.1:6224-8035 GCA_964345275.1 uncultured Oscillospiraceae bacterium
TTCTGCTCCTTTGTGAATATCTTGGTATTTCAGTCCAAAGTACTCAAATATAATTATACCACTGATGCGCGGGACATATTTGGTACATTACTTGTTACACTTTAGATTTCTTTTAATTTTCCCCAAACCTTTACCATAGCAAAGGTATCAAGCCCACAGTATTTCAGCAACTGTCCTCTTGCTATTTCGAGTTCTTCAGGTTGCATGGTTGCCATTTTTGCAAACATTTCTGAGGCTTCACCGCCGTTATGAACCCCATCAAGATTATGATAATCAAGCGTAGGATCATCAGGGAACAAAGCAGGGAGAACGTATTTGATTGAATATGATCCCTGCATAGCACGGCAGTAATACCACTTTTTCTGGAACGGAATCATCAAATCCTGAATGTGGTCGTGAATGTTCATTAAATGGTCGCGTAAATCCGGATATAACTTGGCAAGACCACGTATCCTTCCTTTTTCAAAGCCCATGTTGTAAGCGGTAGTGCAAACATCCAAAGGAATATCAGCACACAGCTGCTCAGCAAGAGCTCTGCGCGGGTCACTGCCCGGATAGGCAAGGAACTCAGTATGTTTTAGTTCTCCACCCTCATGCTCCACATAATGAAGTGAATATTGAAATACTATTTGTTCATAGGGGTGAGAATTGTCAAACAACGGAATAGCGGGCTGGAATGACTCGAAATCAAGGAAGTACAAAGGATGTGAAAGATTCTTCATAAAGCCTCTGATACTATCCCCATCAATGTAAGGGGGATAGCCAAACAACTCATGCTCAATTTGTTTGTACTGTGATGAAGAGAACACATCGCAAGTATTCAGATCTTCAAAGGATATGATTCCTTTGTTGTAACATTTCAGTTTTGTACTTGTCCTTGTTCCGGCAACATCAAACACATTAGGTGAAGGCAGATGCTTTGTGCAGTGACCAAAAAAGCCACAAAAATATGGAGAGAAACAATGTTCTCCAATGTCATCGGTTGGCTCCTCGGGTTGCAGCATATATTCTCTGATGCTGTCAATATTGTCGGAAACGTCGGGTTGCAGCATCGCAGCATCGGCAGTAATGTCTTCTACTGTAAATAATTCATTTATGTCAAGGTCACCGTGCCGTACATACTGGTTGTTGATATGAACGATTGCACAAGATTTTACTTTATAGCCAAGTTTGGATAAAACATGACACTGGAACGAAGCGTCTTGATAGTATATTTCTTTAACCTCAGTCGAGCTTTTAACCTCGTATAACTCAACCGTCTTATCTCCAAGATTTTTCAGAATATCAACGCTACAAAACAGCCCATCAACGGAAAACGATGCCTCAGCAATTATCGGGGTGTTGGCTTCGATAAGTTCTTTCGTCTTTTCAATCATTTCTTTAAGGTCGCAAAAAGGAACCTCAACATAATCCCCAAACAGTCCCATTGCAAGATCGCCGACTTCATTGCCGGTAGCCATCACAGCATCGTTAATAACGCTATTATCAAACTCTTCCGGCATATTTTTCTTTAACCAAAGCATTTTCGGGCATTGTACTCCAGAGCAATATCTTGATTTTGATAAATTGTATGCCATATAATCCATCCTCCCAATTTCTTCACTTGGTACTATTACCATCCGTATCAAAGCCCATTTTTGACATCATATCTCCGAAACTCTTATCAAATTGCTCTTGAGATATTGCATGTCTGGCAAGAAAGTCTTGTAGTATCTTCTTTTGTCTCAGGAACAACTGTCTCTTTTTTTCATCAGGAGACAGTCTTTCCCATTCTCCTTGTTCCATATTTATCCCTCTAAAACATTAAGGAC
>CAYFQD010000042.1:0-7710 GCA_964345275.1 uncultured Oscillospiraceae bacterium
CCGCAGGTCTATATGAAAAATGCGATGTCGTTTTTTTGAGGGTCGACTACATAGTTGAATCTGATGAGCTCATTTTTTAAATTTTTCATTTAGCAAACCTTCCGCTTGCCGGTTACAACCTCTGTGATTAACGCTTGCTTGTATTCTTGGAGAAGGTCGATTTCTTTTTGAGCTTTGGAAATTGAATTATCAAGTTCGGCACATCTCTTATCGAGATATGTCAATATAATCTTTTGTTCATCTAAAGGAGGAATGCAAACAATAAAGTTTTTCAGGTCTTCCATATTGACAGCTGGAAAAGTTGCTGTTTTTGTAGTTGTCTTACAATAGTCATCAACTACGAATAAATATTGGAAGAAAAATGCATTAAAGTCGCTATGCGACAACGATTTACGAATCTTTAGATTCGTAAATTGTTGATTCGCAAGCGAATCAACAATTAGCACTGCGTGCTCGCCTATGGTAGCGGTAGTAGCCATTATAAAGCTTCCTGCTTCAAATAATCCACCTCCTTTTATGGCTGATTCTGTGATATATTGTTTTGCTTCATTTAATCGTCGCCCACTTTCTCTTATGTCTTCCATTCGATACCAAGGAATAGTCCCCTCAGACCAAAAATCAGGATTAGCTTTTGACGGAGTATAACCATTACGCAATTCACAAACAAATCTGAGTCTTAGTGTATTCCAATGTTCAGGCACTTCCCCAATCCACTCAACACCTGAATCTTTCATTTTAACATTAGGATTAAGACCACGTGTAACAGCATGGGTAATGGTGCTTTGCTTCAATTCTTGTAGTAGCTCAATGCGACGTTGCTGAGTAGCTATAACTTTATCAATATCAGCACATTTCTTATCGAGATATGTCAATATAATCTTTTGTTCATCTAAAGGAGGAATACAAACAATAAAGTTTTTCAAGTCTTCCATATTGACGGCTGGAAAAGTTGCTGTTTTTGTAGTTGTCTTACAATAGTCATCAACTACGAATAAATATTGGAAGAAAAATGCATTAAAGTCGCTATGCGACAACGATTTACGAATCTTTAGATTCGTAAATTGTTGATTCGCAAGCGAATCAACAATTAGCACTGCGTGCTCGCCTATGGTAGCGGTAGTAGCCATTATAAAGCTTCCTGCTTCAAATAATCCACCTCCTTTTATGGCTGATTCTGTGATATATTGTTTTGCTTCATTTAATCGTCGCCCACTTTCTCTTATGTCTTCCATTCGATACCAAGGAATAGTCCCCTCAGACCAAAAATCAGGATTAGCTTTTGATGGAGTATAACCATTACGCAATTCACAAACAAATCTGAGTCTTAGTGTCTTCCAATGTTCCGGTATTTCCCCAATCCATTCCACCCCAGAATACTTATACTTTTTATAAGTCTGCATAATTACTCCTCCTCTTTAAGACTTTTCAATTCGTTTTCCATCTCGCCATCAAGAGCCATTAGCTCATCAAGAATAGCTTGAGTGCTACGAAGAGGACGGTAAATATAGAAAATACGTGTGAAAGGAAATTCACAGCCTATCTTATCCTTTTCCCTCTCCATCCAAGCATCGGGAGCAAAAGGTAATACTTCGCGCTGAAAGTACTCATCAATATCTTGCTTCATAGGAATCTTCTCGGTATCATTCAGGTTAGCATCAATTGCAAAGCCGCTATTGCTGTCGAGTGGCTTCTCAAACGCCTCTGGAGCATCTTCGCTTATCGTCCCCAATGATGAACGTAATAACTTTATTTGAGCGGCAGTAGTCTTGACCTTATTGTCTTTGAGTAATTCAAAGAAATCGTGGTCGTTACGTTTAACATCAATGCCGTCTAATTGAATGACCTCTTTAAGTATAGCATTTTTCTTATCCTCCGGATTAAAGTTCTCATCGGCACACAGAGCTTCATATTTAGAAGTAACATCCTCATACCAAAGGCGCAAAGGGCGATGAGTGACAACAGTAGTATATAAGAAATCGTCATAATCAAGAAGTTTCGCAATTTCTACACGTTCCACTTCACCGGTCTTGTCATATACAATATCTCTACAGCAAGAATCATAGTTTCGATAAATACCAAGAATATCTTTTGCACCATCATCACTGATATCAAAACGCTTCTTGCCAAGATTTTTCTGCAACAATGAAGTGTATTCTGTATGTGCAGCATCAATAAAAAGCACTTTGTCGTGGCGTTCCATTGGTCGTTTGTTGTCAAGTATCCACAAATAGGTGCTAATGTCTGTACCATAGAAGAGATTCTTTGGCAGCGCAACAATTGCATCAAGCAAGTTTCTATCAAGCAACATCTTGCGAATGTTGCTCCAACCACTACCGGCATCACCATTGAACAATGGTGAACCGTTCAGCACAATACCAATACGAGAACCATTGGTACCGTCCATTTTCGAAATCATGTGCTGAAGGAACAAGAGAGAACCGTCATTACTAGAAGGAAGACCGGCTTCAAAACGTCCACCGGGGCAATTATCATCCAAAACTATCTTCTTTGTGTGTTCGTCTTTTCCCCAATCCACACCAAACGGAGGATTAGCCAACATAAAATTGAAAGTCTTCCCTTCCAAGTGGTCATTTCCTAATGTATCGCCTTGAAAGACCTGTTCATCAAGATTCTGGTCATCACCCTTCATCATGAGGTCTGACTTGCAGATGGCATAAGTCTTTTCATTCAGTTCCTGACCATACAGATAAACTTTCATGTCGGGGCGACCGGATAATTCCTGAAGATACTCTTTTCCGGCTGTCAACATACCACCTGTGCCACAACAAGGGTCGTAGATAGAAAAGTACTTTCCCGGCACATACAATTCCTGCTCGCGTCCGCAGATAGTGAGCGAAACCAACAATCGCACAATTTCACGTGGGGTATAGAATTGACCGGCTTTAGTGTTACTAGACTCCTTGGAACGACGGATAACTATTTCAAATACGCTACCCATCATTGTGTTACTAACTTTATCTGGATGTAAATCGGCACGAGAGACAAACATCTGAACTACCGAATACAATTTATTTGACCTGTCTAAACGAGCATAGATAGGAGTTAAATCCTTCTCTGTACCAGATGCATCTGTATGGACGAAGTTGGCAAGAATATCCTTTACGTTGTCTGTAAAGCCATTCAGGTATGTCTCAAACGATGCAGCTATTTGTTCGGGAGCACCAAGGAGTTTTTCCAAAGAAAGTCCTGAGGTATTGAAAAATGTAAGATGATTACGTTTCATCAGTGCCTTTAGCTTGAATCTCTTTTGGTCATCAGGGAGATCCTTAATCTCATTCATAATCTCATCACGCTTATCGTCAAGCACACAGTCGAGACGGCGTAAAAGAGTGAATGGCAGAATAACATCTTCCACTTCTGCATCATCATAAAGGTTACGGATAATCTCTTTGATGTCCCATATCACGTTTGCTAATTCTTGTTCTGTCATATATTAAATGTTTTTTTATTCGTTATCATTGTAGAGATAATCATCATTGGTTTCTTCTCTAGTATTAACCAACATAATTTTACTCTTTATTTTTTGCAATGTGTTATAAAAAAAAGTTCTATCCATATAAACCAATTGTTTTGAAGAACCTAAACGATTGAAATATTTGGATATAAATAAGCATCTTGGCTCTGATTTCTGCATTATATCAGGATTATCATGCAAAAAACTTAATATGCCTATCATGGCTTCTTTATGCCTGATAAGCAAAGAGGCACCAAATGTATTAACACGCATTGTGTAATTCTTAAATAAAATTCTAGTAAGTTCATATTTGTCAGCTCTATTATTATCTATGGTTGAATAAACCCCCCACCATAATGCAGCAGCTGCGTTACGTAGAATACCATGAGGACCAACAAACCAGTGATCTAAGATATTCACATCATTATCAATATTTGGCCACCTCTTCTGAGCATAATTAAACATTACCGTATGCGTTATATAAGCCCAAAAAGTTTCGCTAGAAGCCAATAGTGTAGATATATTATTATATGCCTCATATACAGCTACTGCTGATTCAAAATCTCCATCTGATGTAGGAATTAGTTTGTCCTCTAATCCCACTGGTGCATATACATTGGCTAATCGTTTTACTTGAGTTTCATCAATAGTAAAACTTTCATTACTGTATAATGGAAGTGCCTCTCCTGACTTAACTGCGTCCCTGAGAGTTTTCATATAACTTTCTTTAAAAGTTTTTTGTAGCTGTAACATAATTATTCCTCCGATGGATTTTGGTGAGACATAATATTATTGAATAGGCGTGCGTAAGGATCTTTTAAAAGACGTTGGGCTAAACTTGGTATGTTTGAGACATCAGCCAAATCGTCAATAGAGAAGCCTTGTTCATTCTTTAATCTATAATCAATGGTTTTTGCCCAAGTTGTTTGATTATGCTCTTCCATGTTCATAAGTGCATAAGTTAAAGCATTCAGCACCAAAGATGAATGTATGACCTCTGCAGAACCTTTTACTTGTGGATTGCAATATAATTGATATAAAGTGGTAGGTAATAGAATCTCAATTTTGTTACCTGTAATATCAAAGAACACTTCTTCATGGAGAGAACTTTCACGTATCTGCATGAAAGAACCTGCGGCTTGTAACTTATCATACTTGATATCTGCATCATAATGGAACTGAGGAAAGGCTACAAGTATATCTCCATGTTCCATGTTAAATGAGAATCCATCATAGTCGGTATTAAAACCTTTATTTGTATAATTCAAGATTGTTTCCTTGACAGATACAAAGCAGTTAAAATTTATTCTGCCATTAATGCTATGTCTTGGAACTTGAATTTCAAATTTGTATTCATCTGTCTTCTTACAACAACGAAGCATAGTCTTAGCACACTCATATTCACAAGAGAACTCGGCTTTTCCTGCTTTTATCAGATTTGTGATATCAGTATTATTGAATTTAAGTTCAATTATAAACAAATAATTTTGTGCATCATTTAATGGTTGTACTGATACTGAATCTTGAGGCAACAAAGGAGTGATGTCATCACTTATGCCAAGGACTGGATATGGTAATGATATATTATTTAAGTTCATATGCGTCTAGTTTTACAGCATGCTTCATATTATCAGCAAACTGAATACGTAAAATATTTTTTCCTTTAACAATGTGAAGTCCAGAAATTGTATTATCTTGTATAGTTCCAGGCATAGAACAACTTTTAATAGTTACAACATCTTCTGATTGGTCTCCGCCAACAACTAAGTCAATACGTCCATTTTCAAATTCATAATCGGAGTGAACAACAATATTATGAATAACTTTACCACTCTCTACTTGAGCAAATGAACGGTAGGTTACAGGTACTTCTGACAGAAAAATTCCTTCTACACCTTCTTTATTGTTGGTATATCGTGAATCAATTTTCCCTGGAGATGTTCCTCCTCCTCCAAGTTTCTTTTTCTTACGAGTACCATGTCCACTTAGTTCTGAACCACTTGAATCTCTTTCATGAGTGTCTTGAGAATTTTCTATCATTACTTTTCCTAATGATGGTTTATCTCTTGTTGGAGATTGTGTAATGTCGGACAAGTCTGTTGAAAGAGAATTTCCTTCATCTTCCTTTTGGTCGATAATGTCTCCACACAATGATTCACTTTCTAATTCATCATCGTCATCATCAACGGCTGTTGGTATATATAGAAATTCTTCTAGCCCCTGAATATTTTGAACTTCAGAAGTACGACTGGAGAACAAACGTTCCATAACTTTGATAATGTAGTTATCTACATCGTCTATAGCAGCTCGTCCTTTGGCTTGAATCTTTCCATTCTCTCTCCAGTTTGCAGACTTCCATTCGTTATGTGCAGGATTTTCAGTTTTACGTAAATACTCGTTTCCTATTTCGTCATCACAAATAAAGACGCCATAGAAGCCATTAGAGCTCTGAGTTCTTCTTGCTTTTACAAGCATTAGTGGCTTGCGCATATATAGAATTTTATCTGTCGCTTTTTTGGTTTTAACCGCATAAAATTGCACATGCCCTATTTCAGGTAATGTGTCTTCAAAAATGATATGATGGTTGTCTTTTCCGGCATTCATGACCGCATCCAAATATGGGATAGGGTTGTAAGAGGTTTCTCGGCGAACTGTATCATGTTCTCCTGAGAAATATTGAGTCATTATCTCATGAAGGTTGTCTTTATTAATTTCAATTGAATTGATATTAACTTCTAATCTGCCTTCATAGATAGCCATCCAAAAGTTACGTAAGACAGCTTCTACCATCTCTGTATTAATGGAATTTCTGTCTGAGGCATCTATTCCTAATATATATATGTTCGTTCCTGGCTCATTTCTCTTGAATCTTGTTGGAATATTCTCTTCTTCGGTAACGGGCTCACCATTATTATTATCATAATAACCAACAGATACGAATAATCCATCCTCATTGTCTAATTCATGCGTACAGAGTGATGATACACCTTCAAAGAAATTTTTCCCATCCTCTGTTTGCGTAGAGACAAAGATTGTACGTAATGGTGATATGTAAAAATAGGCTGCTTTACCAAATCCAAAAGATCCGCCTGCTGAAGCATCTTTTTTTGAAGAAACTCCAGCTGCTCTTACAAAGGCATAAAAAGGTTTTGTAGTGTCTCCCTTAACGTAATCCATGCCACGCGTATTGTAATCGGCTACCTTTATATAACTTAAATCATCGAATTGCCCCAAAGAATCAAAGTAATCAATTATTGGTTGATAAGTTGTTTTTGCATCATCATTATTATTGAAATGCTTAATACAGCCCTGAGCATGTTTCTTTAATTGGAAAAAATTAGAATACTCTCTTGCACGAATACGACTGATAGTAAATTCCATCTTAACCGGTTGTGATTCGTCAAGAGGGACATCCAATGAATTCTGGATAGATTCACGAATGAGTGACGCATATGGCGTTTTCTTAAAGTTATCTTGCATTGGATCGTTAGGACCATCCTCACGACCACCCATTTGCGGTGCAAAATGCCATTTACAATTTAATTCCAAGTTGCTCATATATTGATTTTTTTTCTTTATGCAAATCTACATCATAATGATGCAGCTATTCTGCATGGTTAATTCTATTATAGAGTGGTGGAGTTAAACTACCATCAATCAATTTACTCATAATTTCATTATGCCATCGTAATAAATCCATTACCTGAAATAAGCATGCTCTAAATACGAATGGACATTTAGTTTCTTGCACATACTCAGATACATGTAAATTTAGTTGTTGGGTGCTATGTGAACCATCTTGAATGATATCAATCAGATTCCATAATGATTTGTTAATAGTCAATGGCATTATGCCTTGCTTTGGCTTGACCCCAATTTGTTTATCATTCCAATATCTTTTATAGTCATTTAAAGAGGTTATTTGCTCTGGTATAATGTCATTACCTCTGCTATTATCCATTATCTGCTCTATAACCTTTCGTAATGATGTGAATAAGTCTACTGATTTATCGTACTTACTATCACGTTCCTCATCTAAAAGGAACTGATGTAAATCAGACTCACATTGAACACTCACCTTTTGCGCAATATCAAGAAGGCACTTATACTTCTTTTTAACCATAAATTCCACCGAATGAATATGATCAACATCACTTACAATTTGATTAGCAAGTAGTTCTACCTTATTTCCGCAACACTATAATTTAATGTTTTTTATAAGCACCTGAGCAACA
>CAYFQD010000043.1:0-6837 GCA_964345275.1 uncultured Oscillospiraceae bacterium
CCTATGACAGTAACGGAAACCAGCTCTCAGAGACTACAACGGAAGGTAATGCAGTAACCGACAGGGAGGTATTGTTATGACTTCAAGAAAAGAAGGATACATTATATACATTATCCCCATTACATCTTTGAGACCATGATTGCAAAATCAAAAAATTCACAGTCTCTTTCACAGTCCCAATCAGACAAACTACGGGATATTGCCTATTAGCAATACCCCGTGAATACCCCTTTTGTTATTTATTACAGTTTACAGTTCGGCAAGAATTGCTTCCTTCGGTCTGTAGCCGACAAGTCTTGCTGACTCTTTTCCGCCCTTGAATACTATCAGGGTCGGAATGCTCATTACATTATACTGTGCAGCAATAGCGGAACTTTCGTCAACATTCAGCTTGCCGACGGAAATGTCGGTACGCTCATTTGCGATATCCTCTACAATCGGACCGACCATTCTGCACGGGCCGCACCAGTCCGCATAAAAATCCACCAGTACAGTAGCATCATTTTCCAATACTTCTTTAGCAAAATTCTGATTGTTAAACTTCTTTACCATAATTCATACCTCTCAATCTTTCTTTTAATTTATTCCTTTCAATCCTTTGACTTGTAGAAGAGCATGCAATGACAGTATCCTTCAAAATCCGGATCCTCTATTTGCGCCTTGAATTCGTCGCAAACGCACTTGAATTCAGGGAGTTTGGGAATACGGCAAGGACAATATCCATCTTTTTCCTCAAGGCCTTTCTTTATTCGCTCCACAATTTCTTTATCTTCGTTCAGTCTCACTGCCATATTCGTACCTCCTTAACTTTTTTTCACAGAATAACTTTCTATATTGGCTTCATTATAACTGAGGGGATATGAGGTTTCAGTGACTTATATCACCCGGATTAACTTCATTCTTTAAACTTCATTTATAATGAAAAGTGACAAGAAAGATGATATATTGATATTAAGTATAACATACAACATTCAGGAGGTATAAAAATGAGTCAATGGAAAAAGAGATATCCCGAACTGGTGGTAGATCTTAGCAAACTGAAAAATAATATAGACAGGGTAAAAAAAGTATGCGAGGAGAGAGGAGTTGAGATTGCCGGAATCATCAAGGGATGCACCGGGCTCATTCCTTGTGCGGAACAGTTTGAAGCAGCCGGATGCAGGTGGATCGGCAGCTCCAGACTGGAACAACTGGAGCCTCTTCGGGAAGAGGGCATTCAGGCTGATATTCTGATGGTGAGAATTCCGATGCTCAGTGAGGCGGAAGATGTTGTTCGAATCTGCGATTACAGTCTGAACAGCGAAATGACCGTAATAAGAGAGCTGAACAAGTATGCCGGAATACACGATAAAGAACATAATGTTATTCTCATGGAAGATCTGGGCGATCTCCGCGAGGGATTCTGGGACAAGGAGGAAATGGTTGAAGCTGCTGTGACCATTGAAAACGAGATGCACAACCTGCATCTGGCCGGTGTTGGCGTTAATGTGGGCTGCTACGGTTCGGTTATGGCAACCAGTGAAAAGCTCCGTGAACTTATCGATGTAGTAGAATTGATTGAAGACAGAATAGGACGTGAACTGGAGATAATCTCCGGGGGCGCAACCAGCTCTCTGATGAGGATCATAGATGGGGATCTGCCGGAGCGCATCAATATGCTGAGAGTGGGTGAAGGAATTCTGCTGTCTTACGATCTGCCGACACTCTACGGATACGACATGGGAAACATGTACCAGGATGTATTTACTCTCCGCGGGGAAGTAGTAGAGGTTAAAGACAAACCATCTCACCCGGTTGGAGAAATAGGATTCGACGCTTTCGGTCATAAAATTGAGTATGAAGATCGCGGGATCCGCCGCCGTGCACTTCTGGCTATGGGCAAGGTGGACTATGGTAACCCCGATGAAATTCGCTGCCGCATGAAGGGCATTGAAATTCTTGGAGCTTCATCAGATCATACCATCCTGGATATTCAGGATCTGGTGGATGCCGGAGGAGAACTGAAGGTAGGAGATATTGTAGATTTTGACATTAATTATGCATCTATGGTGTTTGTAACAAGCTCGGATAATATTAAGAAGGTTTATATTTAGGGAGGTGCTTGAATGAAGCCTGAAGCAAAGAACAAAATACATCTGGAAACAGGTGATATAACTAAACTTGAATGCGATGCGATTGTCAATGCAGCCAACAAGACATTGCTTGGCGGCGGTGGAGTCGACGGTGCAATTCACAGAGCTGCGGGTTCCGGACTGCTTGAGGAATGCAAAACCTTAGGCGGGTGCGGCACCGGAGAAGCCAAGATAACAAAGGGATATAATCTGCCGGCAAAGCATGTAATACACACGGTTGGACCCATATATGCGGCGGACCCCGGAAATCCGAAACATGCAGCCGATCTGGCCGACTGTTATCGCAACTCGCTGGAGTTGGCACGGGCAAACGGACTGCACAGCATAGCATTCCCGGCAATTTCAACGGGGGTCTACGGATATCCTGTTCCCGAAGCGACAGCTGTTGCGGTTGACACAGTTTCAGAGTGGCTTAAAGAGCATGATGAATATGAAATGAAGGTGATATTTTCATGCTTCAGTGACAGAATGAGAGACGAATATGAGAAGTATATGAACGGCTGAATTGTTGACATTCAGCCGTTTTTATGTGATAATATCTACTCGTATAATAAGCGTTCTTTATGCGCTGCAAAAGGAGAGATATTAGATGGAAGAAATCATGAACGAAGAAATTCTGTTAACACAGGAAGGGTACGATAATATTATTGCGGAACACGATGAGCTCGTATCAGTTAAACGTGCCGAAGTTGCCGAAAGAATTAAAGAAGCAATCTCTTATGGAGATATCTCCGAGAATGCGGAATATGATTCGGCAAAGAATGAACAGGCTGACCTGGAAGAGAGAATCCATTACCTGGAAGAGATGCTCAGAAGGGCCAAAATCGTTCAGGACGAGGACGTCAAGGGGGATGTTGTAAATGTCGGGCTGAAAGTTAAAGTCAAAGATTTAAAAACAGGAGAGACTGAGGAATTCGCTATAGTTGGTGCTACGGAATCAGATCCGTTTATTGGCAAGATCTCTAACGAATCCGCAGTTGGTAAAGCGCTCATTGGACACAAAAAGGGAGACGAAGTAACCATCGAGATTCCAAACGGAATCGTAAACTACAAAGTCATGAAAATCATCAATTAAGGAGAGGAAAATGAGCGAAGAAAACAGAAATATGGAACTGGAATTAACAGAACAGCAGCTGATAAGAAGGGAGAAGTTAAAGAAACTCCAGGAAGCGGGCAGAAATCCGTTTCTCGTTGAGACCTGGAATCAGACTGCATTTTCAGAGGATATAAAAGAGAATTTTCAGGAATACGACGGAAAAGAAGTGAGTATTGCCGGCCGCATGATGGCAAAAAGAGGTATGGGCAAGGCTTCTTTTATTGATATTCAGGATTATAAGGGAAGGATACAGGTACATGTAAAGAAGGATGTTTTAGGTGAAGAGGAATACGACTGGTTCAAAACCTCTGATATCGGTGATATCTACGGGATTGTTGGAAAAGTCTTTATGACAAAGCGGGGAGAAATCTCCGTTGAGGCATCAGAGATGGTTCTGCTGTCCAAGTCACTGCAGGTTCTCCCGGACAAGTGGAGCGGGCTGAAGGATATTGATATCAGATACAGACAGCGATATGTGGATCTGATTATGAACCCGGAAGTTAAGGAAAGCTTTATCAGAAGGTCAAAGATTATCAAGGAAATCAAGAGAACTCTCGAAGAGGACTTCGGTTATCTGGAAGTGGATACACCTATACTGACCACCATTGCAGGAGGAGCCAATGCCAGACCTTTTAACACATATCACAATACCCTTCACTTGCCTATGAAATTGAGAATTGCCAATGAACTCTATCTGAAGAGGCTGGTTGTAGGCGGTCTGGACAGAGTTTATGAAATGGGCAAGATGTTCAGAAACGAAGGCATGGACAAGAACCACAACCCTGAGTATACATCAATGGAGTGCTATTACGCCTATGGAAACATGGAAACCACAATGCATGTTACGGAAACCGTAGTGTCCAATGCGGCAAAGGCTTCAACGGGAAGCATGGTCATAAATTATCAAGGCAAGGAATTTGATCTGACGCCTCCGTGGCAGACAATAGATATGACAGATGCTGTTGCGGAAATCACAGGTGTGGATTTCAACAAGATTGACAGCGATGAAGATGCCAGAAAGGCAGCTATCGGATACGGAATGGATCCGGAAGATGTTGATGGTATGACCAGAGGCAAGCTCATAGCGGAGATGTTTGAAGAATATTGCGAAGATGTTCCCGGCTTCCTGGATGGTCCTATATTTGTTACAGGACATCCGGTAGAAATTTCACCACTGTCAAAGAGAGACCCGGAAGATCCGAGAATTACCAGAAGATTTGAGGCATATATCAATGGCTGGGAGATTGCCAATGCATTCTCCGAACTAAACGACCCGATCGATCAGTACGAAAGATTTGTTGAGCAGCAGCGTGAGCTGGATGCCGGAATCGATGATGAAGCACATCCTATGGACATGGACTTCGTAAATGCTCTTGAGGTAGGTTTGCCGCCGACAGGTGGTCTGGGGATAGGTATAGACAGGGTTATAATGCTGGTAACCGACGCTCCGACCATCAGAGATGTTATTCTCTTCCCAACAATGAAGCCACTGGAGAAGGATATGCCTGATGAAAAAACTCCGGTAGCTCCTTTAGGTGAGGAATTTCAACCGGTTGACTTCTCAAAGGTGCAGATAGAGCCGCTCTTTGAGGAAGAGGTGGACTTTGAAACCTTCAGCAGATCAGACTTCAGAGCAGTGAAGATCAAGGAATGTGAAGAAGTCAAGAAGAGTGACAAGCTTCTGAAGTTTGTTCTGGATGACGGGTCCGGCGAAGACAGAGTAATTCTGTCCGGAATCCGCGAATACTATGAACCTGAACAGCTGATTGGAAGGACGGCAATAGCCATTGTCAACCTGCCGCCGAGAAAGATGATGGGGATTAATTCCTGCGGCATGCTCATATCTGCAGTTCACAAGGAAGAAGATGAGGAAAGACTCAACCTGCTCATAGTGGATGATAGAATTCCGGCGGGAGCAAAGCTGTATTAAAACAGTTATTAAACAGGAATCGTGAATTCGATTCCTGTTTTTTGAAAGGAGAATGAAAAACGGGATATTGCCGCTAAGGGATACCCCGTAAATTTACTCTGTTACTGTTCCGTATTTCCAGTCGGTTATGCCGCCGAACTCTTTGACATTTGTGTAGCCCAGAGCGGCAAGGTCTTCTGAAGCATTTTTGCTTCTGTTGCCGCTTCTGCAATAGACGAGAATGAGCTCATCTTTATCAGTAAGTACGGATTCAGCTTTTGTATCAATTTCATAATCCGGAATAAGGATAGATCCCTCAATATGCCCCAGGTCATACTCTTCCTGTGTGCGGACATCGAGAATAGTATAAGACTCCTCACTGTCCATAATCGACTTGGCTTCATCCGGTGTGATTTGTTCATAAGCGATTTGTGCTTCGCTTCCGGAGGTACCATCCGCATCATTTAATGAGCACCCTGCAAAGAGGGAGATGAACAGCATCAGACCTAATAAAACTCCTAACAATCTCTTCATATTCAAATTATTCCCCTTTCATTTGTTTCCATTTCGCCATTTCTGATTTCTTGTGGCAATTACAGTATATTTAGAAACATTTGAGGCTTCAGTGACTTTTATCACCCGTTTTTATAATTCGATTTTTTCCGGGAAGGCTTCCTTACGCATTATGCCCCACATTTTGTCGATATAGGCAAGGGTGTAGAAATTTTCGTAATAATGATAGTAAAATGCACCTTTTAATGTCATACTGTAAACTTCGTCTTTCACAGTTACAAAGCCCATAAGCTCAGCAAACTTCAATTCCGCACCGTACATTTTTTTCAGAGGCACTCCGAAGAATTTTTCAAAATCCCTAACATTTATCTTTGTGCTGTAAGCAGTCCAGAACAGATAATAAATCATCCTCTGACGCACAGAGAACCTTATGGTCAACGAAGTCGGGAGTTTTTCTTCGTCTATTCTTTTGCAGTATTCTTCAACAGAAAAGGTGTTGATCTTAAATTGATCCCGGAGCAGCGTGGTAGCTGAACATCCGAAACCGAGGAAATTATCTCTGGTCATTGATGAATACCTGGCTTCTTTTTCGTTTGAGAATGTCCATATGGAACTACGTGTATATCCGCGTTCAATACAGTAGCGTGTAATTGCATCTAAAAGGATTTGCTTCTCTTTTTTCGGCATAGTCTTTACGGTGCTTGAGGTGAAAGCAAAATCAATAAACGGGTAAATCGCCACATGATTGGCTCCGGAATTAAAGGCCGTGTCAATATCAGCCTTTAAATCTTCAAATGTCTGACCCGGCAAGGTAAAAATAAAGTCCATGGAAACCGTTTCAAAAGGAACCCGGGACAAGGCTTCCTTTATTGCCGCGACATCAACATGGGTTCTGCCTAAAATATTTCTGTACTTCTTCTGAAATGACTGAACACCGATGCTGATTTCCGACTATATGAATTTCCCGGAGTAAAGAATCTATATATCGGTCGCATAGCTCCTTGGAGTATTTGACTTTGCAATATGGACAGAAGGTGCAAATGCTTTTGCAAAAGGGGATATGCACATATAGACCCAGGGCATCACAATCCGGATAGGGCAGCTCCTGGTCATATTCATTCCTGAAGGTAAACGGTTTGGCTGAACGGGTCATCCACATTCTTGTAAGGGTAGTTATTATACTCATA
>CAYFQD010000044.1:0-6783 GCA_964345275.1 uncultured Oscillospiraceae bacterium
TAGACTCAACAGGTATTATGGGGTCCATCGCTGCAGTAATGCTGAAGCTGGCAAGGGGCACAAGAGGCGGTCTGATAATGGTAACAGCATTTACATGTATACTTGTAAATGCTATCTGCTGCGACCAGTATCTTGCTATCATCCTGCCGGGCAGAATGTATAAGGAAGCATTTGAAGACAGAAGGCTTAAGCCTCGATGTCTGTCAAGAGCTCTGGAAGACTCCGGTACACTTACTTCAAACTTCTTCCCTTGGAACACTTGCGGTGCTACCATGAGATCATTCCTGGGAGTAGACAGTTCATACATTCCGTTCGCGTTCCTGAACTACATCAACCCGATAATTTCAATGTTCTACGGATTCACGGGAATCAACATGACTGAAATGACAGAGGAAGAATACCAGAAAGTTCTGGAAGAAAGAGAATCTACGAAGCAGGCTGCTATAGCTGCATCTGAAGCTTAAAAGCAATTGACTAATCTTTCAAAGTTGATACACCATAAAAAAAGCGATGTCATACATCGCTTTTTTATTGCAGTTGAAACAGCATCACATATATGTTAGTATGGTCGCAGCTTGTTTGTGAGAATATCCGGAGGTTTGTAGTATGTCCATTAGAAATAACGGTCGTAAGAGGGATTTGAAATACATACTGGGATCACTGTTTCTGCTTTGCATCGGGTTGCTTTGTCTTTACCTGGCTGCTTCCAAAGGCTGGAGTTTTTCCTGGACGGTTATATCCATCGCAGTGCTTTATCTCTCCTTTGCCATGTTCAGGAATGCTAACGAAATATAAGATACTTGTCATTGGAATACCACTTGTATACATTGTGACGCACACCCTTTCGGTCAGTAAGATATGCGGACTGTAAAGGGTTTTCTGTTATCATCAGCGGAACCTGCTCCATTACAGCCGGCACTCGCACGAAATCTCCCAGCATCACATGTCTGCCGTCACTGCTTGCCTCATCAGACATTGCTATAACCGTAACGCCTTCTTCCTCAAACAGTTTACGAGCCTGCTCATTGTAAATATTAAGACCATAGTCGCCGAAAACTCGTATTCCTGCTCGCTGAAACTGACGAATCCAGCCCGGATTACCGAGAGCTATACCCGTATCACGCACTGCCTCAGCCACAGCATCAAAGTTATCTTCAATATATTTGTCCAGATTGCCTTTGCTAACATTAAGAACATAGGGCAGAACTTTTGCCTCATGATTGTATTTGCCCGCCATAAACAATTCCAGAGGCACCAGTCTGTCAAATGACCATTGTTCCGTCTTTTGTCCATATTCATCGGGCCATCCGATACCCGCGGCAGGCAAAACCCTCCCCTCCAAAGAGGCATTGCGCCGCACTTCCAGCAGCTTTTCAACAAGCTGCCGTCTCATATTATTCAACAGGGAAACAGGTATCATTACATCTCCTTCCAGAACAACATCTATGTCCCGCTCGGCATTCTCCACCTTAAAGGGCGTTCCCCCGAGTTTCGACAGCTGCTGTCTGATCCTGCCTTCATCCATAGGGCGTTTAATCGCCGCTTCAACAGGCGCTTCCCCTGAAATCCGAACACCATCACTGCTTAGTATCGGAACGCTGCCGACAGCTGCAGTGAATTTCATTTTTAATGCCGTTCTCACATGGCCGCTTTCGCGGGCCTTTTCAAGCAAAGCCTTGTCAGTAACTTTGAACAGCCTGTCTCCAACATTTACTTCCCCCTTGAAATCACCTATCCTCACCGTATTCCCGGTCAGCGTTTTTACATAGGTCACTACATTGTCCGTTTCAAGCATCTCAACCCCATCTCCCAGAGAGATTTTATTCAGCGAGCCATCCGGCAGCCTGCCCTCAAGTCTGACATCAGCCAGTTTCCTGCCCCTGTCTGCTCCCGGTGCCTCACGCACCGCAATCACACGGCCCATGTATACTCCCCGGTTTTTCGGACTCGTTCCGGACAGAAGCTTCTCACCCGGATTGCCATAGAGGTAACCTTCCGTAAATCCTCCGCGATTGAATATCTGTTCCAGTTCGTGAGCATCCCATGGATCAATTTCTCCCGGCCATCTTCCTTCACCATAAAGATCCAGATACTTGCGATAAATTCGTGTCACCACAGCAACATATTCAGCAGATTTGAGTCTGCCCTCAATCTTAAACGAATCCACTCCCACTTCACATAACTCAGGTATGCTTGCAACTGTGCAGATGTCCTTCGGGCTTAGTGCAAAGGTTTTGTGCCCTTTGTCATCACTGTACTCCAATCGGCATGGCTGTGCACAGAGCCCCCTGTTCCCGCTTCTGCCTGTCTCAACCCCGCTTTTACCCGCAGCCAGAAGTCTGCTCATCTGACACTGCCCTGAGTAACAGATGCACAGGGCTCCGTGAACAAAGACCTCAATTTCAACCGGGCCTGAAGTCATTTTGCTCATTTCTTCAAGGGTCATCTCTCTGGCAAGTACCACCCTTCTGATTCCCAGATCTCTTACAAAATCCAGTGCCTGAGGATTATATATGGTCCCCTGAGTTGAAAGGTGCATGGGCATATCCGGCAGATGATTTCTTATCAGGTGAATCAAACCCATATCCTGCACGATAATTGCATCGGCTCCCATTGAATACAGGTATTCGACATATTCAAATGCTTCGGCAAGCTCGCTGTCTTTAATCAGCGTATTTAATGTGACATAAACCTTAACTCCGTGTTCATGGGCATAATCTATTGCCGTCTTAATATCCTCGCCTTTGAAGTTGTCCGCCTTTATCCGTGCATTAAAAAGGCTGCCGCCCATATAGACGGCATCAGCTCCGTTGCTGACTGCAGCCTCCAGCTGCTCCCGACCGCCCGCGGGGGCAAGAAGTTCAGGTAGTTTATGTTTCATCTTGTAGTTCTCCTGTGTTTTAGTATATAATGTTTTCCAGTCGAAGGAAATATATATGAACAGATTTAGAGAAATGATGAAGGACAATAGTTTTATCAGGGGAAGCTTTTTTATCCTGTTTAACGCTTTCCTTCTTTATGTTCTTTTCTTTATCGTTAAGAATTTCGGGGATGTTCTCAACTGGTGCAGCAATGTCCTCGGCATTATTTTAAATATACTTACACCACTGATAATAGGGTTGATTCTGGCATATCTTCTGAATCCCCTGGTCTCTTTTATTGATGCAAAGGCTCTCAATCGCCTCTTTCCGAAAAGTGACGACGAAAATAAAGCTGCACGAAGAGCCGGAACAAGCCGCCTGCTTAGTATTTTTCTGACACTTCTTCTGGTTCTCGCCGCATTGGTCGCGTTGCTTTATGGCCTCGCCGTTGTGGTCATCGGACAGGTCTCCTTCACGAGTATAACCAACTTGGTTGAAGATCTGACGGCAAGTCTGATAAGCTATGAAGAAGCTTTCAGGAGCTGGATTGTCAAGAATGTTCCGGATGGCATAGTCTCCGAAAAACTTGCACAGCTGGCAACCTGGTTAATCGGCTGGATCGGTAAGAATATAAGCGCCTCATCCGTTATAGGTTTTTTCACCGGAATCGGCGGAGGTATTGTAAACTTCGTAATCGGTCTTGTCCTTGCCATATATCTTCTCAAGGACAAGGAGCTGTTTCTCCGCCTTTGGGATAAGTTCCTGCAGCTTGTTTTTCCGCGACGCCGGACAATCATAAGCAATGCCCTTTCAGAAGTTAACGGAGTTCTCTCCCTGTTCCTGAGGGGGACTTTGCTGGATGCGCTGATTATTGCCATTCTTTCCTCAATCGGCTTATCCGTTATAGGCCTTGAGGCTGCGGTGTTTATCGGTGTATTCGCCGGAATATGCAATATTATTCCTTACTTCGGACCCGTTATGGGAATGATTCCCGCTTTTCTCATGGGATTCTTCACAGAAGGTTTCTGGCACGGGGCTATTGCTGTGATTATTCTCTTTGTTATTCAGCAGATTGACAGCAACATTATCTACCCTAAGGTTGTCGGCAGTACCACCGGTCTGCATCCACTGGCTGTTCTTATGGCCATCACCATATTCGGCTACCTGTTTGGAATAATCGGCATGCTCGTTGCGGTGCCCCTGACAGGTATCATTCAGATTTTTGTACTGAAACTGATACGATGGAGAGAAAAGAAGGTTTCAGCACTGCTTGAAGACAGTTCGGAATAACACAAAAAAGGACAGTTCGTAACCATCCTGTCCAAAATTAAAACTAGGGAAAGTTATAGGAGTATCATGATGAACGAATTATTACTGGCAACATCCATTGTTGTTCTTTACGGTACAGTAGTTCTGCTGTACCGTTTCTTTGGCCGTGAAGGTCTTTTCTGCTGGATGTCCGTTGCCACCATACTGGCCAATATTGAGGTTTTGCGCGTGGTTGAAGCCTTTGGCATCGAGCAGACTCTGGGAAATGTCCTTTTTGGCAGCACCTTTCTGGTATCCAACATTCTTAATGAAAAGGAGGGCAAAAAAACGGCCCGGAAAGCAGCCTGGCTGGGAATCACCTCTGCTGTTGTTTTTGTGGCAATATCTCAGGCCTGGCTTCTCTATATCCCGTCCGGCAGCGACTGGGCAGGCGAAAGCTTCGAGACCATTTTCTCTGTCACTCCGCGAATTGTTGCCGCCAGCGTCATCGCTTACGCCATCTGCCAGCTGCTGGATGTATGGCTGTACCGCCGCATCTGGAAGATAACCACCGCCCTCTGCGGTGACGAGAGACGATTCCTATGGATCAGGAACAATGCCTCAACGCTGATGGTTCAGGTAGTAAATACTGTTCTTTACAATTTCGGTGCTTTTTACGGGATCTACAGTATATCAACACTCATAAGCATCTGCATCGGTTCTTATCTGGTCTTTATTGTCACCTCAATATCCGATACGCCGGCTCTGTACATTGCACGGCGTATCACACCCAGAGGGCAATAGACACTTTAGGTGTTGGCTCTTTTGGGTTTCTTGCAACAAAAAGCCAACATATACCTCAGTCGCTAGGTTTGGAAAATCGATATATGCTGGTAGAAACAGCTTTATTTTAAAAAAGAGCCAACATCCATTATTCGATAAACTTGCCTCCGGTTATTTGACTTTGAACCCGGACTTCAGTCCAACAATCTTGTTGAATACCTTTTCATCAGCTCCCTCTCCCGACAGAATATCGGTGATGTAATATCCCTTTCGGAAGAACTGGAAGCGTTCGCCCGGCTGAGCCTCGCCCAAAGCAGGTTCCGCATATCCCCAGGTGTCATCCAGCGAGTCGGGATTGAGCTGATTTTCTCCCTTTTCATCTTCTATCATCAGGTAGTCATAGTTGCGAATACGCACCTTGACGGCAGTTGACGCTTCCACCCAGTGAATCGTTCCCTTAACTTTTCGGTTGGCTCCTTCGGTTCCGCTGCGTGTTTCAGGATCATAGGTGCAGTGCAGCTCCTTAATGTTACCTTCTTCGTCTTTGATAACATCGTTGCATGTCAGGAAGTATGCGCCTCTGAAACGAACTTCATTCCCCGGAAACAGTCTGAAATACTTCTTTGCCGGTACTTCCATGAAGTCCTCCCCGTCAATCCAGAGTTCACGGCTGAAAGGCACCTTTCTTGTGCCCATCTCAGGGAGCTCTCTGTTATTTTCTATCTCCATTTCTTCAACCATGCCTTCAGGATAGTTGGTGATAATCACCTTTATAGGATTCTCCACCACATTTCTGTTTTCTACGCGAAGCTTAAGATCATCACGCAAACATGATTCCAGAAGGGCCACATCAACCGTGGAGTTAGCCTTTGCAACACCGATTCTCTCGCAGAAGTCCACAACCGCTTCCGGCGTGTACCCTCTTCGTCGTATGCCTGCAATGGTCGGCATGCGCGGGTCATCCCATCCGTCAACAGTCCCATCTTCAACCATAGTCTTCAGGTATCTCTTGGACATGACTGTATTGGTTAAATTCAGCCGCGCGAACTCAATCTGCTGAGGGGGCGTCGGCCACTTGCCGATAGCTTCAAGAAACCACTCGTAGAGAGGTCTGTGATCTTCGAATTCAAGCGTACAGATTGAATGGGTTATGCCTTCTATGGCATCTTCAAGAGGATGGGCATAGTCGTACATAGGATAGATGCACCACTTGTCGCCGGTGTTGTGATGCTCGGCATGAACTATCCGGTAGATAACGGGGTCTCTCATATTGATGTTAGGAGAAGCCATGTCGATCTTAGCACGCAGCACCTTCTCACCATCCGCATACTTGCCCTCTTTCATCTCCTCAAAGAGGCGCAAATTCTCTTCAATACTTCTGTTCTTGTATGGTGAATCTTTGCCGGGCTCTGTCAATGTTCCGCGACACTCGCGCATTTCGTCCGCATCCAGATCGCATACGAAAGCCAGCCCCTTCTTTATAAGAATAACTGCACAGTCATACATTTCATCGAAATAATCCGATGCCCACAGGCGCTTGTCCCACTGGAAACCCAGCCATCTGACATCTTCTTCAATGGCCCTTACATATTCCATATCCTCCTTCTCCGGATTGGTGTCATCGTATCGAAGATTACACTTGCCGCCATATTTAATGGCCGTTGTGAAGTTCAGACATATTGATTTGGCATGTCCGATGTGCAGGTATCCGTTGGGCTCAGGCGGAAAGCGAGTCAGAACCTTGTCCCCGTATTTCTGATTTTTCAGATCCTCATCAATGATGCTGTGAATAAAATTATTATTGCTTGCATTAACTTCCGACATCTATATGTCCTCCTTTTTTTCTTTTTCCTTTAGACCGGAGTATTTTTTAAGATACACCTGTCTCATC
>CAYFQD010000045.1:0-6773 GCA_964345275.1 uncultured Oscillospiraceae bacterium
CATGAAAAAGAGAACGATATCCATAATAATTGCAGCTTTTATGATGGCACTCTGTTTCGCGCCTGCCATGGAGATGGGCGGGCAGCCGGTTGTTGAGCATTCATACGCTGCAAAAGACACGAATAAAGACGGCACATACGCAGGAACATTTCCTTCAATGCCTAATGGTATTGCAACAAAGGCTCTTGAATATGCATGGCCATACGGAACATCGTCAAGCAAATATAATTACCGTGCAGGTGCACCTGTTGAAGCCTATGCTGAAGGTCTGCAGACTGCATACGGAAGCAGATCGAGATGGGGTGCGGCACCGAGAGCGGGAGCGTCCTGTGATGTTTTTGTCGGAACGGTTCTGCGAAATTCCTACGATACAAGCTATCCGAGAGGTCTATCCGAACAATTCCCGTATCTTGCCTCAAGCAGTAAATATACCGAAATAAACACCAGAAGCACTTCGGACATGAAAGATGGGGACATCATCATATACAAATATAAAGGTTCCAAAGGCGGTGGTGCCCATACATGTATTTATGTCACCATAAACGGAACAGGTTACATAGTAAATGCCAACTATAACAGAACATACGGGTGTATCGTCAAGCCTGATGACTATACCAAAGCCAGATATACAGAATTTCATGTGTACAGAGCAACGGGGACATCCAGTGGAGTCCTGGCGAAGGGACAGAAGTCAACCAGTGTTAAATATATGCAGCAGTTTCTGAACTGGGCCGGTTTTGACTGCGGAACTCCCGATGGTTCATTTGGCCCGAATACGGAAAAGGCTCTTAAGGCATTTCAGAAATCAGTCGGACTGACTGCAGACGGTAAAGCAGATGGTGTGACCATGGCAGCTGCGAAGGCATATACGAAAAATATCGCAGCGAAAAACTCTACAAAATCCACAAAAAACGATACCAAGGCCACTGCTTCTTCCGTTAAAAAGGCTTATTCCGGCAAATTGCCAACCAAGACAATAAATAAGAAAAAAGGGAGCAAAACCAACATTAAACTGTGGCAGTCATTCTTGAAGTGGTATGGATATCCAATGACGACAGGTGGGAAGTTCGGCCCGGCAACGCTTAAATATACAAAGGCTTTCCAGAAGGCCAACGGACTTGCTGCAGATGGCAGCGCAGGTCCGAAGACATTAAAGAAAGCCAGGTCAATAAAGAAATAGAATCATATACTTAACGGCCGGTCGGATATCGATCGGCCGAATACTTACCAGTCGGAATCCCAGTCGCTTCCGCCGGAATCCCAGCTGTCGCCGTAATCCCAGTCCCAGTACGAATTATCATCGTAGTAGTCGGTGTCGTAATCGTCATTGTAATAGTAACCGTTACTGTTGCTTCCGCCTGTACCGAGAGTGCTGGAAATGGAAGTGGAGACAATGCCGAGACCGATTATTATGACTAATATGATGAGAAATATCTTAAGCCTGTTTTTACGGGGTCCCTTGTTTCCGGAACCGGAGCCCTTGAAACCGGTTCCCTTGCCGCCCTTTTATTTGTTCGGCAGCCCGGCCTTCTGTTCCATGACCTCGGAACGCATCTTCTGATAGAGTTAATTAACCGCATATGCTTCATCGGTACCTTCATATCTGATGGCACGCGAGCCGTCGGATTTGTTTTTGTAAACGACAAAGTTTCCCGAAGACGGATCCTTGTAAATTCCGAAGGCACGCGGTTCGGTATAGTTCTCACCGATGAAGAATCTCATATCTTCCAGAGGAAGATTCTTTTCCTTGGCGAAGGCCAGAAGCTCTTCAATAGTCTTGGGAACACCGTCACCGCTTCTCATCTGATGCAGGTTAACAGCACCGCAGTTTTCACATTTTTCGGCTGTGCGATCGATATGAGCACCGCAGTATTCGCATTTCACTTTCATATTCTTTTACATCATCCACCTCATCTTTTGCGTCTATATTATCTCTTGCCGGATGCGCCCAGAACATTTCTGATTTTATGTGCAACCATGCCGCGTATAGCATCACGGGCAGGTCCCAGGTACTTTCGAGGGTCGAAGTCTGCAGGATGCTCGACCAGATATTTTCTGATCTCTGCTGTCATAGCCAGACGAAGGTCTGTATCGATATTGACTTTGCACACTCCGTATTTTGATGCTTCGCGAATCATTTCTTCAGGCACTCCCTGTGCACCCGGAATCTCGCCGCCGTATTCATTGCACTTGGCTACAAATTCCGGAAGGACGGTAGATGCTCCGTGAAGCACCAGCGGCGTTTCGGGAATCAGTTTGTTGATTTCCTTGAGTCTTTCAAAGTCCAGATAAGGTTCACCCTTGAACTTATAGGCGCCGTGGCTGGTTCCGATAGCTATGGCCAGAGAGTCCACGCCTGTCTTTTCAACGAACTCAGCGGCTTCTTCAGGAACAGTGAATGTAGCATCTCTTTCGGATACATTCACCGCATCTTCGATTCCTGCAAGCTTGCCCAGCTCGGCCTCAACCACAACTCCATGCGCATGAGCATACTCAACAACTTCTTTCGTAATTCTGATATTCTCTTCGAAAGGGTGCCTGGAGCCGTCGATCATTACCGATGTGAATCCGTCATCAACACAGCTCTTGCATATTTCAAAATCTTCGCCGTGATCCAGATGCAGGCAGATATCGATACCGGTGTCGATGATTGCCGCCTCTACCAGCTTAGTGAGATAAGCAGGCCTGGCGTACTTCCTGGCACCTGCCGAAACCTGCAAAATCAGCGGAGCATTTTCCTGCTGTGCCGCCTCAACAATGCCCTGAATAATTTCCATATTGTTTACATTGAATGCACCTACAGCGTAATCGCTGTTAAGAGCCTTTGCAAACATGTCCTTTGATGTAATGAGAGCCATAACTTCCTCCTTATTTTACTGCAGAGCCTATTCCTCATTAATTTCCTGTGTGGTTTCAACTTCCGGCTTTGCCGCATTTTCTTCCGCCAGCTGGGCAGGGTAATCCATAAGAGCCTCTACCCGGTTATAAATCAGAAAGGCTGCCGCCACAAGAACAATAAGTACGATAATAATGTCATTTTTTTTGTAAAAGAAATCTTTAATCCTGTTCATCGTTGTCTCCATGCTTTCAACTTGATTTTCTATACTGATACAATATCATATTTGGCGGTTCTCCTCAAGACGCTAAAAGGTATGCACGCTATCATTTCTGTGGAGTTTATGAGGATAATAGTGTATAATACATTGCATATGATTAAGATTGAAATAACGGCAAACGATGCGGGACAGCGGCTGGACAGGTTTCTGAAAAAATTCCTGAGAAGGGCACCGCTGAGCGGAATTTATAAAATAATAAGGAAGGATCTGAAGGTCAACGGGAAAAGAGCCGGAGAGGAAACGATTCTGGCAGAAGGCGATGAGATTTGCTTTTACATGAGTGAAGAGCGTTTGGCGGAGCTGACCAGGCAGGTGAAAAAGAGGGGAGCAAAGAAGCAGTTCAAGGTGGCATACGAGGATGAGAATGTACTCATCGTTGAAAAGCCGTGGGGTCTGCTCACTCACGGAGACTCCAGGGAAAAGAAAAACACTCTTATGAACCAGGTGTGCGGATACCTGCAGGAAAAGGGCGAGTACGACCCGGCAGCTGAGAGATCATTTACGCCGTCTCCGGTCAACAGGCTGGATAGAAACACAACGGGGCTTGTGATTTTCGGCAAGAATTCAGAGAGCCTGAGATTTCTGACGAGGCTCCTCAGAGAGCGCGGCACGGTTTCAAAGTACTATTTGACTCTGGTGGCCGGAAGTTTCACCGAAGAGATGGTCATTGCGGATTCTCTGACCAAGGACGAAGAGACTAACAGGGTTCACATCGACGAAGAAGGAGCATATGCAAAATCCATAGTCCGGCCCATTGATAACTTCAAGGGTTTCTCGCTGGTTGAGGTGGAACTGGTGACAGGCAGAACTCACCAGATTCGAGCGCATCTGGCAAGCAGAGGTTTCCCGCTGGCGGGAGATTCCAAGTACGGGATGAGTCCGCGGGGCAGGAGAGCAAACGAAAAAATGCGCAAGCTGGGTGTAACGACGCAGCTTTTGCACGCATGCCGCCTGGAATTCGGTCATTTTGACGAAAACGAATCCGTATCAGAAGGGTTTGAGAAGCTGGAAGGACTGGTGGTTGAGGCCGGGCTTCCGGAAGATTTTGCGAGAGTAATAGAAAAAATCAGATAGACTTGGGAGTATGTAATGAATCCACATAGGACACAAGAGTACAAGGGCTGGAAGCGCAGAAATGCGCCCTATCTCATTGCGGTTTGCCTGGCGCTGGTGATGGTGCTTCTGGGAGGACCGGAAGTGATTGAGGGCAATTCCATGAGTCCGACCATTAACGATGGGGATATTGTAGTTGTGAGCAAACATGACTATTCCGAGAAGAGAGGCCGGATTCCGGAGAGGGACAAGATCGTTATTCTGGAGAAGGTGAAGTCCCTGGATGTGGCCGATGACAATATAATAGTCAGGGTAATAGGACTGCCGGGGGAAACGGTCGAAATCAGAAGCGGTCAGGTTTATATCAACGGCAAAATGTATGTGACAGCCGGGGGAATTCAGGGTGCAGCCGGCAAGGATATGAAGGTGAAACTGAAGAAGGGTCAGGTCTTTGTTCTGGGGGACAATCGTGAGATTTCCAAACATGACAGCCGCAATGAAGACCTGGGTGTAATCAATATGAAAGACGACATCAAGGGCAATGTGCTGTTCAGGGTGTGGCCTGTAGGGGAATTTGGCAAAATAGAGTAACAGTTGATTGAGGGGACAATGACATTATGAAAAGTTTTTTTAAAGACCTGATTATTGCGCTGCTGATTGTGGGTGCGCTGGCTTTCGTGATAAAGCCTACGATAGTAAAGGAAAGTTCCATGGAGCCCACCCTGTATGAAAATAATTATCTGCTGATCAATAAGATGGCATATAAATTTAAGGACAGCCCCGATCCCGGGGATATTGTGGTTTTTACATCCAGCATGGAAAATGAGGAAACGGGGAAGAAGAAGCTCCTCATAAAGAGAGTTATAGGCGTTGAAGGCGATGTTATTACCATCGAAGACGGCTATGTCTATCGCAACGGGCAGCTGCTGCAGGAAAACTATTTATATTCGCCGGGCAGTACCATGGAAGATGCGAGTATGGGAATAGACGGGTTTAAGGTTCCGGACGACAGGGTGTTTGTTATGGGGGATCACCGGGAAGTCAGTATGGATTCCCGCTCCGCGGCAGTGGGTACCGTCTCCGAATCGGATATAATGGGGAAGGCCTTTGTGAGGCTCTATCCTTTTGACGAAATATGCCTGCTTTAGGGGGAATAAATGAACTGCAGGGGGAATAAATGAAGCTGATAGCCAACAACAAAAAAGCGAGACACGATTACTTTATAGAGGAGACCTACGAAGCGGGCATAGTTCTGACAGGTACGGAAATCAAGTCGGTAAGGCAGGGCAAGGCCAGCATTAAGGAGAGCTTTGCAAAGATTGTCGACGGGGAAGTATTTCTCTTCGGGATGAACATAAGCCCCTATGAGCAGGGGAACCGCTTTAATGTGGATCCTTTAAGACCGAGAAAGCTTTTGCTTCACAAGAGAGAAATTCGAAAGCTGATAGGGTATACTACTCAAAAGGGTTTGACTCTTGTGCCGCTAAAGATGTATATTAATAGCGCCGGACGTGCTAAAATAGAGTTAGCGGTTGCCAGAGGCAAGAAGGAATATGACAAAAGGCACGATATCGCCAAGAGAGATGCGGACAGAAGGATGCAGCAGGCGGTAAGGAGATAAAAGGAGATATTGAGGAGATATCGAGGAGATAAAAAGGAGGTAGAAATGCAGGATTTTTTTGACAGGCTGGGGAGAACAGCATCGAATGTGGCCAATACGGCGGCCAGCAAAGCAGGTGAGTTTATGGAAGTAAATAAACTCAAGAGCCATCAGAACGAGCTGAGGACAGATATGTCGGCGACCAAGAGAAAGATCGGCGACTATATTTACAAAAAATATGAGGATGGCGAACTGTCCGATGAAACGCTGATCACTTACTGCGAGAAGATCAGAGATCTGCGTGAGGAATTCGATGATTTAGACAGACAGATTCTTGAGGCAAAGGAAGCGCATCAGGCCAAGAGAGCCAACGACAGTGAAGACAGGCTGTAAAGGCCTTTCAAATACATGGGGGTGCACCGGTTTCGACGGGGGTGTGGAAATCGGAGAAGCGAGCCGCAGTCGCCCAGTCTGCGTAAAAAAGGGCCGTTAAAGATAAACGCAAAAACTAAAACTAATTTCGCACTGGCAGCGTAGTTCTGCCCCGCGCGTATCGCCGGATTCCCCTGCAGGTTCGGGTCGATGCGTCAAACATGCAGGAAAACCTTGCGTGAGCTCCCGGTAGCGTAAGGGAATAACGGGATAGCTGAATGTTCAGCCTGCTTCTGGGCGGCTCAGGAGGCGAAACAATAAATTAGAAGCTGCGCTCGGAGAAACTCCGCCGGAAATGCTTTCGGACGCGGGTTCGATTCCCGCCACTTCCACCATGAATATAAAAAAGGGCCAGGAGCCCTTTTTTATATTCATAATGATAAAGTTGGGAATCGAACCCTGAGAGGGCCCGAGCTCAGTAAGACAGTCCGGTGGACTGTCGAGCCGCGAGGTGTCCGCAGGCGACCGAAAGGGGAGCCAAGGACGGCGGATGCGAAGCATACGCCTTCCCGCCACTTCCACCAAAAAGAGGGCTCTTTGCACAAAAGCGAGGAGTCCTTGCTATTTCAAGC
>CAYFQD010000046.1:0-6446 GCA_964345275.1 uncultured Oscillospiraceae bacterium
GATTATCGGAATAATGTGGGCGGGCTTATATTAAGCCAGTTATTTAAACAGCCACCGGCAAGTTCGTTCATTTATGTTGATGCATGCCCTTGCTTATAGTTATGCATACGATATACATGGGAACATTTCTGTAAAAATACTGCAAAAACAGCTATTTATGCGGAAATCAGCGCCTTTTCTCTATGTTATCTTTTTTGGATTGCTGAAGCTGTATCATTAATTTTTTGATAGGCACATTCTTTGCTGATTCAATGATTTCAACAGCTTTCTCAAATTGTAATTAGGCGGTTTAACTTAATTTACACTTATGTCGAAAATTTCGACATAAGTATTTCTGGCAAGTTATTCTTACTAACATTTGGCGGAGGACAACGCTCAGCGTCTCCGACGCTTCTCTCCGACTCCGGCTGCGGCGCTACAGTCGCGCCTTGCCTTCGCTTGCTGTGAACCGTTTCGTTTTCAATTGAAACTTCCAACTTAACTGCACTGTCGTCTGTCTAAAATAATATGATTTCACTTTTATTCATATTATGTTCTACTTTCTTTTCTGGTGCTGCTTTTTTACACTACACATTTGTCCAGTTTTTAGGCATTAGAAAAACCGAAGGCGATTTGCCTCCGGCAATGTAAATGGTACGACAGTAATAATCCCTATGATTCGTATTCTGTTAATGCCTCATTTATTAATCTTTTACATTCTCCTGGGTCAGTGAATATAAACTGAATAAACTGTTCCCACCAATCACAAAATTGCCTGCTATAGCATCTGCTATGCATCATTTTTAATCCTGCATATTGCACTTTGAAAACAGATCTGTTTTCTTCCGGCATAATATTGCATATCTCTTCTATGTTGCTATCTTCAATTAAAGTCACCTTGTTATCTTCGTCAAGAATGCACACAAGAGAAAAATTGATTTTCTTTACAATGTCTGTATCTGCATCTGCAAGTTCAAGAAGGACATTTGTACCTCCCATGAATTCGCTGGTTTCCTTTATAAGATTATTTTCAAGTATATAGAAAATCATATCCTCTATATTGGGATCTCCAATTAAAGAAACCAGTTTTTCAAAAGCAATGCTCCAGTAAGCAACTACATCTAAAGCCACTTCATTTTCATCTAATACAGTTCCATAATCAACAGCACCGCACACGCTCTTTCCTAAAACGATTCCTTGCCATTTTTCGTCTTTCTCTAATCCTTCAGTTTCTACTAATAATGTCCTGATTCTCTCATCCATCATTGCCCTATTCTCCTTTAATGTTCTGCCTGAACAACCTGGTCAGTTCGTCCTAATCTTTAGGCTCATCCTTCTCAACATTCTTAACATATGTTTTGTCAATAAACTTATATTAACCCTTTCCCCAACAATATGCTATCATACCAAATGCGGAATTCAATGAGGTCGGATTCCGTATTTTATTGCAATAGAAAAGAAAGGAATAACTAATCATGAAACGACAACGCTATTCAACCGAACGAAAAAATGCTGTATTGGCAAGATATGCCACAAGCGATGAATCTTTAAAAGATATTCTTGCTGACGAAGGTATTCCCAAAAGCACTTTTACGCAATGGCTGCGTGAGTATGATGGGCAAAATTCAAAAGATAAATATTCTTTCACACCGATGAACTTCCGCCGGCTCGTTAAGAAGAATCGACGTCTTCAGGAGACTGTTTCAGTCCTGCAGTCTTCATATTGTTCCCCTAATGACCCTCTTCGCATGAGACTGGAAGAAGCAGAATTATTGTACAAACAATATGGCGTTCAGCTTGTGTGTGATGCACTTAAGCTTTCTAAAGGAACTTTTTATAATCACATTAAGCGGGGCAAGAAAGAAAAAGCCTGGTTCTTCCTTAGAAGAGAAGAACTCAAACCCCGTATTGAAAAGATATTCAATGACTCAAATCAAACCTACGGTGTAAGGAAGGTTGTAGCGGCACTTAGGAAAGAAGGCGTTTGCGTAAGTTCCAGACTTGTACGTGATTTGATGCGAGAGCTTGGTCTCATCTCCGTCAGGCAATATTCAAAATATGTATATAATAAGGAATTAGCTCAGTACAAGAATTTTGTGAATAGGTGCTTTGAAGCCGATGCCCCAAACATGATATGGGTAAGTGATGTGACCTATTTCAGAGTGAAAAATAACCCTTATTACATTTGTGCAATTTTGGATATCTTTTCCCGAAAGGTTGTGGCATATAGCATCGGTAAGAGCAACACCTCTTACTTGGTAAAGCGAACCATCAGGCAGGCTTATGAAGAACGGAGTCCAATTACAAATCTGATATTCCATAGTGACAGAGGCGCCAACTACAGATCTGAAGCTACCCGAAAATATCTTTTATCTCTGGGCGTGACTCAGTCGTTCTCTAAAGCCGGCACTCCATATGATAATGCAGTAATGGAATCGTTCTTCGCTACACTTAAGCAGGAAGAATTATACAGAGCACGATATCGATCTGAAAGGGATTTCAAAGAATCCGTAAAACGCTTTATAGATTTCTATAATAATAAGCGTCTTAATGATGAATTGGGGTATGTACCACCATCGGAATATGAAGAGAGTTTTATCAGGAAATCCAAAGAACAGCAGCCTTTTGAATAACAGCCTTTAAGGTTCAAATTCTGTACTCTTACAATTTTGAAACGGTTTTTAGCCACCTTCATGAGAGTGGTTTATTTTTTGTTCCTTGAAAATAAAGGAAAAGAGAGGTGCTAACGTACTTTTAAGTTCGTTTCGCATACCCCTCTTCATTTGGCGGAGGACATGGGACTCGAACCCACGAGGCTGTTACACCCTACTCGCTTTCCAGGCGAGCTCCTTAGCCACTCGGTCAATCCTCCGTATCACCCGTACACTATAACAAAAGCTACGGGTGATTTCAATGTTTAATTTACCGGCTTATTTCGCCTTTGTTTTCGCCTTTGTATATTCTTCGGCCCATATTTCCTCGCCGTCACCATTTATGACTTCAATCTTTACGCTGACACCTGTAAGCTCTGTCTCCTTTTCAATCTCAACTATGAGCTCGTCAGCAAGTGACTGGAAGTAATCAGAAAACCCTTCAAAGCTGGGCTTCATAATTTCTATCTGCTCAGCAGTATAGGTGTCTTTATACTTAAGGCTTATCGCCATGCAGTTTCCTTCATAATATACTTTAACTGCCATAGAATCATCTTCCAGGCCTTCTACGCTTTCAGCAAGCTCTTCCTGTAAGTCAGAGTTTGATTCCATATACTCCTGTAAATTTGCCGGTTCGCTGCCGCATCCTGCGAAGGCCAGTGACATTGCCACCATCATTATTGCAGCTACAGTAATTGAAATAACTTTTTTCATCATTCTTTTCTCCTTAATAAACAATAACTTTGATTTATTTAACGCTCTCCTCAACAACACTGATCATTTCAGGGATCTCAATTACTCCCTCATGTCTGATCTGTTTCTTGTCCAGATTTTTCAAGCCCTTAGGAACTCGTACTCCCGTTTTTTCCGCAACCGCTTCAACATATCTGAAACCATTGGCTTCTTCCCCAAGCCCAATAGCCTGAGCAACGGACTCCGCAAATTTGTAGGCACTGGCTGTTGAGGCAATGAGAGTCGGCGTTGTATCCCCGGATTTTGCAACATAATCCTTATACACCTTATATCCTACCGCCGTATGAGTGTCAATAAGATAGCCCTCATCGTTGTACATGGCTCCGATTGTAGCATTTGTTTCTTCTACTGTGGCTGTTCCGCCGACAAACTTCGCCATTCCTTCACGAATCCTGTCGCTTACAGCATATTCTCTATTCTTTTCCAGAGCTTCCATGAGGCCGCGAATCTCAGCTCCATCATGACCTGACAGATGATAGAGCAGCCTCTCCAGATTGCTGGAAATAAGTATATCCATAGACGGTGAATTGGTCAGATAGAATTCACGCTTCGTACTGTATTTCCCCGTCTCGAAGAAATCAGTCAGCACACGGTTCTGATTTGATGCACAGATGAACCTGTTAACCGGAATTCCCATCCTGCTGGCATAGTATGCAGCCAGAATGTTACCGAAGTTTCCTGTTGGAACGCAGATATTAACATCATCACCGGCTTTGATGACATCGCGTTCAACCAGCTTCACATATCCCCACACATAGTATGCCACCTGCGGCACCAGCCTGCCTATATTGATAGAGTTTGCACTTGAAAGCTTGCAGCCCATACCCTCCAGCTTTTCTGCAAATTCTCTATCGTTAAAAATCTTCTTTACGCCGGTCTGTGCGTCATCAAAGTTGCCTTCAATGGCAAACACATGGGTGTTGTCCCCTTCCTGTGTAACCATCTGATGCTCCTGCACCTCACTCACTCCCTGATTCGGGAAGAATACGATTATCTCCGTTCCCTCCACATCCGCAAAACCTTCTAAAGCGGCTTTGCCCGTATCTCCGGATGTTGCAGTAAGGATACATATTTTCTTATCTTCATTCTCTTTCTTGGTCGCAGTAGTCAGCAGATATGGCAAAATGCTCAGTGCCATGTCTTTGAATGCTGCAGTCTTTCCATGATACAGCTCCAGAAAGTAAGCACCGCCGGCCTCTTTCAGGGGAACTATTTCAGCCTCTTCGAATTTGCTGTCATAGGCACCCTCAACACAATACTTCATCTCTTCCGCTGTATAATCATCAAAAAAAGTTCTGATTATCTCAAAAGCCACTTCCTTGTAAGTCTTTCCGACAAAATCTTCAATTGCCATCGGAAGAGCCGGTATGCTCTGAGGAACATACAGCCCCTTATCCTCTGCAATTCCCTGTATTACGGCCTGAGCCGCTGTTTTATAGTTCTTGCTTCCTCTCGTACTCTCGTATTTAACCATATTATTTCACTAATTCCTTGTCTATAAACCTAAAAATATCTTCCGGCGTTTCCAGCTTTGTCCCTGTAAATCCATCCTTCGTGCAAAGGTACCTGGCCGTCTGCCCTTGTCTCAAATCCGCCAGGTCATTGGCAAGAATGTAATCCATGTCATTCTTAGCCGCCAGCTTAGCTGCCACTTCATAAAGCTCCGTCTTCGGAACATTTTCCAGAAGCTTGCATCCCACAAGCAAAGTCTCCGGAAACCACTCTCTGAGTCTCCCTATTATCTTTGGGGTCAGACCAAGTTTGGCAGTCAGATTCTTCTGGTAACTGGAGATCTTGGTATCATCGTTAAGCTTGCACTTGGGGTTTTCCATAATCCTGAGGAAATCATCCGGAGATTTTGCATCATCCTTTGCTTCGAAAAGCTCCTTCGCCAGATCCTCCAGCAGGAACGAAAATTCGCCCTTGTAATCTCCCACAGCCGCCGCATGAATAATCGCATCATACTGCCAGCCTGCAGCTGCAGACTTGTCGCGGCACTGCTCGATTGCATTCATCATGTCTTCAGTGGTTTCAATTCCAACTATCCGGAAATTCTCTGCAGGAATTCCCTTTTCAACCATTGCAATTTCAACCTTATCTGTATTTACGCTGTGGTTGAAGACCGCAGTCACACCGTATCCAGCTTCCAGGAAGAATCTGCTCAGTGCCACCGAGAGACTGCCCGTAGACATATTGGTAATCTTCATTACCTCATCAATGTACTCATTTGTCGGTCCGCCGGTTATCAGTATGTTTCTCATTTTCATTTGTCCATTCTTTCTCTGACACTTTCAGCATCAAAAATACATGTTCATTTTCTTGAATAGTATACCATAAATCATCGACTGCCGTATAGGATAATTGCTTTCCTTATTCACTTTACATATGCCTCTTTTATGTGCTATAATTCATTCCGCAACACAATCACATAGTAACCTATGTGCTCTCTTGGTCAAGTGGTCAAGACGTCGCCCTCTCACGGCGGAATCAGGGGTTCGACTCCCCTAGGGAGTACCAGTTGAAAAGCCTTGAAATTTCAACGGTTTCAGGGCTTTTTTATTTTAAAATTTTAAGTGCAACATACCCCATATTACCCCATGTTTCCCGTAATAATGGGAAAAAAAGTGGGAAACTTTTTGCCACGCACTGTTTTTAAGCAATAAAAAAGGAGCCAAAATTGCTCTCGACTCCCTTGTTTTGATTATACATTTTTTATACATTACTTCTTGCTCTGGGTAATATGTTTGCTCAACTCCTCGTGCGCTTCCCGGAGATCTTCCTTATCGCCGTTTGCATCCCGCTCAAAATGTCTCAACATCGCTAATTGTGCCTGCATGATAGCACATGTATCAGCTTTAACCGCTTGAATTTCTTCGGTGTGTCGGGCAAGTTCCTCGCCGTGGTCTTCTTGTGTCTCTTCTACTCTGTCCAGTCTTTCTTTCATTTTCCTTTTCGGTTCTCCAATCATCGATTTTGCCTCTAAGACTGACTTTGTAGCCGTCCATATCTTGGAGCTGTATCATTAAAGTAGAGTCGTCAAACGCACCAACTAGATGCTACAAT
>CAYFQD010000047.1:0-6178 GCA_964345275.1 uncultured Oscillospiraceae bacterium
AATTGCTCACAAAAGCAAATACGCAAATACAAACCCAATGACTAATCACTAACATTTCGCTGTTTCTAACCGCCGGTTACCGGAGTGGATGAAACTCGGTTAATCTATACTGAAGCTAGGCTGAAGCAGAGAGAAAGACATATTGCATGCAAGGGAATGTCTGTGTTACAGTGTAACAAAGCATGATAGATTTGTTGTGTTTGATGTCAGGAGGGAAATGTGATGAAGAAAACGATAACAATTGTAATAATTTTATTGATTATATTCAGTTTGACAGCACTTGTATCCTGTGGCAGTGGAAATGAAACAAGTGAAACCAAGACGGTGGAAATAAATATTGAACCCGGGATTCAAGCTCCTGAAGGCTGGCCTGAAGATGTACCTACCCCTATGGAAGGAGAATTTCTTTGGGGAGACTGGGCACCGGATCAGAGTTTTTACACGGTGGACATCCGATATATGCAGGCCGAAATTGATGCTTATGCAGAAAGATTGCAAGATGCAGGGTTCGGTAAAAAGGATACCGATAAGTATAAGGATATTTACGGTGACGCAGGTGTTTATGCCAATGACAAGTGGGAAATCGTACTGGGAGATGAAGGGGTAAACGGAGATTATACCTATATGAGTCTCTATCCGATAAAATAACCAAGGAGTATAAATTACATGAAAAAAGTTGCATTTTTACTATTTGATATTGTTGCCGCCATTGTAGCCTACAGTCTGGCTCTATGGATGAAGAACGGCTTCAAAATTGACAACATACCTTCGGAACAGTATGCGGGTTTCTTGAGGGTGATCCTTATTATTATTGCATTGGTTATAATTATCAGCCTTATGTTCAGGGTTCTGGAGCTTTTCAAGAGCTGGAGCATAAAAGGCGAGGCGACTTTAACATTCGTCGCATGCTTGCTGATTATGATTATTGCTATGGGGGTGGCTTTGTATCTGGAGATACAAATGCCGATTCTGTTCTACATATTAGGTTTTCTGATAATGTATGTGATTATTCAGGTCGAGAAGCTTATAGCCAGAACCTTCAGAACTGTTAAAACTGCTGTTGTAAAAGATACGACCAAAGACTCGGATGATTTGGATGAAAGAGTTAGGGATGAAACAGGTTAAAGAGGAGAATAAAATGGACAAAATGTTTGATTTAACGGGAAAAGTTGCTGTAGTAACCGGAGCATCTCAAGGGCTCGGGCTTGAAACGGTTAGGAGGTTCAAGGCAGCGGGAGCTGATGTTATAATGGCTGACATAAAAAATTGCAAGGAATTAGCCAAAGAAATAGGTGCAGATTTCATTCAAACCGATGTAAGTAACGAGGAGTCCGTTGCCAACCTGATGAGGACAGCCGCGGAAAAGCACGGCAAACTGGATATTGTTGTAAACAATGCCGGAATAATATGTCCTGAAGAACGACTTGAGGACGCTAATCAGGAAACATATGAAAAACTATTTCGCGTCAATGTTTTGGGTGTGGTATTCGGCATCAAATACGGTCAAAAATATATGAATGATGGGGGCGTTATTCTTAACACAGCTTCAAATTCCGCCAATGGAGATTATTCCGGATATGGTCCGTATATAATGAGCAAGATATCAATAGTGGGTCTGACAAAAGTCGCATCAATCGAGCTGGCACCAAGAAATATAAGAGTCAACTGTATTTGTCCGAACACTATGGACACTCCTATGGCATATGCCGATGGATGTGAGACAGAGCTCAACTGTATGAAAATCCAGGCTCCTTTGGCTCGAATGTGTGATCCTGAAGAAGCGGCTGCACTGTATCATTTCCTTGCATCAGATGACTGCAGATATATTACCGGCGAAGATATTTACATTGATGGCGGACTGAAAGCAGGTCCTTCCGAACAGCTCATTGACTCAATAATTAAGAGTCTGGAATGCTGATTAAAAGGACCCGCTTGTCAATATAAGGCAGGCAATATACCTTTTAATAATAGAGTTCCGGCGGTCCCTTGTACTCCTGCAGTGCATTTCCCCCATCTACTACGATGGATTCGCCTGTTATGTAGGAGGCCTCTCGGGATGCCAGAAATACTACGGCGTTTGCCACTTCTTCGGGGCGAGCGCTTCTTTTTAGCGGTGTATTAAAACCGCCGGCTGCTTCGGCTTCGGTCTGAGAGGCTGTCTCTATCCATCCCGGCAACACATTGTTCACGGTTATGTTGCTTCCGCCAAACTCAATAGCAATGGAGCGGCTCATTCCAACGACTGCTGCCTTTGCTGCGCTGTAAGAGCTCTCTCCCGGGTTGCTGACCAAAGGTCCCGTAACGCTGGAAACGTTTACGATCCTTCCATATCCATTTGCAACCATTGTCGGAAGAACTTCCTTTGTGACATTGAACGGAATGTTCAAATTGCGGTCAATGGCGTCGTCCCAGCTTTCATAGGTCATTTCCAGAAAGCCTGAGAAATCCTCTTCCATGCCCACCTGAACCATTCCGGCATTGTTCACTAAAACATCGATTGTTCCGAAATCGTCAAGCACGGATTTAACCATATCCCGAACTTGCGCACGATCCATGAGGTCGGCTACATATCCGCGTGCATCAATTCCGATTTTTTTCAGTTCATCTGCACGTGTAAAAATCCTGTCCGTCGTTGCGGTAATCGCTACACGGGCACCCAGTTCCCCCAGTATGCGTGCAGCGCTAAAACCGATTCCCATATCACTTCCGGCGCCGGTAACAAGACATACGAGACCTTCAAAATCTGCAAATTTCTTGCTCATAGGAGTTCTCCTTATCTGTTATATGTTCCCACTTCCGCCAGTTCTGCAATGCAGTCGTCCCAGCATTTGATAAGTCTGTCGATGTCTTCATTCGTTGTAACCGGTGATACCAGCATCATATTATGGAACGGCGTAATTATGATTCCTCTGTTATGGAGATAGAGGTGTGTGTAATACATTAGATCCCAGTCGAAGTGATCCTTTGCTTCTGTTCCGTTTTTAGGCAGCGCAGGCATGAACTGAAGCTCACATCTGGCACCGGAACGGGTAAGGCTCCAAGGGATTTGATGCTTTTCAATTACAGCTTCAATACCATCGGCAAGTCTCTCGAGCCCTGCGAACATCTTTTCAAAGGCTTCTTCCGTTGCAACCTTTTCCAATTGTGTGCGCATGCATGCAATTGCAAACTGGTTAGCTGCCAGTGTGCCGCCGATTCCCATAGGGTCGGACACGCCGCCATTGCCGTAGAGCTCACTTATTGCATCGGTTACTTCCTTAGTGAATCCGTATACAGCGATAGGAATACCGCCGGCGATGGATTTACCCATGGTTATAAAGTCAGGTTTCAGGCCGTAAGCCCCGGTGTATCCACCGTATCCGTTGGAAAGCGTGTGGGTTTCATCGATAATCATATATGCGTCATACTTCGTACAAAGCTCTCTGACACCTTCCAGATATCCTTCGTCCGGAAGGACCATCCCGCAGTTGGTCATAACAGGCTCCAGAAGAACTGCCGCAACATCCCCGTATGCCAGCTCTTTCTCCATAGCTTCCAGGTCGTTGAATTCACAGACTCTGGTCAGCTGATCCTTTGGAAGACCCGGGTTGGAGTCATATTCGGAGCGAAGAGTCAGCTTGCCGTCTTCTCCGATGTGCGGCAGAGTTTCATCCAGACTTCCGTGATAGCATTCCTGAATAATAAGGATTTTAGGTTTGCCCGTAAGGGTTCTGGCATTACGTATAACATAACGATTTGCTTCTGTTGCTGTCATTGCAACCTGCCATGTAGGAAGTCCGAAACGTTTGCTGAGTTCCTTACCTATCTCCAGGCTGTCCAGAGTAGGCATCATTGTGGTGATTCCGCAGTATGCTCTTTCTGCAATGGTCTTTGCAGTTGCATCAGGTGAATGCCCGAACATTGCTCCCGTGTCACCAAGACAGAAGTCGATATATTCGTTTCCATCTATATCCCAGCATTTCTGATCTTTCGCTCTTTCAAGAAAAATCGGGTGGTCTGTTCCCCAGTCGGCCATCCATGGCATAGGCACGCCATCCAGCAGGTTTTCGTGTGCCTTTTCAAAAGCTGCTTTGCTCTTTGCTGTGCGATCTAGGAACACCTTGTCCTCTCTCGCTTTCAGTTTAGCAAGCTCCTCATCGGTAACCAATCTGTAAGGACTTTTTTTATCTGTAATCATAACTTTTTCCTCCTTTTTTTCTTTATTATATTATCTCCGGATTAAAAAAATAATAGTTGAATTTACTACTATTTGATATAATTGCAGTAAATATCAACTATTTTTGCTTATGGAGGTATTTCAAATGCTTGCAAAGGAAATAAAAATTGATTTCAGCAGGGGATTTCCCGTCAACGTTTCTTTATTCAGAAGCGGGAGACAGATTCCTCACTATCATAAAAACACTTTTGAAATGATTCTCTGTCTCAAAGGGGAGGCGACAGTTTACAGCATGCACGAAAAGCATCTTCTCAAACCGGGAGATATAATAGAGACAGATATGTACGATGTTCACTCCATTTCCGCAAGCGGCGACACTGGCGACACTGGCACTATGGAAGAAAACCTCATGGCCTCATTTCATTTTGACCTGACGCATCCTGCTTTTTCTGAAGGAGGCTACAACCTGCTTTATTATATTTGCAGCAGCTCCGAAGTATCGCCTAACCAGAGATACCAGCTAAACCGCGTAAAAATGATTTTGCTGACAATTCTCAGTTACTATATGGAAAACAGTGAAAGTAAGCAAATCATCCGGCTTTCTCAAAAGCTTCTCAGCATAATAAGAGAGCACTTCCAATATTATGATCACATAAATGTGGATGAAAATATGTACCCGCCGGAAATGAAGGATCGTTTCGAAAGGATTCTGGCCTTCATGCTGGAAAACTATGACCAAAAAATCACCATGCAGGCAATATGTGACAGGGAGCATATAAGCTATAATTACCTTTCTCGATTCTTCAAGGATTCCTCCCTGAAAACCTTCAGGAACTTTCTGCATGAAATCCGTGTATATCACTCGGAGCATCTGTTGCTGTGCAATTCGGATGTGTCGGTACCGGACATTTCTTATCAGGTGGGTTTCTCCGATCCTAAAATATTCTATCGTGAATTTCGCCGCAAACACGGTCACACTCCCCACAGACATCGAATATGGTATCGCAATTACAATGCGGAATTAACGCCGGATATACCGGTTGCTCTTGATGAAAATGCTGATGAAATCAGGCTGTATATGACCCGACTTTTTGCAGAGATCGTAAGCGATGTGATTACACCCAAGTAATCTTTGTCGGCTTATGCCGTGCAGGTACATTCACATAGTTTTCGTCCGGATAACCCAGGAAAAAGGCACCGTAATAGCTGTATCCTTTCGGCAGTGCCGGAAGCAGACTTACAGCGCCGGGGACAGAGCCAGACATTCTTTTTAAATATCCTCCCCAGCATGTGCCGATACCGCGTGCCTGCAGATAAAGTTCAGCTGTAGCCATAGCTATGGCTGTGTCGGTTTCCGGCGAAATGTCATTATCGCGCGAATAAGCTAATATCAGAGTGGATGCATTCCCCATTACAGGATTTTTTCCTGCATCAAAACATGGTACCAAGACGGGGTCGTTATTCTCCCGCGCAAAATCCATGAAAGCCTTCTTCATTCCTTCGATTACATCGGGGTTATCGATTACAACCCACTCGGTGGACTTTTGATTTTTTGCGCTTGGTGCCCAGGAAGCTAATTCCAGTGCTTCCCGGATTGACTCTCTGTCTACCGGTTCAGGCTTGAAGCATCGGTAGGATCTTCTTCGAAGTATATGCTGTTTCAATTCTTTCGCAAAACCTTCAATCGGCTTTGCTGCCTCCCCTAGGTCAGCTTCGCTTCCATTATACATTACAGCATGCTGCTCACATACAGCACCGCAATGCATACAGTCGATGCATCTGGAACTCTCAAATTCTATGCTGCCATCGGCACCTCTGGTTAAAGCCATGAATGGGCAGGTGCGTACACAGGCATAGCAGTTTATACATTTGGATTTGTCTATTGTTATCATTTTGATTTCCTCCTGATAGTGTAGTTTGTTACTATCTTCTCCACACATCTGTAATTGACATGGTATGATATTTTATTGTGAGAGACAAGAGAAATATCAAAAATGCACTATATTATTTGTAATAATTTCA
>CAYFQD010000048.1:0-5900 GCA_964345275.1 uncultured Oscillospiraceae bacterium
TTTCAATGTGTTTTTGAGTGTTGCTCACACTTCCGTATCACGCTTCCGGACCATATTGTGCAAGCAAAAAAGATATTGCACCGGAAAACCCAGTAACCACAACGGTTTCTGGGTTTTTTCGTGCCCTTTTTTTGAAGTGCAAAAAAAAGATATTTTCCTGTGTTACCCCCCGTTGGTAGGGACTTGAACTAAAACTCCACCGTTATTCAGCCCAAAATTCGATTCCAGGCAGAGTTTTTTCTCGAAAATCAAAAAAATATTTGTTAATTTTTTGCGTTTTGAACAGGAGGGAAACGCTATGAGTCAAGAGAAATCAGAACAGAACAATGCCTATCTTCAGGAGATTCGTATCGCACTGCAGAATCGTGGGTTTAGCACAAGCGAGCCGACTGATGATTTCTTCCAAGTATCACTTGAGGGTCAATCCCTTTGTAAAGTCATGGGTACTGGTAGCGTGAGATATAGCAAATCAGATGTAATAACAGAAGGGCAAAACGATGCCCTGCATCAAGTAATTAGCACGGCGTACACTGTTTCGGAATATATGCGTCTCATGGAAGAAGCGCCTGTTCTCAAAGCGGACGGATTGGATGAACACTATAAGCTCCTGGCAGACTACAACGGTACAGTTCTCGTTGGCCACCCCACTTCATTTGGTGTCCAGTTTATCACAAGGGATTGGTGTTACGGTCATGCTGCCGTCACCCAAGGACATCAGATGGCTGGTAATTATGAGGCTGCGAAACAAGATTTTGCTGTTCGGAGTGGGCTCATCGATAAGAGAATGCTTTTTTCTCAGGACCAGCTGACGGAGATATATCGATGTATCCAAGACACATTGGATCATCAGTACGACATCACTTTTGATCAAGAGAATATGCTGAAGGACACGCAGGAGCAGATTATTGATATTGTCCCAGATCTCGACCAGCGGGTACAACGCGCAATGGATCAGGAAGAAACGACATTTTCGCATCCCATGATGTAAAGCGAAGAACCGCAGGATACTTCGGCGCTCATTTTATTTGTAGAGGATATCGACATGAAGATACCTATAACTAAGGAGGATGACCATGGAGAAACAGGAACTTGAATACTGGAAGGCAGTCACGGCCGGCAGTTCCTCCCAGTGGGTTGAGGATAAAGTCATATCTCATAGAAGTGCCTCCTGCGTAACTTCAATTCCGTCAAGGTCTAATGCGCAGACAAGTAGCCGCTTTTTACTGATGCGGACATATGGTTTCATTGAGTCAATTTGAGTATGACCTAATATTTCTTTTACGGTATCAATCGGTACTCCGCCATCAATCATTTGCGTGGCCACATATCTTCTAAAGCTATGAAAGCCCTTATGACATCCCGGAGCGTAGTTCATCTCAGCCTTGCGCATATGCAATCTCAGTCGATCACCAACCGCATTGGAGGTCATTGCACCGTATGGAAATCGCGCTCTGACAAACAGAAATTCCGATTGTGCTTTTGGACGTTCATTGAGAATATAGTCCGCTATAGCGTTTCCAACTGCGGGTTCCAAAGGCAGTACCAATTCCACTCCGGTTTTATGCTGACAAAATCTGATTTCATGGCTGTTCCAATTAATGTTCACTAATTTTAAGTTTACGATATTGATCGCACGCAGGCCAACACTTTGCGCTATAGCAAAAACAGCAGTGTCTCGCTTGGACAAGCTGGAATACTTCATTGCGGATTCTGTAATCGCCACAACCTCTTGCGTTGAAAATACCGGCATCAGCTTTTTCCTCTGCGACGGCCGCGCCGTTAATGCAGGTCTAAAATCAATGCAGTCTATACAACCCAGCAGATATTCACACAGATTCTTAAGCGCGCTTAATACACGTTCCATACTGCCTTTATGCTGCGGCGCAACAAACAGCAGAAATCCACTGACCAATTTAAGCGTTATCGTTTTGGGTGAGGAATGCCCATTCATTTCGAGATATCTGAAAAATTTACGCGCTATCCCAACAAAACTTTGGATTCCTTTAGGAGTACGCACCTTCCTTTCTTCTTCCCAAGATTTAAATCCCAGTATGATGTATTCATAATAGGCAGATAGCTGAATAGCGTGACAAGGCTTTATTCTATGCCACACGATGCAACGGTTTAAAGAATATTCCTCCATCAATGCTGCCATCTTACGAATGTGCATGCTTATGTGATTCCCAACAAGACCTTCTTGAAATTGCTTCTGGATATCAAGAACCACCTCGTTTTAGTTCAATTTCTTTTTGCATAACAAAGCACCTCCATAATGTTGTGGGTCGGCCGATAACCGTCAACTTCATTATAGAGGTGCTTTCAATATATTTAGTTATTGAAACCATGCGAGTAAAAAGAAGGTTTAAACTCCTAATTCAGTTGTCACTAATATTCATCTGCAGAAAAAGAGATTGCCTTGACCGGGCATGCGTTGACTGCCTTCATAAGCTTCTCCTGATTGATCTCTTTACTGATTGTTTTGAGAGAAGCCTTTTTGTTCTGCATCTCAAATAACTCCGGGTAATTTTTTGTACACAAAGAGCACCCCATACAGGCGGATTTGTTGATGGAAGGGCCGCTCTGATTTGCCTTGAGCTGAGGCAGGTCATGATCCTTTACAATTTTCGCTGTGATCCATGAAAAAACAACGATGGCAATGACAGTCAAAATCCAGCGAACCGCCATAAACTTAAATCCCAGGAATTTCAACTCATTTAATAGCATCGGGACTTTTATCACGGCCCAAGCGCTTAATATTATCACAAGATTTCTGACTGAAGCACCTTTCTTATGCAGCATCACGCACAGCGGAAACGCTGCGTAGATTGGGCCCGCAGATATACTTCCAAGCGCAAGAGAAAGAACGACGCCTTTTACTTTTGCTTCCTTTCCAAGATATTTCATGATTTTTTCCTTGGGAACCCATAAATCCAGGAGAGCAGTCAAAACAAATATGACCGGCATGATCATAATCATTTCTTTTATGTAATAAAAGCTGTTCTTGACAGAGGCAATCCCCATGTTCTGGTTTATAATAAACATAGCAATGTAAGCTGCCGCAATGAACAGGATAAACAGGTTTTCTTTTGCTTTGCGTATAACCTTCATACAATCACCCCCATGACAAGTGCAATAATAATCGCAAATAGAAAACTCAGCCCGTTTCGCACGGCGGTAAATTTTAAGCCAAACTCACGCTTTTCAAGCGGAAATGTGACGATACCAACCATCGTAAGCGTTGTCAGAAAAGCGACGGATGGAACTATCCCCACGCCCGCGTGCACAAGCGTACCGACAAGCGGAAAAGCGATAAATGCCGGAATCAGGGTAATTGCTCCGAACGCAGCAGCAATAACAGTGGCCAAAAGTTCCGACTGCTTGCCGACAAATTCGGCAATGTTCTCAGGCGGGAATACAGTCAGGATCAAACCAATCAAAAAAATAATGGACAAAATACTGCCCAGCATTCCTTTGCCCATACCAAACGCCATTTTGAGGGCCTGCTTTGTTTTTCCCTTATCCTTGGCAAAAGAAAACATTAGGAATATGGCGGTTCCGATCCACATTGCCAAAGTCAATACATCCATGTGATACCTCCTATAATCTGTTTGATATGATTATAGTGGGTATTATTCAATTGAAATAGACACCTATGTTTCTTTTTGCTATAATATTCAAAAAGGAGCGGTCTATATGATAATTGAGAAAATACGGCATATTCCCTTGCTTTCGGAAATGGATACCGCCGTTTTGGATAGATGTGTTACGGAAAATCAGCTGTTTGTAAGGCATTACTCGAAGGGCGCGACGGTACACCATCAGCATGAAGCCTGTTCTGTGCTCGACGTTGTTTTATCAGGAAAGCTTGTTGCGTATTCCTTGTCGGAAAACGGTTCAGCGATTACAATGTTCGAGTTTCAAAAAGACAGTATCATCGGAGCCAATTTGCTGTTTGGAGAAAACACCATATATCCATTAAATATTTACGGCGTAACACCTTGCGACGTGCTTCATATATCAAAAGATGCGGTTATGGAATTTCTGCATGAATATCACTTTGTCATGCGGTATATAAAATCTTTGTCTCTGAATTCCCAAGGCATGAATCGAAAGATTACGATGCTAACCCAAAAAACGCTGCGTGAGAATTTAATGGACTATCTCAAGCAACAATCCATTATTCAAGGCTCTTCGAAAATCGTCCTCCCTTTCAGTAAAAAAGAACTGGCAGATTACTTGGGCGTTCAACGACTGTCGCTGTTCAGGGAACTGAAAAAAATGAAGGACGAGGGAATCATTGAAATTAGTAACCGTACGATACAGCTATAACAGATCGAACTGGTTTTTGTGAAACTTTAGAACGCCGTCATCCCTGAGCTTTGAAAGCTCGGCCGACATGGCGCTGCGCTCGACGGAAAGGTAGTCCGCCAGTTCCTGCCGGTTGAATGGAATGCAAAAGTGACTGCTTCCCGATTTCTTGGCCTCAGTCGCAAGGTAGGCCAGGAGCTTTTCACGGGTGGTGCGTTTTGAGGTAAATTCAATTTTCTGTGTCAGCGATATATTTTTCATGGATACGATACTCAACATATTCTGAATGAGCCTGCTGTGAAATCCGCACGCCTTGGCGCACGGGACGGCAAGCCTGTGACAGTCGATAAATAGCAGTTCGCTTTCGGTCGTTGTGATTACACTGACCGGAAGCGTTTTTATTTCCGCGCAGGCAAAGGATTCCCCGAACAGATTCCCCATGTCAATTTTTCCAAGGATGTTTCTGTTTCCGTAATAGTCGTCCTGTACGACCTGAACCTGTCCCGATAGAACGATGCCGAATTTTTCGATGCTCTCGCCGCTGGAAAATACGATTTGCCCTTTCCTGTAATGAACCGATTTCGCGCACAGGCACGATAAAAGCGGCTGCAAATCAGCCTCTTCAATGCCCTTGAACAATCGTACTGTTTTCAGCACATCCAAATAATTTTTCATAAAATCCTCTTTCGTTGGAATTCCAACTGACTTATTGTCTTAAGAATAGTAAACTCAAGACATAAAGTCAATAATAACTTGAGGAAACGCACTTGGAAAAAGGGGAGAACGGAATATGATTCGAAAAATTATTAGAATTGATGAAGAGAAATGCAACGGCTGCGGTCTGTGCGCAAAAGCCTGCCATGAAGGGGCAATCGGCATGGTAAACGGAAAAGCAAAGCTTCTCCGCGATGATTATTGCGACGGCCTCGGAGATTGCCTGCCGGCCTGCCCAACAGGAGCGATCAGTTTTGAGGAACGTGAAGCGAAGGGATACGACGAAGCGGCCGTGAAGAAAAGCAAGCTGAGCAAGCAGGGAGAAACGCTGGGCTGCGGATGCCCGGGCACACAGTCTAAAACTCTCCATCGGGAAAATGAGTGTGAGGCCGTCCGCCCCAATACCGGCGAAAACAAAAGCCAGTTGTCACAATGGCCCGTCCAGATCAAGCTTGCACCGGTCAATGCTCCGTATTTTGCGGACGCCAATCTCCTCATTGCCGCCGACTGTACGGCCTATGCTTACGGCGATTTTCACAACAGATTTATCCGGAACAAAGTGACTCTGATCGGCTGCCCCAAGCTTGACGAAGGGGATTACAGCGAAAAGCTGACCGAGATTATAAAGAACAACAGCATCAAAAGCGTCACGGTGGTGAGAATGGAAGTTCCCTGCTGCGGCGGGATCGAAAACGCGGTAAAAAGGGCGCTTCAAAACAGCGGAAAAATGATTCCCTGGCAGGTTGTCACGATTTCAACCGACGGAAAAATTCTTGATTGACAGGAGGCTATTATTATGGTAGAAAAAAAGTATAAGCTGTCCACTTCCAATGAAAAAGCGATAGAAAAAGTCATATTTGACGAAAACCTGCATTACC
>CAYFQD010000049.1:0-1376 GCA_964345275.1 uncultured Oscillospiraceae bacterium
AAGCCATGGCTCTTTCAGCGGGATTCAGATTCCTGAGCATCACTGTTTCCCTGACACGGATAAGTATTTTTTCATCATACTCCGGCGCCATTCCCCCATCGCGACATCTTTTGACAAATCTCCTTGCCATAAGTGCAGATTGATTGTATCCTCTTTTTCTCAATCTCCTCACACTGACCGGAGTGGGGATCACCATATTAATGTTCAGCCAGCCGTTTACGATTACCGGTGCCATTCTATCGTAAAGAACATCTCCCATCTTCACTGCCATATGTCCCTTTTCATGATATTTGATATTCATCAGAATTTCTCTCTCGTGAAGACCGTAGGTCATACAGCTCCATCCCTTTGTGAAATAGTGTCTGCGGCTCATACAGTCATAGCATATTCTTCCCTGATACTCCCTGTTGAGAGCCTTGCCGCATTTGCTGCAAAGATTTTGCTTCTCGCCATCTTCACTGATTCCGCCGATTATCCAATGAATTTCACGCACGCATTTATCGCACAGGGAATATGGTCTGGTAGCATCAATCATGCACCCGCATACCAGGCAGTAAATGTTTGATGGGAATATTGCTTCGTCAATAGTTTGAAGGATTTTGCATATATTCATTGTATGTGCCTCATGTGTACCCATTTAGCTTGGGGAAAATATCCTTTTGATTGCGTCTATGTTGGTCGTTTAATCCGTTTCTCCTAAGACAGCCAACATTTTCTATTCTCTAAAAGAACTGATTCTCATTTCAACTCTATTGTGTTGGCTTTTTGTACATTTGTTTCTAAATCAGCCAACATCGGATTCCGGTCAAAGGTTTTGCATGCAAATAATTTCTATTTATCCCATATTTTACCTCTAACATGCTCCTCAAGTCAACTAAAAAGGAGCCTGCAACCTAAAATCAAAATGTTTCAGTGTTGCAGGTCTCCATATTCTTATAAATACATTCTTGCTAATCCAGCTCCATCAGCCGCTTCAGTCTGACTCCCAGACCGGAGTAGCGCATTGTAATGCGGTTGTTGTCCACCATGCTGTTCATTTTGTCCTCGGAGCCTACCATGACCACCACATCCTTGCCGCGGGTTATACCTGTATATAGAAGGTTGCGTGTGGCCAGAATCGGCGGAAACCATGTCATGGGCATTACTACAATGGGGAATTCGCTGCCCTGACTCTTGTGGACGGTTATGGCAAAAGCCGGTTCCAGCTCGTCCAGCTGGTTAAAATTATATGTCACATGGCGAACTTCGTCGAATACAACAGTCATTTCATTGAATTCCGTATCGATTTTTTGTATGAAACCCATATCGCCGTTAAATATGCCTTCTCCGTCAGTGAAATCTTCGTGGTTTCGCCACTTCATTTCATAATTGTTTTT
>CAYFQD010000049.1:1476-5591 GCA_964345275.1 uncultured Oscillospiraceae bacterium
CCGGCGGGTTGAGAACCGCCTGCAGCTCTCTGTTAAGATTTATACTGCCTAAGGTTCCCTTTCTGACAGGTGTAAGAACCTGAATATCACGAACAGACCGAATCCCGTCAGGGCATATATCTTTATAGTAGTCGGGGAGTCTCTTAGTGCAAAGTTCCTTAATGGTCTCAAGCATTTCCGGCTCCGTCCTTCTGCGAAGGAAGAAGAAATCCTTGTCCCTGGCATTGCTGTCCGGATATTCTCCGCTGTTGATGCGATGTGCGTTGACAACAATCATACTCTCCTGTGCCTGCCTGAATATTTCCGTCAGTCTGGTACAATATATGTATTCACTGCTGATAATATCATGAAGTACATTGCCGGCACCGACCGAAGGTAGCTGATCCACATCACCTACAATTATCAGACGCGTTCCCGGACGGATTGCGCTTACAAGCCCGTTCATGAGCATCAGGTCAATCATAGAAGCCTCATCTACAATCACTGCATCGTATTCAAGAGGGTTGTCCTCATTACGGCAGAACTTCATAAACCCTCCTGCCTCCTCTTTTCCTATGGCTTCACTTTCAAAAAATGAATATTCCAAAAGCCTGTGGATAGTAGAGGCCTCATGCCCGCCCGTTTCCGTTATTCTCTTTGCTGCACGGCCTGTAGGTGCCGCAATGGCAACAGACAGCCCGCTATCGTGCAAAATATTAATAATTGTATTTATTATGGTGGTTTTACCTGTTCCCGGTCCCCCTGTTATTACTGTGACTCCCATGTTAAGGCTGGTTTCCACTGCAAGTTTCTGCTGCCGGGAAAGCTCCACTCCCGTTATTTCCGAGGTGCGGTTTATCATGCTCTCAACTGAACTGCTGATCGGCTTCGGTGTTGCATTAACAAGAGCTCTGAAGCATTTGCATATGTTCTGCTCTGCCAGATAAAATGCCGGCAGGTAGACTACCCTCTGTCCCTCTAGAGAGTCTATTTGAATCTCACCCAAAAATGCCATCGTTTCCAGATTATCTCTTACAGTTTCCCGTGGCTGCTCCAGCAGCTCGCCCGCCTTTTCGCAAAGTTCAGTCTCCGGCAGATATGTACTTCCCTCCCCTGCGAACCAGCCAAGGGTGAACTTGATGCCGCTTCGGATTCTGAATTCGTCATCCTTTTCAATCCCGATTTTTTCGGCAATTGCGTCGGCCTTTTTGAAACCTATACCAAACACATCGTCCACCAGAGTGTAAGGATTTGCCAATATGGTTTCTACCGTATCCTGCCCGTAAACCTCATAGAGCCGCAAAGCCTGCGAGGCACTGATTCCATATTGCTGCAATGCCATGGTTACAGCGGCAAATTCTCTGTGAACAGAAAAGGCGGCTGTAATTTTCGCTGCTGTCTTTTCGCCTATTCCGGACACCTCCGTCAGCCTTTCAGGATAATTCTCTATTATGTCCAGAGTCTGCTCGCCGAAGCGTGCAACAATTGCAGATGCCGTCTTCCTTCCGATCCCCTTCATTGCTCCGGAAGCGAGGAATTCCTTTATGCCTTCTTTACTTGAAGGAGCGATTTCTTCAAAGCTTCTGACCGCAAACTGCTCTCCGTATCTGGAGTTTTCCACGAATTCTCCCTGCAGCCTGTAGCTTTTTCCCACATGAACATGAGGCAGATTGCCAACACAGGTAAATGCCTCGATTTCCGTTTCAAAAACGGCCACAGTGTAGCCGTTTTCTTTGTTATAAAAAATTATATCGGCAATAACGCCTTCGTATTCTTCACTTATCTTAGCCATGTAACATCTCTGAAAGCAGCTCTGAATTTACTCTTGTGAAAACTTCTGGCATACCTGAGCAGTTTATCACGTTCGTTTTTATACGGGTTCTTGTGTATAACAGAAGGAAGGAGACTCATAAGGTACTGTGCTCTTTCCGGATCATCTGTAATTCCCGCCTCAATAATATCATCGGCATCTATTCTCAGATCCTCCTCAAATATCGGCTGATTTTCCTGAAGTATCTGTTTCAGTACAGCATCCCGGCCTTCATGCTTGAAAGTATCCAGCCCGTAAGCAATGCTCTGGGCCTTGAGCAGTTTGTCCACATAGTTGTATTTATCCCAGCCGACCTTATATATGAAGTCTTTAAGCTTCTCTTCGTTACCGCAAAAATACAGTTTAGGACAAGCATGTTTAGCATCTTCCAGATACATGAGAGTCTCCTCTTCATGCGGTAAATAATTAAGCGCCTTTTCATATTTACGGTCAAAGACCAGATAGAACAATCCCAGCCTTCTTGCAGGTATTCTCTTTGTCTTGTCAATTCCTTCGCAGAGCCCCTCATAGTCTTTCTTTTCACGAGGATTATTTGAAATCCCTTCCGGGCCCACTACCACTTCAAGCAGATTCATTCCCTTAAGCATTTTAAGGAATTTCCCCGCATGGCTGCCTGAAATTGCCAGGGTAAATTCATAGAGAATTTCTTCTTTATCCGCAAATTGTGCACGATCGGAATTTACCCTGATTGCTTCAAACAGTTCCTTGGAAAGATCAAATCCGTAAAGACCCACATACCTTAAAGCCTTGAAGATAAGAGCCGGATTCTTTTTTATTTTATCCTCCATATCACCTACCGGTCTCAGCAGCTTCTTCCTTATGTCCTCACGCCCCTTGTAAGGATCCACTGCTGAACCGTTCTTGCGCTCGGCTGTCGCTTCACAGGTGAAATCGTATAGTCCAAGCTGATCCTCCGGACTTCCCTCCAGAGTCACAATATCTACAACAACCCCGTCGTAATGGTCTGCCACATTAAGGTCATCTGACTCAACAAAGGTACTCTGGTCAAGTCTGGTGATTCTTTGCCCCAGCGCTTCTCCATCGGGGAACATCTCTCTTATCTTTTCCTGAGGACAGTCCGTATACATATCCCAGTCAAAGGGTGTCTCTCCCGTAAGTGCGTTGACAATGCACTGCCCCGCATAGCAGACATCGTACCCGGCATCGTCTATTTTTTTAATTATCTCCACAATTTCATCAGGTCTTTTAATCATATTCTCCCTCTTTACTCACTTACACGATATATTGTTCTGTTGTCCAATGTCCATACTCTTTCACTGAACTCACCGGGTTCAGTACTTTCGACAGCTTTTTCCATATCATACATTTTAGCATCTATCATATCCAGATAGTGAAGCATTTCCGCCTCCGGAAACAGAGGTCTCCTCGGACTGCCAAACTCCGGTTCATAGTGATGCGAAAGAATCATATGTTCCAGCATCACTGCCTTCTCTCTGGGGATATTCATATCCAGAGCCATCTTGTCCAGGTCTCTCACGCCCATTACCAGATGACCCAGCATCTTTCCCTCAAAGGAGTATCCCGGCGAAATTCCATATTCGTTTGACTCGATTTCAGTCATCTTCTGATAATCATGCAGTATCACTCCTGCCATGAGCAATTCACAATTCAGGTTTGTATAGACCTGACATACTTTCTCGGCAGTCATTAGCATTCGCTTTATATGCCACAGCAGACCCGCCATTTCTGCATGATGATTTCTTGATGCTGCAGGATAATACATGAGCTTTTCTTTGTTTTCTTCCAGTACCCTGATGCAGATCCCCTTGAGATCTTTATCCTCAAAGGCTTTTGCCTTTCCATAGATGAAATCGTACATTTCTTCCGGCTTTTCCGGTGCGGCCTTAATGTAATCTGTCATGTCCAGCTCATCTTCGGCACCGGTCATCCTGAGTCTTGAGACTTTTAGCTGCTTTAATCCGTTCCATTCGGTAACAAGGGCTCTGACCTTAACAATACTGCCTTCTTGGACGCGCTCCAGTCCGGCTATTTCCTCATCTGCAATATCCCATTTTTTGCCGCTGATCTCTCCGCTGCAGTCACTCAGCAACAGATCCAGATAGGTTTTTTTATTGGACCCCACCTTTAAAGTCGCACTCTTAACCATGAAGTATGAAATAATTTCCTCATTTGTTCTTAAATCTGCTATGTATTTATCCTTCATTGATTACCCCTTTCCTTTTATATACAAAACAAGTATAACATAAGAAACCCGTTCAAGTACACAAAAAAGGCCCTGACCGTTAATACGGCCGGGCCTTTTTAAGTTTTCGGAATAGTTATG
>CAYFQD010000050.1:0-4813 GCA_964345275.1 uncultured Oscillospiraceae bacterium
ATCATTTCATCCATCGTGACTACACCGTAATGGGTAGTGAAGTTCATCTTGACATCTATGATGACCGCCTCATTGTAACATCTCCAGGTGGTATGTATAATGGATTGTTGATTCAGAATTTGAACATCGCTGATGTTTCTTCTGAAAGACGCAATCCGATACTCGCAAACGTGATGGCACAATTGGATTATATGGAGAAGCGTGGCAGTGGACTCACACGCATTTGTAATGAGACCAAAGCTTTGGAAGGATATAAAGAAGAACTGAAGCCTGTGTTCAAATCTACTCCGACCCAATTTCAGACCATTCTCTATGCCGCTGCCGACACACAGAATGTCGGAGACCATGACGGAGACATGTCGGAGACGAAACTCACTGAGCGTCAGCAGATAATCCTCAATCTCATCAAAGAGTCTCCGACAATCACCGGCAAACAAATGTCGGAGACTTTGTCGGTGAGTCAACGTACCATCGAACGTGACCTTGCTGCTTTGCAAAAAATTGGTGTTCTGAAACGCGAAGGTAAGGACAATGATGGAGTGTGGCAACTAATAGTTACTCATTTTTAATATGATAACAAAATCTTAATGTAATTACTTTATGCTTGACCAATCATTCTCAGCACATAATTTTGAGACTATATATAGCCTAGAGAGTCGAAAGGGCAATATAGACGTAAATACTATGCCTGAAGAGTATCGCATGGTCATAGCACGGGCTGAGGATATTAAGAAAGAGATATATTCTCTCAGGGTCAAAAAAGATAGAAGTCCTAAAGAATCAGAACTACTTGAAGAAAGAAAATCTGAGTTGAATGACCTGACAGATTCAAAGAAAGCAATTTTGCAAAATTATCTTGAGATACTCGACAAGCAAGTAAATGCACATGGTTTTAAATTCTCATTGAATAAGTTTATGACAGATGATGGAAAGGAAGTATTTACGTTAAACGTTGCCTCTCATGCTCATTTGTTTGCAATCAAACAATTACAATACAACATCTGTCATACGTTCAAGGTTAAACAAGCAAATCGTCACAATATTTTAGCAAATATCAAGAATTTTCTAAATTCCGACATCCCAGTTTATGTCATTCGTACAGATATATCTGGATTTTATGAGTCTATTCCTCATGATAACCTGATGCCTATGGTTTTTGGTAACACTTTGCTTTCCCACAAATCCAAGGCTTTTATTAAAGGCATAATTAGTGAATATGAAAAGGTGAAGGATACAGCATTAGTACCGACCTCACATGGCGTTCCCCGTGGCATAGGTATTAGTTCTTATCTGAGCGAAATGTACATGAGGAACATTGACGCCAATATTGCAGGAAGAACAGAAGTGATGTTCTATGCCCGTTATGTTGATGACATTTTCATGATTCTTTCCACCTTGCCTACAGGTAAAACCTTGGAACAGTATTATGCTGACATGACGACTTTTTTTCAGTCTTATGGTTTAACCCTTAAACAGCCAAACTATGGATCTGGAAAGTGCTATATCATTGATTTTACAATGGAAAATCATGTAGAGGTTACAATGAATTATTTGGGTTACTGTCTGTATATGAACCGGCAAGGGAAAAAACTAACCGCTTCTTTTGGATTATCAGATTCAAAAAAGGAAAGATACCGTACAAGGATAGACAATGCCATAGCCCATTTTAAGACTATGAGCAAATGCAACATTAAACAAGCTTATCGAGATTTGCTTGATTCCTTGAATATGATTACAGGTAATTTCAAGTTATTCAAATCAAAGAGTAGTGTAAAGGTCGGAATGTACTATAGTAATGACCTGCTTGACCGTATAGAAGACCTTGATGAGCTTACACTATATCTCTATGGATGTTCTATAGACCCTTATGCTGGTTTAATAGATTGTGCTAATATAAAGTCAAAATTATCCAAGCGCATAGGCAAAATTGACATCAAACAAAGATGGAAAGAGCGTAAGATGTACACGTTTAGTCTTCAACGTCTTCAGGAAATGGAGGAATGGCTATGAAAAGAAAGAAAATAAGACTTCGATATAAGAAGGAGCGTGTTGTGTTATCTGACGTTCTACCATATGAGCTACCATTGATATTCAGTAATCGCTATTTCTACAAATTTCTGGTGAGTAATGGTATTTGGATTGAGTTGGGGACTGATGGGAAAGATGTGCTTCATTGGAATAAGACCGAAGAAAAAGGACTTATGGGGTTATTGGCTATACTGTTCTGTCATAAAGTATCAGATTTCGAGGGTACAGATAGTCTGCAACTCGAATCATACGATCTGAAACACATTCCATTCGTGTATAGTATCCAACACAAGCCTCTCCAACATAGATATCTGTCTTTGATTCATCCAGCCAACCAAATAAAAGTTGTTGAATTCTATAACAAATTCAAAGACACCATTATATATCTCTGCAGTAAGAGCCATTTCTCCATACGTTATCCTAACAAGGTAGCGTGCTACTTCTATTATAAAGACAGACTCCATCATGTACTATTAGGTAGAAAGACGGATAAGATGGAGATGTATTTTAATGAATATGAGAATCTGAAAACATTTTTTAGTTACAAACGCTATACAAATATCTATAAATTCTATGAAGATTATCGGTACCAACGTGCAGAGAAGAAGTTTGCTCACTTATTAAAGATGGATGTACAGAAATGTTTCGACAGCATTTACACGCATTCCATCGCTTGGGCTATTAGTGGCGGTGTTGATATATATAAAGATACATTTGGAGGCAAGTTTGATGGTTCTGTGGGCGCTTTTTGGGACAGGATGATGCAAGAAATGAATTACAACGAGACAAATGGCATAGTTATTGGCCCGGAATGCTCACGTATATTTGCAGAGGTCATAATGCAGCATATTGACCATATGGTAGAACAGCAGATGTTGGTAAAAGGCTACCGAAATAAGGTGGATTACGAGTGTTATCGCTATGTAGATGACTATTTTTTCTTCTATAACGATGACACCATAAGAACTGAAGCAGAGCTATTATTTCAATCATATCTCAAAGAATTCAAATTAAGTCTGAGCCAAGAAAAAAACAAGGTCATAGACCGGCCTTTCGTTACTGATATTACAAAGGCAAAGATTGCTTTGGATGATTTACTGGATGATGCTATAAAACTATATACTGAAGAACCTGAAGAGGATTTTTTATCTGAAGAAGAAATTGAGCAAGCAGAACAAGATTTGTCAGAAGAGAAAGACGAACGAATTGTAAAGGTTGATTTGCAGAAAGCATTAAAAAACATAGAAAGCGATATCTATTTCCGCCTGAATGCGACAGACTTCAATAAGCGTTTCAAGTCAATAGTGTCTACTAATGGCGTAGAGCCTAAAGATATTCTGAATTACACAATGGCACGACTCGCTATTAAGTTGGAAAAATCCTTAAAAAAATTTGACCGATATTATAAAACCTTATCTCTAACATTGTCAAGTTCAGATTTGTCAGGCCTGCATGAACAAGCGGAGAAAAAAAGGAAACAACTAGAAAAGGATATTTCTAAGTATCTTTTTAATATCCTTGATGCGGTATTCTTTTTATACGCCAATAGTAAGCGAATCAACACTACGCTCAAAGTGATACAGATACTTAATATCATTAGAATATATTTGGATAATGATTACACTATAGAGACAAACAAAAAGAAGGCAATTGTGCGCAGGTTCACAGAATATGCACGCGAGATCGTTTTCAAAAAAATCCGCGATGAAATAAGCATGGTTCTTCAAACTGCACCGATGGACGAGAATGTGCAATTGGAGACACTATATTTCCTAATCATACTACGCAGTATGAACAAAAAGTATCATCTAACCAAGCAGGAAATAGAGAAATACCTTAAAATTATATACAATGATGATGGTTCTGTAAGAACTATCCCAAAGTTGAATATGTTGGCTGTAACGATTTTGATTTATTACTTTGGGAATTCAGATCAGTATAAGGAATTAAAGAAAAACCTCATTGAATGTACTTTAAAGCGTATAGAAGATGTGCCTGTAAACAGAAGAAAAATTTCTGCCGAGTTTGTGATATTTGCATTAGATATGGCTACATGTCCTTACATTTATCCAAGTATTAGAGTTAAGTTCCTTCAAAAAGTAGGCGTTTCAAGACCCGAAGGTGAAGCAATTGTAGAATACATAAAACATCAAAAGTTTATGTTTACGAAATGGACTGGTATTGACATCACTAAAGAACTAAACGCAAAAATTAGTCAGGAGGTTTACTCGTGATTAGTGTATGCGACCAAATGAGTATAGGGTAAGGAGCTCAATGAACTTTCACACACATAACCCTATGTCGAGACTTATGAAGTCTCAAATAAAAGAGCCTCGAGCTCGGGCTCTTTTATTTTTTAATTTGAATATTGATAATGAATCATATGTTCAAGTTATTGATACCACAATAGATTCTCACGTAACTATTCGGTCTTTTAAAAGGCTCCTGCCCCCTTCTTAAAAATAGTTAAAAACGTTAAATCTTTATCATTTTCTCTCAGCTATAGAATCTACGTCATCACTTTTCTACCGTTTAAAGTGCAAGTGGTTGATATAAAACGATTTACAAATACTACAACTGCAAGGATCTCGCTCATGTGGCATTGAAGAGTAAGGACACAGAGATTCATAAATATGCATTTTCATTTGATAAAAAGTTTGGGAAATGAAATTTATTCACATTCCAACACTAATTATCTTAGTTGGCTGCATCTTTAGCATATCAGAGAAATACTTACTCAAGTTTCGGATTTAGACTTTGAGGTTGAATTTATTGCATAAAAAAG
>CAYFQD010000051.1:0-4798 GCA_964345275.1 uncultured Oscillospiraceae bacterium
AGTGTATCAAGATCTAATGGTATGGAGTGCTATAAGTGTGGCCTTTGCAATAGTATTTATTATTTGTGCAATTAAAACAAAAAGAGTATGAGGAGAATAATTATGAAAAGAAGATTAGTATGGCTGCTTTGTGCAGTATTATGCCTTAGCATGATTTCATTTGTAGGATGTGGGTCATCTGAAGAAACGTCAGAGGAAAAGTCGGATGTTCAGTTCCCGATCACAGTAGAAGATAATGAGTATTTCACTTTTGAAATTACCGGCAGAGATGATTTTTGGGGTGATTATACCTATAAAATTACAAATAAAACAGATAAAGATTTCACATTTGATGGTGAAAAGGCTGTCATAAATGACGAAACTACTGTAGATGCATTTATTTATTCTGATGTTGCGGCAGGAACAAATGCAAAAGAAACATTTTATCTAAGTGAAGAAGATTTGAGTGAGTATGCTGATGGTCAGGAATTGACGATGACTGTACAGTATAATCTATTTGACAGTGACTATTCAGACATTACATCTGGAAGTTTTGATTTTGTTATTCCTAAATAGTGATACAAAATAATTATAATGTAACAACAGGGGTACAGTGTATACTCCTGTCGAAGCCATGATTTTATGCTGTTCAATTAAAATGAATTGGCAAAAAACAATACCATTGGAACATAATCGTTGACAACTATTTGGATGTCGGCACAATATGGGTACATGAGCTGGTCGAAAGACCCAGATTCAACCTAATTGGCGGGGAGACTCCTCGCCTTTTTGCATGGAAATGAAGCGGCCAATTTGAAAACAAAATCTTGCGTTAAGTTGACCCTGTGGTAAAATTGTAATAAGCCATAAAAATAAAGGAGGGCGAACATGTCCGAAAGTTCATTAAGAGAATTGCTAAATAGAATATATACAGGCACAACGGATATTGTTGGATCTTCGCTTTGTGATGTCATACTTTTTGGATCTTATGCACGAGGGGATTACGATTCAGAATCTGATATTGATATTGCCTTAATTATGGACCTTACACGAGAGGATATGAAACAATTTGATAACGATATTTGTCATTTTTCCAGTGAGATAAGCTTAGAAAATGATGTTCTTGTTTCAATTATTAGTATCCCGGCGAAGGAATTTGAATACTGGAAGCAGGAATTACCGTTTTATAGAAATGTTGATACTGAAGGGGTGAGATTAAGTGCGTGATCAGATGAGAAAAGATTTATCATCCCATCGTTTAAGCAGAGCGAAAGAATTCATTGAAGAAGCGGAAATTCTTTTTACTGCAAAAAGCTATAAAGGTGCAAATAATCGTGCGTACTACTCTATCTTTTATGCAATGAGGGCAGTGTTGGCTTTGTCCGGTGAAGATTTCAAACGTCATTCGGGGGTAATACAATACTTCCAAAAGAATTATATAAAGACAGGAATTTTTGAAAAGAAGTGTTTCGATATTATCACTACCGCAAGCAGAATTCGTAATGCAAGCGATTATGACGATTTCTATATTGCTTCAAGAGATGAATCTGAACAGCAGATTAAGGATGCAAAAGCATTGTTGGATGCTGTAAGGGATTATTTGATTACACAATCTGGTGATACTTCTGGTAACAGTAAATAGACCATGTGGCCCAAACCTCCTTCCTGTAAGGGTTTTAGCGATGTCCTGTTTAGAGTCCCTCCGGGCGCACCACTATTTGCAGATCGGAGCGAAATTCTCCGGTCTCTTTTATTAACCAGAAAATCCTCGTAAAACGAGGATTTCTTGGCTGTTTGGTTTGTTACTTAACTTGAGCCGCCCTACGTAGAACGGCACTTACAGTAGATAGAGCCTAATATTTAATCGACAGAAACATTTACAGCTCTAAGCTTTTGGCTGTTTTTAGGATCCTGTTCGATGTCAAAGGTTACCCTTTGACCATCAGATAAAGATTTATATCCTTCAGACACTATGCCGGAGAAATGTACAAATACATCTTCGCCGCCATCGTCGTTTGTAATAAACCCGAAGCCCTTATCAGAATTAAACCATTTAACTGTACCTTTATTCATAAAGTACCTCCATAAAATTTTTACGCCCAAAAAACAAAATCCCACATCTCTTAGCAGCGATCATCAAACAACAATGATCCGCAAAAAATGTGAGGATAAAAGTAAATCTTTTGAACACCTTCATTAAAGTATCACGTGTGCCGCTAAATGTCAATAATTAATTTGAAGATCCTGCAACTCTTGACAACTGCCCCCCAATGTGATAAAAGTTTTAGCAACCGAATAAACAAAGGCTGAGACGAAGACGGAACCTATCAAGTTATTTACAGAGAGTCGGGGAGGGTGGAATCCCGGTAAAAAACAGTAGAAATTCCCATCACTTCCGAGCCGGAAATCCCAAAGGAGATTGACCAAGTAGGATTTTCCCGTGTATGCTACGTCAGTGTATAGAAGTTGATTGACTTCGAAGAGGTGGCGGAATATCAGATCCGCAATTTGAGTGGTACCGCGAGTGTAGAGTGGATTTACACCCGTCTCAAAGCAGTTGGAAGGCTTTGAGGCGGGTTTATTTTAACTCAAAGCCAATAGATATAGACCAAAGTATAATTAAAATGAAAGGTGTAGATTATTATGCTGTCTCTCGACAAAGTATTCAATGCACAAACGGTGCTCAGAAACATCATTCGTGAAACCAAACTGGCCAGAGCCTATGGTATTGCTTCTGACTGCGAGCTGTACCTGAAGCCCGAAAATCTGCAGATAACAGGCTCATTTAAGGTAAGAGGCTCGGCATATAAGATTGCCACTCTTACCGAAGAGGAGAAGCAGAAGGGTGTAATCGCCTGCTCGGCAGGCAATCATGCTCAGGGTGTGGCGCTGGCAGCCACAAAATACGGAATCAAGTCACTGATCTGCCTCCCTGATGTGGCGCCGATTTCCAAGGTGGCGGCAACAAAGGGATATGGGGCAGAAGTCTGCCTGGTAGAAGGCTGCTACGATGATGCATTTCAAAAAGCTCTGGAACTGAAGGAAAGTGAAGGATATACATTAATACATCCCTTTGATGACGAAAATGTAATCGCCGGTCAGGGGGTAATCGCTCTTGAAATCCTCAGTGAGCTTGATAATATTGACGCTATTATAGTGCCCATCGGCGGCGGCGGTCTTATTTCCGGCATCGCTTACACCGTCAAGCAGATAAGACCCGATGTGAAAGTTTACGGGGTACAGGTAGCCGGGGCTCCGAGCATGTACAATTCCATAAAAAACGATGAGATCCAGTGCCTGCCTTCTGTTTCCACGGTGGCAGACGGTATCGCGGTCAAGCAGCCCGGAGAATTGACCTTTGAACTGGTTAAGCAGTATGTGGATGATATTGCACTTGTTACCGATGATGAGGTTTTCTCTGCAATTCTGGCCTTGATTGAAAAACAGAAGATGATTGCAGAAGGAGCCGGTGCTACGGCAGTGGCGGCAGTCATGTTTGACAAATTCAACCTGAAAGGCAAGCGTGTGGTTTCTGTCGTATCGGGAGGTAACATTGATGTTACCAGCCTGTCGCGTGTAATAGACCGGGGTCTCTGGAAATCAGGGCGTTCGACGAGGCTCCTCGTTGAGCTTATCGATAAGCCGGGGCAACTTAAAAACCTTTCCCGCATCATCGCAGATTGCGGTGGTAATGTAACCGGCGTTCACTATGAAAAAGGCGACACGGAAAGCGTAGACGGATGTTTCCTCCGGATTGAAATGGAAACAATAGATTTTGCACATATTAACCGCATTATGCAGTCTCTGCGTGATGAAGGTTTCAAGATAGTATAAATTGATAGTAGCATAATAAATGAAGGGAGCTGAAGTTATGAGCATTAAAGTGCAGACGGACAGTGCGCCTGCGGCAGTAGGACCTTATTCACAAGCAATTGTAACGGGTAATCTGATTTATACCTCAGGGCAGATTCCGCTTAATCCCGAAACGGGAGCCATTGAGGGAACTGATGTCAGGGAGCAGACCCATCGCGTATGCAAAAATCTGGAGGCGGTTCTGAATGCTGCGGGCGGATCCTTAAAGAGTGTCGTAAAGACATTATGCTTTTTGAACGATATGGCGGACTTTGCAGCGTTTAACGAAGTGTATGCGCAGTACTTTACCGAAAGGCCGGCAAGAAGCTGCGTTGCGGTAAAAGAGCTTCCAAAGGGTGCCCTTGTGGAAGTAGAAGCCATTGCAGAGAAGGTCGAATTATAATTATTACAACTTTATATAAAGATTAACAAAATTTAAACATGGGTTAAATTGACTAATTCGAATTGGAATAGTATAATTGGCGCCATTAAAACGGATACATTTGAACCCGATTTTAATCATGCAAAAAAAAGAACCGGAAAGATTTTCAAAAAAATCCTTGCGGCTTTTTTTGTGTTCTTTTTCGGCGTATCAATGATGCCGTACAATGTGGACAGTGTGTATGCAGATGGCAGGGGACGATATGTTTTTCCTCGGGATACGGACAGCATGACTACGGGAATTTCCTTTGCTGAGAACGGGGATGCTCTTGATCTTAGAATGACAATCAATAATGCCGGCGGGATAATCAAGCTGTAAATGGCGGCGATATCATAACCCTTTTTTGTTTTTCATAATGATCCTAATCATCAGCTGGCCAGCAGGAGCGGTGCCGGCGCACTGGGCATCTATGGTTTTATTTATGATGGAAATGTGGTTCCGGAATATAGTCTTTTGGAAAATGCCATAGCTGTGGAGCTTGACGGGATGGCCTACAGATCGAAACCAGACACTACATATACAAAT
>CAYFQD010000052.1:0-4616 GCA_964345275.1 uncultured Oscillospiraceae bacterium
TGTGGAGCTTGACGGGATGGCCTACAGATCGAAACCAGACACTACATATACAAATCAAAGTGGTATATTCTTTGATGACACTCCCTTGTGTGCGGTTAAGAATAGTGGTAATTATACTGGTTCCAGATACGCCCATATTGCAATCACAAGGCCAGACTATGCCAACAATCTTGGCACAGACCCGCAGAAAATAGTACACTATTTCCCTCCTGGCAGGAAGGATATCTCTGCAAATCCACACAACCAAATTGCTAAAAACAGCGTTGTCAATGTTAAATGGGAATTGACGGGTCAAGTTAACGGTGAGAATGAATATACTCTTACAGCAAATTACTATCACAATAAAAAAACGGTAACCGAAGCCGACACGCCGACTTTGACCGTATCCCATAAGTTTAGATATAATAAAACTTTTGGCAGTTCAGGGTTGTTCGGAGGGACAGAAGAAGTTTATGTCGGCTTTTCTGCGGGGCGGAATGAAGAAAAATCAAATAATTACACGACCGTTAATCTTGTAAGCAAGACCCGCTATGAGGTGCATCATGTTAGTGGCGGTCCGCCGTTCCCTGACCCTTATAATCCAAATCCAAATCCAGCTTACGAATCACGGAAACTGGCACCTAAGGAAGACAGATATGCCCTGTTAAATTCAAAGATTAATTTAACAGAAAGAAAGAAAACTCTTAATGATTATATTTTTGATGGAGCATATTTGGCTGACGGAACACCAATCACCGACATAAGTTATGTGGACTTTACTTCATCAGATCAAATATATTACATGAGCTATAGCAATATTGAAAAGATAATCGAAGACCCGACGGGACTGAGTCCGCCTGCAGGATATAAAAGGATAATTTTCAACCCGACTTGGGACGGCGAAATAATAAACACCGGAATGTTGGGAATGCCAAAGCAATTTGATGTCCACGAAACCCTTACTGACGGTGTGGAGTTCCCCATAGTCCTTGGGGCTGACGAATATTTCGTTCTGGGGGACAACAGGGACAAAACTACAGACAGCAGGCTCTTCGGGCCTTTAGCAAAATCGGACTTATACGGGAAGGTTTTCAGCCTGATCCGTAAGAGAAATATATAAACTTACATTCACTAATTAAAAATAATTGAAAAGGAGAAAGAAAATGATGAAATCTATTCTAAAAAAGGCCATGCCGATCCTAATGTCGGCAATGCTGCTCTTTGTGGGCATTGGCATTTTGCCGGCAGAAGATGTGCACGCTTCGCCAATTACTAATCTTTAAATTAAAAAAGAGCTGACGATGGCTTACAGCGGTGTAAAAGTACCGGATATAGTATTTACTTTTACTGCGACAAGAGCACGCGTTTAATGGTGATGAAACTAAAACAGACAGTATGCCGGCTTTGCCAAATGCCACAGCTACTTATACCTCCTCAACAGTCAATACCGATGCGAACAGTAATCCAAATGACGGTAGACAAGTTGAAGTGCTATCCACTAATATGCTCCAAGGGATTACAAGCTCCAGCTTTAACACTTTAAAATCAGGTCAATATACATATCTTGTTGAGGAAACTAATGCTGGAGCAACGGGAGTGAAATATTCGCAAGCTCAATATTATGTAACATTATTTGTGCAAAAGAATACAAGCACCGACGAATATTTTATTGACAGTGTTCAGATTAAACAGATTAAGGCTGATGGTGGTAGCACAGATCCTTTAGATTTAGTTCCAGACACTAAAACCACATATGATAATACAACTCTAGCTGATAACAACTTTGTTTTTAAGAATGTATACGACAAAAAAGATGGAAACGGTGGTCCTTTCACTTCAGGGGAGCTTTCTTTAAGTGATAAAAAAGGCTTCGCGGTATACAAAATTTCTACGGATGCTCCTGCTGCTTTGGATTTTGTCTTCGATCTCACCCTTACAGCTCCTGCAGGTGCACATTCTGCTTCACAATCCCCTCTTCCTTCAGCAACAATTGTTAGCGCTACCGGAGATGGTACTACAGTTCAAAATATTGCCGCTTACGGTGAAACTACAACATTCAAACTTAAAAAGGGTGAAAAACTTGTGTTAAATAATGTGCTGATGGGTTCTACAGCTAAAGTAGAAGAAACTGAAGCTCAGGGATTTACACCCACAGTTTTAGCAAATGGAGCAGGTGGAGAAGTGACGAGTATCGACACTATGAAGACGACCGGTGTAATTTTGAGCGATGACGGCGGTAACCATGCTACTTTTACAAACACAACACAGGATCCTGTTGGTGTTCTTCTCAACAACCTCCCGTTCATTATCCTCTTCCTGGCTGCTGCAGGCGGAATCACTCTGTTTGTTCGCAACAGACGCAAGGCATACAGCGAGGACTAATTTCCGGGAATGGGAAATAAAAATGAGAATCTCAGCGATTCTCAAAAGAAAAAGCTTAAAAGGATCAGAGGGATATCTGCTGCCGTAGATTATGCCGTTCTTGTCGTATCTCTTTTGCTGCTTATACTCGGAATATATGCCCTCTATGACTCACACAAGGTTTACGAGCTTGCCGATGCGGAGGAATACGCTCAGTATAAACCTTCCGATAAGGACAGACTGTCCTACGAGAAGCTTAGAGAGATGAACCCCGATGTAATAGGCTGGATCGATGTATACGGTACAGAGATAGATTATCCTGTGCTGCAGGCTGCGGATAATGACAAGTATCTTGATGAAACCGTTACCGGCGAGTATTCCACGGCGGGGAGCATTTTTCTCGATTACAGAAACAGCAAGGAATTCAGCGATTTTAACAATATTTTATACGGACATCACATGGATCAGCGAAAGATGTTCGGAGATATTGACAGATTTACAAACAGGAATTTCTTTGAAAAGCACAGGTATGGGAAACTGTACCGCAATGACAGGAAGAGTCTGGGTATAGAATTCTTTGCGGTAATAAGAACTACGGGAACAGATCAGAGGATTTTCAGTGCGGCAATTCAGCATGCTCAAACGAAAAGAGAGCTAATAGACTATCTGTATGATAATGCCATCAGATCGCGGGACATTTCCGTTACGGAGAATGACCGCATAGTTCTTCTGAATACATGCACATTCACCGTAACCGACGGCAGGCATATACTGGCGGGCAAACTTACGGACAAAGTCCATAAGGATCCGTTTCCGTCAAAAAACGAGAGCAATGCTTTTGCTGAATTCATCAAGAGAAGCGCAAACATCAACTTTATGTGGTTCCTGATCCTGTTGCTGTTAGCCCTTATAATTGTTTATACGATTTATGAAAGGCATCGGAAGAAGAAAGGCGCAAAGGCAGATGAACAGAAAAGTCTGTATTAAAAAACTTAATATAAGACTGACGGTTACTGTTATTCTGGCAATTATATTGTCAGCTGCGGTGTTTGCGTGCCCTTCTTTCGGGGCGGTGTACGACTGCTATATTGATGTAACTCAGACAATTACAGTGAAGGGATCGTACAGCAAGCCGCGAGCCGAAATTCGCTATACCCTCGAATCTGTCGATGGAGCATGCCCTATGCACGATGGTAAAACGGGGGAGAGCTTCACTTTCGGAATCAGGGGTGAGGCTGAAAAAACCCTTAAAATCAGGTATGATAAGCCCGGTGAGTATGTCTACAGTCTCCGGCAGCTAAAGCCTGATGCCAGGGGATATTCACATGACAAAACGAAATATACTGTAACGGTTGCTGCTGAGGACACCTCCGGCGGAGCCGTTGCCAGAGTCAAAGCAATTGTTGATTCCGATGGATATAAACATTCCGGAATCACATTCAACAATAAGTTTAATCCTCCCGCAGGATATTTAGAGACAAAAACAGGTGATGTAAGTTATATCTGGACATTGATAATGATGAGCCTGATCTCGGGAATTTTCTTTCTCATGCTTATCTTCTGCAGAAGAGGAAATAAAAACGGAGAGCTCGTAGATAGAATCTAAGAGGCTTTGACTAATCGAAAAACCCGCCCTCTCTCGTACTGTAATTCAGACAGGCGGACCGGGCGGGTTTTTGTATTTTTTCACTTTAACATTAATAGTGGTTTTATCTTCGGAAATGGTGGTTCAAAATGTGTTTACGCTTTGGGTTCTGCGATAAACTCATTAGCACAATGCAATTTTGCGGTCAAACTTGATTTTTGACTGTCCACTAAATGGGGTACATCTCAGTGGGATTATGGTAATTCCTGAAGAACATGTTCCGGAGTTCAAAAAAAGCTGGTGGTTTATTATGAGGGGGAAGATGAGAAGGTAATCGAGGAGTTCCTGAAGACACGGTGCTGGAGACCCCCCTGGTGTATGATGGCAGGGTCATTGTCAACGCCAATTTCCGCATAAATAGCTGTTTTTGCAGTATTTTTACAGAAATGTTCCCATGTATATCGTATGCATAACTATAAGCAAAGGCATACATTAACATAAATAAACAAACTTGCTGGTGATAGGCGGGGTAATGATACTAAGTTGCGATTTGGAAATCTTTTCTGTTGGAGAACAATAGTTCAGGAGATTGTACTAAATATGTTTCTGTAAAAAAGGCTTAAAACCCATGATTTGTGCAGAAAGTAAGGAAGCGCTAATGGACAAATTGCCCTGTTGCAAGCGTTATGCT
>CAYFQD010000053.1:0-4442 GCA_964345275.1 uncultured Oscillospiraceae bacterium
TTACCGGGGCTTTTTGTTTTACATATCGGTTTATATAAACTCTGCGAGATTTTATATTATACCCTGTGCCATCATGGCCTGAGCAACCTTTTCGAAACCTGCAATGTTGGCACCCTGTACCAGAGCGTTCTTGTCATCGAAGTACTTGGCTCCGGCATTTGCGCAAGCATTGTAGATGTTCTTCATAATCTGGTGCAGCTGTACATAAACATCTTCGTGCTGGTATACTGTGTGTCCGGAGTTCTGACCCATTTCGATACATGAGCATGCTACTCCGCCGGCGTTAGCAGCCTTAGCAGGTCCTACTGCAACGAGCTTATCCATAAGATATACGAGAGCATCGTTGGTTGTAGGCATGTTAGCACCTTCACAGTAGAACTTGGCGCCTGATTTAACGATCTGTTCAGCGTGTTCCAAGTGAACATCATTCTGCATAGCGCAAGGGATGAACAGGTCAACCTTAACATCGTTGTCTTCACACACGCCCCAAGGCTTCTTGCCTGCAAAGAATTTAGCACCAGGGAACTTTTCTGCGTAAGGTGCGCAGATGTTTTTGCCGCTTGATCTCAGCTCGAGAAGGAATGCAACCTTTTCATCAGTTGAGATTCCATCCGGATCGTAGATGTATCCGTCCGGACCTGAGATGGTAACGCACTTGGCACCCAGTTGCTGAAGCTTCCAGGCAGCACCCCATGCTACATTTCCGAATCCTGAGATAGCAACAACCTTATCCTTCATCTCTTCGCCGTTAGCCTTGAGCATTTCTTCAGCGTACCATACGATACCGAAACCGGTTGCTTCCGTTCTTCCCAGAAGTCCGCCGTAGGACAGACCCTTACCTGTCAGAACGCCTTCGTATCTGTTAACGATTCTCTTGTACTGTCCGAAGAGATATCCGATTTCTCTGGCACCAACACCCAGGTCTCCCGCAGGGACATCTGTATTAGCGCCAACATGTCTGTACATTTCTGTCATGAATGCCTGACAGAATCTCATTACCTCGCCATCTGACTTGCCGTTTGGATCGAAGTCGGAGCCGCCCTTGCCGCCGCCGATAGGCAGACCGGTAAGTGCGTCCTTGAAGATCTGTTCGAAGCCGAGGAACTTGATGGTTCCTGCAGTTAAGCCGGGAGCAAATCTCAGACCGCCCTTGTAAGGTCCGATAGCACTGTTAAACTGGTATCTGAAACCCTTGTTTACCTGTACCTTGCCTGCATCGTCAACCCATACAACTCTGAAAGTAATTCCTCTTTCAGGTTCAACCAGTCTCTCAAGAAGGCTGGCAGCTTCATATTCAGGGTGCATTTCGCATACAGGAGCCAGTGAGTGTAATACTTCTTCTACGCACTGATGGAACTCATTTTCACCCGGGTTGTTAGCGATACACTGTTCAACGACTCTTTCTACATAGTTTGACATTTTTTGTTTCTCCTTTTTCTTTAATTGTATTTCGCAAAGTTTTTAATGCCTTGTTATAGTATACTATAACATTTTGGCATTTTTTCGTCAATGGTTTGTGATGCTGTTCACAGCATTTGTCCTGTGGTATAATCAGCCGGTAAACAGGATAATTTGAAAGAAGGGGCGGCGTATATGAAGGTAGCATTTCATACACTGGGGTGCAAGGTTAATCAATATGAGACGGAGGCTATGGCAGCATTGTTTGCGGAGCGCGGGTTTGAGATTGTCGGCGAAAGGGACTGGGCGGATATATATATTGTAAACACCTGCACGGTTACGGCAGCGGCTGACAGGAAATCAAGACAATATATAAGAAGAATGAAAAAGGTCAACCCGAAAAGTGTAGTTGCTGTAACCGGCTGCTATGCACAGATAAGTCCCCGTGAGGCAGCTGCAGTTGAGGGCGTAGACATCGTAACGGGAACCAATGAAAAGCATACACTTCCCGTCTATGTGGAGGAAGTGCTGTCAAAAAAGGGAACAGGTAAAATCTTGCGTGTCCACGATTATGATAGCCTGACAGAATTTAACGAGATGAAAGCCGGTGCAGCACCGGCAACCAATCGAACCCGGGCTTATATCAAGGTTCAGGAGGGGTGTGACAGGTTTTGTGCCTACTGCGTGATTCCTTATGCCAGGGGACCGGTAAGAAGCAGGGCACCTGAGGATATTTTGCTGGAAGCAAAATCATTGATCCGTGCCGGCTATAAGGAAATCGTACTTACAGGAATAAACACGGCTCTGTATGGAAGCGGTGAAAGCGACGGCTTCAGCGAAACAGGTGTAGAACCGATAATCGCTGAAATAAACCAACTGGAAGGGGATTTCAGAATAAGACTTTCCAGTCTGGAACCTACTGTGGTAAATGCAGAGTATGTCAAAAGGCTGTTTAAGTACGATAAGCTGTGTCACCATATGCATATATCTGCACAGAGCGGAAGCGACAGGGTGCTTGAGGCCATGAACAGAAGGTATACAAGAGAAGAGTATGAAGACATATTAGCGGTCTTGAAGGATTTTGACCCATGCTATGGAATATCAACCGATATAATAGTCGGTTTCCCGGGGGAGGAGGATGTGGATTTTGAGGACAGTATGAGACTGGTAAGGGACAATAGCTTCTGCAAAACCCATATTTTCAGATTTTCAGAGCGTCCCGGAACATCTGCGGCCAGAATGAAAAACCAGATTGCTCACAGTGTTAAAAATGAGCGTGCCCGTAAACTTGAGGAGGCGGCAGATAAAGCTGCTCTGGATTTCTTCAAAACAAACCGGAAGCAGGGGGAAAAAGGCAGAAAGGCAAGGGTTTTGCTGGAAGAGATACATGATAATATGGCAGTTGGATATACGGGAAACTATATCAGAACCTATATACCCGTTGAGGAAGCCGGTGAAGAAATGAATAAGTTAATTACAGTCAGATTAAATGATATTTTCAGAGACGGAATGACAGGGAATGTGATATAATGGAGTTGTCACGAAGCTTTGCTTCGATGAAACTCCTTATGCTTTTCGGCCCAAGAGTGCGAAGCGCGATTGGCAAGCCGCAAGTCGTATGAATGGAGTTGTCACGAAGCTTTGCTTCGATGAAACTCCTTATGCTTTTCGGCCCAAGAGTGCGAAGCGCGATTGGCAAGCCGCAAGTCGTATGAATGGAGTTGTCACGAAGCTTTGCTTCGATGAAACTCCTGAACGGGGTTATTGTGAAATCAAAAAATAGAGAAAGGAAGAACACTGAATGAGCAATTGTATTTTCTGTAAGATTGTAGAGGGGAAGATTCCTTCTGACAAGGTCTATGAAGATGAGGATATTCTCTGCTTCCATGACATTGCACCCGAAGCACCGGTTCATGTCCTTATAGTTCCGAAGAAACACATACCTTCGATGAATGAACTAAGCGAGGAGGATGGTGAACTGATTGCAAAACTCCTGCTGAAGATCAAGGACATAGCGGCGCAGCTGGAATTGGATAATGGATACAGAGTGGTAAACAACTGCGGTGAGGACGGTATGCAGACCATTAAGCATTTGCATTTTCACCTGCTCGGTCAAAGACAGATGAAGTGGCCTCCGGGCTGACACGATAACAGCATTTGCGACAGGGAGATAATTACTCCTTGATTTAGTGTAAAAATAATTGTATACTGATAATGTTGTAATGACCGTTTTATGGCAAAAAGATTTTTACAAAGTCAGGAGGTGAAGCGGAAATGGCTCAAGTAATAGTCAGAGAAAACGAAAGCTTGGAAAGTGCTCTGAAGAGATTCAAGAGATCATGTGCAAGAGACGGCGTCATGGCTGAAGTGAGAAAAAGAGAACACTATGAGAAGCCTAGCGTTAAGAGAAAGAAGAAGTCGGAAGCGGCCAGAAAAAAGGCCAACAAGAGGTACTGAACCGACATTGTAAAAGAAACATATTAGAATCAGAGGTGTTTGAATTGACCTTAAAAGAAAGACTGGATGCTGACTTTAAGGAGGCAATGAAGAACAGAGAAAAGGTACGAAAAGATACCATCAACTTCGTGAGGGCTGCAATCAAGCAGTATGAGGTTGACAACAGAGAAGAAATCGATGATGCAGGTATCACTGCAATTCTGGCCAAACAGGTTAAGATGAGAAAAGATGCCCTCGCTGATTTTGAATCTGCCGGAAGAACGGATTTGCTTAAAGATTACAACGATGAGATTGAAGTGCTCAGTGGCTATATGTCCAAACAGCTGACCGATGAAGAGGTTATGAACATTGTCAGAGAAACAGCAGCTGATATGGGTATAGAGGCCGGCAGCGGCCGGGCCTCCATGGGCAGGATCATGGGTCCTGTAATGGGAAAGGTCAAGGGAGTGGCAGACGGAAACAATGTAAAGAATGCCGTTATGCAATTTCTTGGCTAAGCTGTACTACAATTAATACCCGAAAAGACGTCACCCTTTGGTGCGTCTTTTTTCGTTCCATGTTATACTATGTCCATGATAAACGGGAAT
>CAYFQD010000054.1:0-4309 GCA_964345275.1 uncultured Oscillospiraceae bacterium
CTTGAAGAAATTGTGGAGGGATTATCAAGAGGAGTATTCGTTCTCGCGTGATATAGACTATGAAGACTTAATGGGTTGTATCGCAGAAATCAGCGAAAGATTGACACTGAATTGAGACATGATTGACACTAAATAGATACTGGTTTTGAGACAATAAACCGACCTATTTGGTACTGACTTGCGACATGATGCAAGTTACACTGTATATGCTGGGAGATAGCAGCATATTACAAATTGAATAATAGTGGCATGAGGCCCTGCACCAATGACGGTGTGGGGCTTTTTCTATGCCCGAAAACTATGCGCGTCTGCCCGGCAGAAAGGAGCAAGGCAGATGAGCAGAGCAATAAGAGCACCGTAGTCCTTCTGAAATCGAGAAGTTACATCTTTGAAATTTCAGGAGGATACAAAATGAAAGTTAAGTATGAATCTGTTACAGGAGAAGTTATTGAAGTAGAAGTTTCGGATGATATCGGTGAGGTGATAGTTGAACTGGATAGAGTCGAGTACAACAACAATCATAAAGAAACAAGAAGACACCGCAGTCTCTCTGTGCTTGGAGACGAAGGCGAGTGGCTCATCGATCCGGATTCGAAAATCGATGTAGATACTATGGATTGTCCGTATGGAATAAGCGGTGAAAAGTGGAACTGCGCGCTTAAAGAACTCACAGAATCTCAAAGGAATGCATTTATTGCTGTCTACCGTGACGGGTGTGAACGCCGAGATATAATTGACCCATATCGCCGATGAAAATTGACCCACCCACAAAGCATTAGGTAACATAGTTTTAAAGCAAAAATACAAACTATGGAGGCCTGAAAATGATAAGGAGTGAGTCAATATCAATGATACGTGAAAAAGCACAAGAAGGCAAGAATGCCTATGTAATTGGGAAAGAGCTGGGTATTTCCAAGAATACAGCGAAAAAGTATATGGAGAGGGACTCAAGCGAACCGGCAAAGTATCCATCTCGAGGTTCAAAGTTGGATCCATACAAGCCGGAAATTCATCGATTGATGGCTGCAGGAGTATTCAACTGCGTTGTCATAATGGAAAGGATTTCCGAACTTGGGTATGACGGTAAAATTAGCATTCTTAAGGATTATGTTAGTCCCTTCCGTCCGGCGAAACAAATACCTGCAACACTGAGATATGAGACAAGACCTGGGTATCAAGCTCAAATGGATTGGGGGATTTGTCAGTATATAGACGAGCAAGGCATAGAACATAAGGTTCCGGCATTTGCCATGATTCTCGCTTACAGCAGAATGCGTTATGTTGAATTTACAAAGCGTTGTGATTTGTTCAGTTTAGAACGCTGCATATTAAATGCCTTCGAATATTTTGGCGGTGTTCCGGAAACTGTGCTTACTGACAATATGAAGACTGTAATAATCAGGCGAGAATCAGGTAAGCCTGTATGGAATTCCGGTTTCCTTGATTTCAGCAACGATTTGGGATTTGTCCCAAAGGTTTGCCAGGTTCGAAGACCGAAGACTAAAGGAAAGGTCGAACGTCTTGTTGACTATGTAAAAGATAATTTTATGCCGGGTCGCACTTTTACGGATATTGAAGATTTAAATAGGCAAGTCATGATTTGGTGCGAAAAGGTCAACGCTAAAGCCTCTTGTACGACAGGCAAGACGGCATATCAGGCTCTTTTGGAAGAATCGTTATGCGGCCTTCCGGATTTAAAAATTACCGATCGCTATCGATATGAAAGTCGTCTGGTCAGCAGGGATGGTTTTGTAAGCTATGATGGTGTCCGTTACGGTGTTCCTTGGGAATATAGCGGCAAAAAAGTCACCGTGCGAGCAAAAAAAGGAATTATAGAGGTTTTTAACGGTTTGCAGGTCATTGCAACACATAAGAATGAAGCAAATTCAGGTCGAATCATTTTTCTTGAAGGACAGTACCAAGGACTTGCAGAGAAGCATGGTCTAACTTTCCTTCCGGCAGCAAGACAAACAGGTGTTGAGGTTGAGAAACGCTCTCTAACAGTATATGAAGATCTTTTGGAGGTGGGAAATGGTAGAGTATGAACACACCATCAGACTTCTTGAAGACATGGGACTGCAGACGGCCGCTAATCTACTTTCTGCAAAGCTTGATGAGGCCTCTCGCAATGAAGCAATGACCTTCTTAGGGTTTCTGCATAATCTTCTGGAAGAAGAGAATGCTGCACGCAGAAGGCGAAGTGAAGAAACGCGTTTAAGACTTTCCAGGCTTCCATCCAGAAAGACATTAGATGAGTTTGATTTTGACTTTCAACCGAGCATTGATAAATCACAAATCAAAGAGCTTGCAACACTGGTCTTTGCTGAAAGAAACAATAACATCCTTTTTCTTGGCCCTCCGGGAGTTGGCAAAACACATTTGGCCATAGGGCTTGCACTAAAAGCGATTAAAAACGGTATGACAGTCTATTTCACTACTCTTTCGAATATGATACAAGATTTGCAGAAAGCCAGGATGCATAATCGCCTGGATAAAAGATGGAAGGTATATCAAAGACCCAAAATTTTGATTATTGATGAAGTGGGATACACGGCACTTAACAGAGAAACAGCAGAGCTATTCTTCCAAATTATATGTAAACGCTATGAGAGTGGTAGTATCATAATGACCAGCAACAAACATTTTGGCGAATGGGGAGAGATGATGTCAGATACCGTTATCGCAACAGCAACCCTTGATAGACTGTTACACCATGCACATGTAATCAACATCAGGGGGAATACTTACAGGTTAAAGGATAGGCTTCGTGTCGGCGATTTAGAATCGGCGTTAGGGAGTCGGCAGGATTAGGTCAATTTTCGTCGGCGCTTTAGGTCAAAAGGAAGTCGGCGTTGACAACGGGTATAAGGCACGCGAATATGCTGAGATGACAGGCACTACAGAGGCTAACATTTCAAAACAGCTCAGCCGTGCCAAAAATAAAATAAAAAAAGTTTTTGGAAACGGTTAAGTTTTTGCCCTCCCCGTGGCCTTATAGTGAGAGGACATTTATTATCTCAAGAACTTTGACAGCTGAATACACATTCATCAGGTACTTTCTTTTCGGCATCGGAGAGATCCGTGAGCGTAAGAGGGACATGCGCGATGACCCGTAAGGTGAGCGAATAACACCAATCCCCGGAAAGCAGATAGCGACTGCCAGCGCGATGACAACCGAGAAGGACAATGATACTTCCGTCCAGCCACAGCCCTGCAGGAATGCAGGAACACGCAATGGGGGCGGCTCCTGGCGAACCCAGGAGGGGTTAGATTCCCATGAGGAGGGATAGCGACCTTCCGCCTGATTGTTTCCCAATAGTTCCGGGGTGCCGAGGGCAAATGGAGATCAAAGTGATTTTAGTAATCAACCGGAGCATGCAGTGATGCTTTGCGTTGCTGCATGCACGGTTTTTACATTTATATATTGCTTTGATTTACATCCGGACGGGAAACAATGTGTGTTCGGCCAGAAGATGGGAGGAACCGATGAAACAGAAACAAGAAGTAAAACGCGGTGACATCTACTATGCCGACCTTCCAGAGGAGACTAGCGGAAGCTAGCAATCGGGAACACGTCCCGTGCTGATCACGCAAAACGATTATATGAACGAGCGAGCGCCTACGGTACTTGTGGCGGCGGTGACGAGCGTGATCAAAAGGTTGGATCTTATGACCCATGTCCTTCTTCCGAAGGACTGCGGTCTTCCGAAAGAGTCCATGGTAATGGCAGAGCAGCGATACACGCTGGACAAACAATGCCTCAGGCAGTATCGCTGCACCTTGCCAAGTGATGTGATGAAGGAAGTGGATAGAGCCATCCGGTATGCGGAGAAGGGTAAGAATTCCATAAGACCATTTCGCAAAGGCTTTAGACGATAGTCTGTCAAGGACGCGATTCGAAACCAGCTGCGATTGGCGACCTTAACGGAGTTGGCAAAAGATTGTAACGTACCTATTAAAGGAGGCAGAGAGCATGAATATACAGACTGAAATGATGGGAGAGGCTTTCCCGTCTAATGAAGTTCGCTTCTATACTTCAGAAGATATTATGAAGCTGACTGGATGGGGAGAAAAAGCAGTAAACATGATGTTTAGAGATCCGGAGTTCCCAAGTGTGGACTTCGGGAAGCACAAAGTAGTAGAGGCTCACGCACTTATCAATTATTTCTCGGTAAGACGGAGCAAGAAGGAAGGAAAACACTGGACGAGAGGAGAATTAAGCAATGAGCTCAGGAAGAGAGACGGGTAAAACGGGTAAAAGGGGTAAGCTCGGAATGGGAACGATACGCCAGACCAAGGCTGGTAGTGA
>CAYFQD010000055.1:0-4215 GCA_964345275.1 uncultured Oscillospiraceae bacterium
ATGGTGTGGATTACGCGGATACAAGAGAATGGATAACAACGGAGGACATGTCCGCTTGAAGAGAGTTCATTTAATGTTGAGTTAAATGCGAAGGCATTTCTGGGGGCGGAAGGAAGACGCACCGGCAGATTCTATGCGGGGCTTGATGATTTTGCAGTAATAAAGCCTGATTATGATACGGACTTTGTCGTTGAAATAGGTACGAAGGAAGGGGAGCATTTCTCCAGAAGATGCGAAAAAATACAGCTTCGAAGACAGTGCCTATTATATTTACTGGGGCGGCGATTACAGCTCGATTCATGTTGACAACAAAACGGCATCGGCTATCTGGACAAGCCTAAGATGTTCCGCGTCTTTTAATAAAGTGAATGAACAGGGCAGTGAGAAGCCCGGCAAGCGAAAGCAGCAGCCCCGGCAGAAGGTACGGGTTGTGATATTTCAGCTGTACCTCATGGTGGCCCGAAGGCACCTCAACGCCCATGAAGGCAATGTTCAGATCTTCTATCTTTTCACATTTTTCCCCGTCAACATAGACATCCCAGTTGGCATACTGCGGAATTGAGAAATAGAGAATTCCGTCGTATTTCATGTCCACGCTTCCGTCTACCAGGGAATTATCGTAGTAGTCAATATTGTATTTCCCATCTTCCCGCAGGGAAGCATATTTATCGTAATTATCTGCGTTCATAGCCCAGACATGGAGCTTGTCATAGCTGTATTTTCCGTCAGCCGGAAGTTTCAGAGTGAGATTACCGCTGAAGCTGTCGTGGTATCCCATATTCATTGTGAATTCCCTTATGCCCGGAATGGACTGGTTTGTTGAAGCGCTTTTGGCGACCTCCGTAATCTTACCGTCACTGCATCTCACATAAAATGAAGGGCTTCCGGGATGCTCCAGGTTTTCAAGCGAGACGAGCAGCTGACTGTTCTCAACATTCTCCACATGAAGGTTAAAAACACCTGGAGTGTCTGTTTCCGTAAGCTCATATTCCACATCTTTCACATCCGTTTCAATCTCATCGGCGGTAAGCTCTCTCACACCGGAGCCCGGCTTCTTAGAGTCGGGGACAACTGCAGCCTGAAGCAGAGCCTGTTCTCTTTCGGGAATGGACAGTTTCATAAATTCGCTCTCGCGGATGAATGAGTCATATGCAAAACCGAGGCCGGCATCGTATTTGCTCCTGAATACATTAACACCGTCAAGAGTATCCCACAGGGAAAATCCGTATCCGGCATACTCGTCGGAACCGTACACCTGATTCCTGTTGTCATCCCCCAGGAAATATTTAACGCCGTACAGGAAGTCCAGACCCGCGCGATTATCATTGGAGATGGTGAATACGCGCATGTAGTAACCGTAGTTGTTTCCGAGGAGCCTGTTGAATTCAAGCTGTCTGCCTGACAGCATTGAGTCATACTGATAGATGGATTTTGACTGCCACCACAGGTTTTCGTTTGCCGGCATGGCCATGTCCTTATGCAGATTAATCCAGTCAACCTGGTCGGTTCTGTAGAAACCGCCGTCATGGATCTTCGCGGAGACTCTCTGAGTTGATTTAGAGAGCTGGTCGCAGACCTCCCCGTTTTCGACGAGATAATCCTGATTCAGATAAAAGTTCAGAGACCAGCAGCCTATAAGTGTTATACCGCTTATGCAGATGATTGCGACCCGGCGAAGATGCAGAGCGGCTCTTTCCGGCCTGATGTTAATAACAGCAATAATAACAGCGGCGGCCATCAGGTTGGTCAGGATGAAGGCAATTGATCTCAGGGACAGGTCAATCAGCCCGATAACCCGGAATCCCATAGTCCAGACAGTCAGCACCGCCAGACCGGAGCACATGAGGATGACATTTTTCTTTTTCTTAAGTAATTCGATATCCAGAGATTCTGTTGCCGTCCATGTGGCAAAGAACATTATGAGAAAATACCATCTCCCCGAACTGTAATTGAAACCGTTGAACATGCTGCTGAAAAACGGGAACAGCATCATGAAAAGAAGAATTGCAGTCATCAGGGCGCTTGTGTTTTTGAGAGATATTTTTCTCAATGCTACAGGCAGAACCAGAAGGATGAGAATGGGCAGTCCCAGGAAGGTGTATCCGCTGGTCATGCCCGTTGAAACGATATTCTTTCCCAGTTCAATGTAAAATTGGGTGTCATACAGGAGGCTTGTTACTGACTTTGCATTTACCGTTGAGGCCCCCGTAATAGAAATAACAGTCTGAAGGAGATAGAACGATGAAATGAGAATCCCAATAAGACCGTAGCCGATGAAGGCACCGATTTTTTTCATGTAATCCTTAAAAATAAACCGGTCGTTGTATGCGAAATATCTGAGAAGAATGTATATTATAACGACAATTGCAGCCATGTACGCCGCATATGAGTCCCGCATGAGATAGTATGCCACAGCGCATATGAACAGAAGAGGCGAGCGGCCGCGGTAGATGTAATCTATGGACAGAATCAGTATCGGCACCATGTAAGCGCCCACTAGGAAGGAATTCTGAATGAGGGCGGTATTAATGAACCATGTGGAAAAGGTATACAGGATAGCGCCGGTAAGGCACTGAAAATCATCCATTTTCATTTCCCTTCCGAAGATGAGAAATGCCATACCGCCCAGATAGAGCCTCAGTATTGTGGCTATTGAGAAGCCCAGCTCTGTAAGCCGGGCCGGAAATGAAGCGGCAATGGCGTTGAGGGGGTCGGCAGGAAGATCCGTCGGCATGCCGGGGCCCTTTGACCAGCTCCAGAGGGGAAATCCCTGACCTGACAGCAGGGATGAAAGCTGCTGTTTAAGCTCATTTATAAGAAAGTAACCCTGCTTGTAGCCGTCGTTGAACTCCATGAGAGCCTTGTTCAGCAATATCAGAACGGCAAAAATGCCTGCCGTCATAATGACAAACAGCACGGTGTACTGCAGGATTGCTTTAGATGTATTCAGTTTCCTGTGATTGAGATTGTTATCCATATTAACCGCGATTATTATACCAAATAATGCGGCATGTTTGGTATAATATTTGATATGAAAGTACTTACACGGAATAATTGGATAAAGAACAACTGGATAAAGTCTCTGGCGGTGAACGCGGTAATACTCATTGCGGTGCTTCTGACAACCAGCCTTCTCTATGAGACAAATGATGATTACGCCATAGCCATAAGAATAGCTGACGGATATCCTTATGTGGGCTTCGTCAACTACTATCTCTGCAGAGTTCTGATACCGCTTCAGAACATAATAACCGGTTTTAATGTCTATGTAATCCTTCAGATTGCAGCGGCATTTGCGGCCTTTGTTTTTATACTGAAGGTAATGCTTGATGTGAGCAGAAACAGGGCGGGGGCAGTAATGACCGCTCTGGTGATAATGATCTTCTCGGTTGACCATTACTGCGCGGTTCAGTTTACCAAGACAGCCGCTCTGCTGCTTGTGACGGGAATGCTGCTGCTCATCGACAGCATGATTAACAAGCGGAAGTGGTACTGCTACCTGTATTCCATGCTCTTCCTCTACCTGGGAGCGGCATTCAGAGCTGACAGCCTCATTGCCGTAATCGGCTTCGGCGGAATATTCCTCATATTCTGGCTTATCCGGAACAGAGGGGAACTCAGAACCGGCGGATACCTTACAGGCAGGAGGATACTTATCTATATTGTCCTGCTGGGATTCATCGGAGGCTGCTACGGGTTTGATGCGGTGTCGGACAGGGCCAATGTCAGCACCCATGAGCTGAGCAAATACAAGGAGTACAGCGAACTGAGATCGGATGTGGTGGACTATCCGGTCTATGACTATTATCCGGGGAATGAAGATGCATATGAAGAAATAGGAATTTCGGGGAATGACCTGTACCTGATAGATCACTGGTATCTGGATTACGATGGTGCTGCCGATGAAGAAAATCTGCGGGCAATTCTTCAGGTGGATTCGGAAGTCCACAAGGAGGACAAGAGCATCTCCGCTTCTGCAAAGGCTTTGGTGAAGCATTTGATTTCCTCTGTTAAGAAGCTGTCGTTTACAGGAGTGCACATATTGCTTCTGATTGTACTGGCCATCTGGGCGGCAGTCATGGTAAAGCCGGGATACTGGCTGTATATTATTGCTCTGGGAGCATTTACCGTATGTCTTTACCTGGCACTTTTCTATATGGGGCGGCCCGCTTACAGAGCTATGTATGTGGCGGATCTGGGAGCTGCCCTGTGGCT
>CAYFQD010000056.1:0-4105 GCA_964345275.1 uncultured Oscillospiraceae bacterium
GGCTTATTTCTTGGTCGTAGCGTAGCTTGTTTTCCGTATAATCATCTGGAGTAATACTACCGCCTGTCATTGCGTCAAAAGCTACACGTATGCGGTTCTTGTAATCGTTCTGTTCGCTTCGGAGCTTTTTCATCATATCGTCCTGAAAGCGATTTTCGTCTTTGTGTGCTCTTTGTAGTTCAGCTTGTAGGCGTTCAATTTCGTCTTCTGGTATCTCCTTGAAGGCTTGAAAAACTTTTTTGAACTGATCCGTCAATTCGCCTTCTGTGATGTACGTGATTCTCTTATGTTCCTTACGGGCGTTCGTACAGTGGTAGAAGTGGTACCTATGTACATTGCCATTCTTCTGCTTCTTTTCCCGATATTCAGTAGTAACCGCACAACCGCAATCAACACAGGTAATCAAGCCACGATAGATAAATGGAACACCAATAAAACGGCGTTTATTCTTGGCGTTACCGTCTAGCACTTCCTGAACCATATCGAACAGATCACGGCTAATGAGTTGCTGGTAGTTATGGACGTATTCTTTACCGCCACCTTTACGATCTACGATAATACCGATATAAAACTTATCACGTAGAATGTCGTGAACACGACTTTTCGATAGATTAGTACCTAGTTCCTTATTCACTTTACGGCGTAGGCTTTCGCAAGAATACGCACCAGTGGCAAAGTACTTGAACATAGCCTTTACCACTTCGCTCTTAAAATCATCGGTCTGTACGGTCTTGTGACTTGCGTCTAACGTAACGTTCTTATAGCCGTACGGGGCTGACCAAGGTAGTTCGCCACGTTCTAGCTTGCTCATTTTGGTGTTCATACCGTCTTCTTTTATACGTTCAAGCTGTGATTTAGCAAACATCACCTTAAAATCCCACTGGATAATATCGCTTGATCGACTTTCTTGCGACAGTATAAGCCTATCGTCGATAAAGTGTAGCCGTACCTTATGTTTTTTGCGTAAATCGTCAATCAAAACACTATCACGGAAGTTACGGGTCATACGGTCCACCCGAAACGATACTATATCCGTGACCTTATTTTTCTTGGCGTACGTAACCATTTCATTGAACTTGTTACGTGCCTTGTATTCGCTACCCGTTTCACTGATCTTAAATTCTTTAATTACGTTCAAGCCTTTTTCACGAGTGTACTCCCTGGCACGTGGCAACTGTATTTCTTCGAGCGACAAGCCTTCTGTTTCTTGGCGCTTAGTGGACACACGGGCGAAGATGATAGCCTTACCGCTCATTTTCTACCTTGCTATCTTCAATTAGCTTGTGTACGTCGCTAATCTTGAACAGGTACGATTTACCAACCTTGTAGGCGGTAATCTTTCCTGACTTGATCCAGCGGTAAATAGTTATCTTGCTGACTTGCAATAGCTCACAAACATCTTCGATCTTGTAAAACTTGCTATCTTTCATAGTTATCATTATATAGCATTCCTTATCACTTATCTAAATATCTTTGTAAACGTATTGGTATAAATTTTTCAAGTTGTTCTTCGATCAAATCAAAGCTTTTCAGCTTGCGTCTTGTGAAGTTTAAGCTGTTGATCTTCTTATTCAGGTTGTACCATTGCTGGTTAGAAAACCTGCCAATTTTACGAATATCACGGCTTCCAGTAGCTTCTATCAGGTTCTTGTAGGCAACTGCCTGTAAAACCGTCCCGATCTGAGCACGTGGGTTCTGTACAGACAGTTCCATTAGAAGCTGTGGCGTTTGCTTGTCCGATAGGTTTATAGCTGGATACGTATCACGGAGCTTGCTTAGTTCGTGCTTCAATATCTTTTTAGCGATACGTTCTTTGAACAAGTTGCGGAGCGTCAGACTTTCGGGCATAGCGTCTATTTCTTTCAACGATTTACCTATCTGGGGTCTACCGATATACCGAGCTTCAAACCGTATCATCTGAAACGGACTAGTAAGCGGACTATCATCAAATAGTGATAGCTGGCAATAGTTATCTTTTTCGAGTAAGCCCCGTTCAGACACTTTGGACCGTTTGTGTTCGTTTAGTTTGTCATAGACACACAAGCCCCATTTACTGCTATAAAAATGTACTGCTTCGCCGCCACCACGGTACTTCTGGCGGTCTAGCTGTTTACGTGTGGTGTAGTTACATTTTTCAATTTCAGACAATACTTCGTAGGCTGTTGAATAGTCTGTCAGCGTGATGTTTTTGGCATAGTGTATGGTGCTGACATAGGCGTTTTTGAGCGTATCCCTGTCTTTGACGATAATGCCCATATTGTATAACTTGCGTCCGAGCTGTACGCACAGATAATCAAGGTCGCTTTCGCTAACTTCATTGAAGTTATCATTGAAAACAATCTTAGGAGCAGAAAATTCAACATTCAATATGATCGGTATGCTACCACGGCGTATCGCCTTGATCAGAGTTAGACGTGGCATATAGTTACCATTACGCTTGTCTTTGGCGGTAGGGTTGCGATCTGCTTTTACCGATTTTCGAGTACCAAACTGAACATAAGGTGGCTTGAAAAAGTTAGCTACATCTGGTGAGAATAGTTTGTAACAACCTTCCATAATTTCAAAATCCTTACGCCATTCTAGGTTCAAGATTATCGTATCTACCATTATCTTTACTCACTACATCTTCAAATTTGTTTGCTACTACTATTTCAATCGCTCTACCGACCTGCTGGCTTATCGGATAATACACGTCTATATCCTTACCTAAAATCTTTCTGGTGGGATACACTAACCTATAACCACCGTGTGGTCTGGTAAATACGCCTACACTACCGCAATATACGGCTTCGTACAGCACAAAACTAGCAAAGGCAACCAAGCCGTTATTCGGTTTAACTGGCATTATCTGAACTTCGCTAATCATTTTCATCGTCTAATCCTTCCATTGGTATTTCAACTACCTTTTCCCGTTTGTTGATCTTGATCAACAATTCAGCCAAACGAAGCATAGGGTCATTTTGTGTCATATTGGCTCTGTGCACGGTTTAATTGGCTCTGTAGCTCATTAGAGCTTTGGTTAAACTTACTCCTTAGGTTATCTAATGCAATGTTTAGTTGTGGATCTAATCGTCCTAGGGTGTGCTGTAGTTGATCAATAGCTTGCTGATATTCTGCAAGTTGTGCACCTGAAGCTAGGTTTTGGCTTACTGCACGTCCACTACTCCCACCGGTACTCTTGCTACTTGATCCTAGATTGACGACTGAAGTAGCACCTCCCCCACTGCCTTGTCCAGAATTGTTGCCTGATGTTGAAGTTGCTGTAGTTGGTTTAGCTTGTGGGCCTACCCATGCACCATTAGTTGGGTTTCGCTTTCCTCCTTTTACAGAAATATCTGCAAAGATGTCATAATCGCCGCCCCAGTCAAGTAATTGCTTGCCTAGTTGATCCCAGTTTATAATTGCCATAATATTTCCTCCGTGATGTTTGGACGACTATTGACAAGTTCAATGTTTTAATGTATAATTTACTACATGAAAAAGTGGGTAAAGCAACATAAAATAATAGTTGTAATCTCTTTGTTAGTTTTATTAGTTGTGGCCTATCTTCCTTTCCATAAGTATGTGTATAGATCTACAAGCCCACCACCAGTGCAAACTTTTGAATATACACCAGTTTATATACCTAGAGAAGAAATACTTGCATCTGTTAATAGGCTCCGTTCAGATAATGGAGTAGCACCTTTAGAGATAAGCTCTGCACTTAACGAAGGAGCCGAGGCTAAATGTCAAGATATGGTAAGTAATAGATACTTTGAACATGTTAATCCAACTACCGGTAAAGAGGGTTATGAATATGTTTTTGATAAAGTCGGTGAAGAGAATGCAGTATATGCAAGTGAGAATCTCGCTAAGGGTCTTTTTAGCTCTAATGAAGATCTAATTGATACATGGTTAAACAGTCCTGACCATAAAGAGGCCATGCTAGATGGAAAATATACTCAAACAGGTATTGCTACCTGTATAGCATTTGATAGTGATAACTCTGTAATGGTAGTTCAACACTTCTTACAGCCTAATTAAACTAATCAATAGTCATCCAAATTATTAAATATTCTATTAAATTGGTAGGAGTTTATCGTCTAGTGGTTCTTCACTTTGGGCG
>CAYFQD010000057.1:0-4076 GCA_964345275.1 uncultured Oscillospiraceae bacterium
CTGGAAGCCTATGGCACGGTAGACGAACTGAATGCATCTATCGGTCTGCTGCTTGCGATGATGCCCGGAGAGGGTAGCGACAAGGCTTTCCTTGAGCGTGTACAGTGCAACCTGTTCAATGTAGGGACACATCTTGCCACCGACCAAAGCTGCACGCCCCTGTATGCATCGGCTAAGCTGAATGCTGCCGAAATAGAATTGGCAGAGAAAGAAATCGATGCGGCACTGGCGGGACTACCCGCAGCCGACGGCTTTATATTGCCGGGCGGAACCCCCGAAGCTGCACAGGCGCATGTGTGCCGTACGGTGTGCCGGCGGGCAGAGCGCAGGGTCGTAGCCTTGATGGAAGAAGCTGTTGTTTCGCCCGAAATTCAGCAATATATGAACCGATTGTCGGATTACTTCTATGTTTTAGCTAAAAAACTTAATTTTATTGCAGGAAAGAGTGAAAAAAAATGGCATAACTCTTGTGAATAAGAATAAAATGATTATTTTTGCGGCGAAATTCAGAAATTGATAAATTTTAAGAGCGATGTATTGGACACTAGAATTGGCTTCAAAGCTTGAAGATGCGCCATGGCCTGCAACAAAAGACGAATTAATCGACTATGCAATTCGTTCGGGCGCTCCACTCGAAGTATTGGAAAATCTGCAGGAAGTAGAGGACGAAGGTGATGTGTATGAAAGCATCGAAGATATTTGGCCCGATTATCCGACAAAGGAAGATTTCCTGTTCAACGAGGACGAATATTAGTCGGTAGACAATTTAATTATGTAATTAAAATAGCAATGTAGTGGTTTTGAAATAAAATCACTACATTGCTTTTCTAATAAATATTGCTATATTTTACTTTGTGTATGTTAATAATCGCAGAATTATTTGTACTTTTGCACGCGCGAACTCGCGCCGAGCCGACTTCTGATGGAGGTAGGAACGGCAGAAGTAGGGAGCACTACATTTTGAAATGCGTCGCTGACGCTTTGTTTTGACTTTCTGAAACTTCCACTTCAAGAATAGCAGTCAAGAGCATTCAGAGGTAGATGCTGCGGGTAGGTATATACCGTTGCTTTGGGTATCGCTCTGTCTGTTTACTGCTATAGGTTGTGAAAGATCTCGGAATGTGAATGGGCAGAAGCCAGATACCCCGCTTTTCTTTTGTAGCTAACGGAATCTTATTTTAACAGTCCGATTATGGGTGTTTGGCGGGCAAAAAGATAAAACATGTCCTCGAGTAATAATAGAATTGTTCAATTTGATGTTTTAAGGGTTGTCGCAGCATTAGCTGTAGTATGGCTACACACATCTGCGCAAAGATTTTATATCTGTTATCCATCAGTCGAATGGGATGCAAGAAACTTTTATGATTCTTTAGTACGATGGTCTGTGCCAATTTTTGTAATGATTTCAGGAGCTTTATTTCTTGATACCCAGAAGAAAATAGATATAAAGAGCTTATATGCGAATAATATTACTCGTGTTGTGTTGATCTTTATTTTCTGGTCTGTTGTTTATGGTGTATATAGTGGGATTGGAGAGAAGGGCCTTATAGGTTTAGTCGGAAGAATGGTTCAGGGACCATTTCATTTTTGGTTTATAAAGATGCTGATAGGACTCTATATTACAGTTCCGATTTTGAGAGTTATAGTTGCCGATAAAAAGTTGGAACTGTATTTTATCTGTCTATCGTTAGTAACTGCCTTTTTTATCCCAATGCTATTCCCTTTTATAGGTTATATGAGTGATATCGCCAGGGATTTTGCTGAAAAATATTATGAGGAATTTGGAATAAAAATCGCTTTAGGTTATGCGGGCTATTTTGTCCTTGGTCATTATCTTGCTAATAACACTATTAAGGAAACGGTCAAGAGGATTATTTGCATACTCGGAATATTGAGCGTTTTTGCCGTTAGTGCTCTGACATTTTTTGCTTCCAGTCGAGTTGGTGCTCCTTATTTGTTCTTCTATAAGTATATTAATGTATTTACACTTTTTGAGGCTATTGCTCTTTTTGTTGTAATAAAAGACAAACAAATAGCTCCAAAATATCACCCCGTTTTAATAAGTGCTTCTAAATTGAGCCTTGGAATTTACATAATACACCCTCTTGTGATGAATGTGCTATTTGATTATGGGAACATTGATTCTGCATCCTTAAATCCCATTTATTTCATTCCGCTTTTTGCTCTTATTGTTTTCATTATATCTTATTGTGTCTCTTTCGTGTTGAGCAGAATCCCTGTATTAAAGAAATTTTTGACGTGAAGCCTTTTTGAAGTAAAGTCTGAATCCTTGTATGAATCAATGTGTATCTTTGTCAACGCAAAGAAGCAAATGAGAATGGAGAAGAAGTCTGTCGAATCCGCCACCGAATATTAGTCGGTAGACAATTTAATTATGTAATTAAAATAGCAATGTAGTGGTTTTGAAATAAAATCACTACATTGCTTTTCTAATAAATATTGCTATATTTTACTTTGTGTATGTTAATAATCGCAGAATTATTTGTACTTTTGCACGCGCGAACTCGCGCCGAGCCGACTTCTGATGGAGGTAGGAACGGCAGAAGTAGGGAGCACTACATTTTGAAATGCGTCGCTGACGCTTTGTTTTGACTTTCTGAAACTTCCACTTCAAGAATAGCAGTCAAGAGCATTCAGAGGTAGATGCTGCGGGTAGGTATATACCGTTGCTTTGGGTATCGCTCTGTCTGTTTACTGCTATAGGTTGTGAAAGATCTCGGAATGTGAATGGGCAGAAGCCAGATACCCCGCTTTTCTTTTGTAGCTAACGGAATCTTATTTTAACAGTCCGATTATGGGTGTTTGGCGGGCAAAAAGATAAAACATGTCCTCGAGTAATAATAGAATTGTTCAATTTGATGTTTTAAGGGTTGTCGCAGCATTAGCTGTAGTATGGCTACACACATCTGCGCAAAGATTTTATATCTGTTATCCATCAGTCGAATGGGATGCAAGAAACTTTTATGATTCTTTAGTACGATGGTCTGTGCCAATTTTTGTAATGATTTCAGGAGCTTTATTTCTTGATACCCAGAAGAAAATAGATATAAAGAGCTTATATGCGAATAATATTACTCGTGTTGTGTTGATCTTTATTTTCTGGTCTGTTGTTTATGGTGTATATAGTGGGATTGGAGAGAAGGGCCTTATAGGTTTAGTCGGAAGAATGGTTCAGGGACCATTTCATTTTTGGTTTATAAAGATGCTGATAGGACTCTATATTACAGTTCCGATTTTGAGAGTTATAGTTGCCGATAAAAAGTTGGAACTGTATTTTATCTGTCTATCGTTAGTAACTGCCTTTTTTATCCCAATGCTATTCCCTTTTATAGGTTATATGAGTGATATCGCCAGGGATTTTGCTGAAAAATATTATGAGGAATTTGGAATAAAAATCGCTTTAGGTTATGCGGGCTATTTTGTCCTTGGTCATTATCTTGCTAATAACACTATTAAGGAAACGGTCAAGAGGATTATTTGCATACTCGGAATATTGAGCGTTTTTGCCGTTAGTGCTCTGACATTTTTTGCTTCCAGTCGAGTTGGTGCTCCTTATTTGTTCTTCTATAAGTATATTAATGTATTTACACTTTTTGAGGCTATTGCTCTTTTTGTTGTAATAAAAGACAAACAAATAGCTCCAAAATATCACCCCGTTTTAATAAGTGCTTCTAAATTGAGCCTTGGAATTTACATAATACACCCTCTTGTGATGAATGTGCTATTTGATTATGGGAACATTGATTCTGCATCCTTAAATCCCATTTATTTCATTCCGCTTTTTGCTCTTATTGTTTTCATTATATCTTATTGTGTCTCTTTCGTGTTGAGCAGAATCCCTGTATTAAAGAAATTTTTGACGTGAAGCCTTTTTGAAGTAAAGTCTGAATCCTTGTATGAATCAATGTGTATCTTTGTCAACGCAAAGAAGCAAATGAGAATGGAGAAGAAGTCTGTCGAATCCGCCACCGAATATTAGTCGGTAGACAATTTAATTATGTTGGCGAAATCGGAGCATGCCCACCCACTTGGAGCGGTTCAATCCACCCACTTTT
>CAYFQD010000058.1:0-3245 GCA_964345275.1 uncultured Oscillospiraceae bacterium
CCACGTCGAGCAAATCCACGTCAATGAAGGGCGAGACGGCAAAGGTGTAGTGCCGCCGAAGCAGGTGAGTGCTCAGCACGCCGAGAAAACCCCTCGTGTACATCACGAACTGCTCTTGATTTTCCCAGGGGCCCTGAAAACTGCGTGGATCGACAATCACTCGCCTCGAATAAGCACCCTTGGTATGGTCGACAGAAGGTGCGGTTGAGAACGTACCGAACACGACATCGCCAAGTTGCCCAGTGTGCTCGAGCCCGAAACGGCTGAAATTGAGGCGTTCTAGTAGCTGCTTGCCGCCGGTGATGCCTGCGTAGAAAGCTGATCCGCCGTTCAGTCTCAGTGTTGACTTGGGGTCGAGCAGGCAACTTCCCCCGTCAAGAGGCAGAGAGACAACGGGATTCCCAGCGCGCGATGACCACGCGGTGGCAACAGCGACCTCTTCTGACCGAGACTCCCCATAGGTGAGGTTGGTTATTGAGGAATAGCCAAGTTCGCGGGCGACCACGTTGACCACGCGTGTGTCTAGCCCGCCCGACATGTCAACAGCGTGGTCTGAGAACCCATACTCGACGTCTTTCTCAAATCCTCGTGCCACTGCGTTGCGAAAAGCTTCGTCCATAGCTCTCAAAGCGGCATCGCGATTACCTTTGAAAGACGCTGGCTCAGGAAGCTTCCAGTACCGGACACTCCGGCCGAAGTTAGCCGAGTCTGCCCCAAGTGAACGGAACATGCCCGGGAGAACTCGCCGCACCTCCTCGGCAAACGTGGTGTCGTCCACCATGAAGGCATACTGCAGCATCATCTGACCTGCGCGTTCGCTAAAGCGCGGTTCCAGCGCTCGATTCCGAGCCACTCTCATGATCAAATCGAAACTGTTAGACAGAATCGGCGCGTGGTCCGGAAATCCAACGTACGCAGCCGACTCTCCCGTATGGTTGGTAAATATATACGCGTCTCCGGTAGGGCGGTGGAGGAAGACCCCAGAAAATGGGCCTCGCAGTCTAGCGAGCGTGCCGGCCACACCGAGTTCGTTCAAAGAAGTTTCCAAGAAAGCTTCGAGAGCAGTAAATCCCTCGTCTTCAAAAAGCTCTTGCTTATTAAGCAAGGGGCCCTGAAACAGCAGACCCCATTCGCCCTGGACTCCCATGAACTCGTCACCGGGAAACCTGCCGTCTGAGCAACGACCAAATAGCCATTCATCGATCCGGAGGGTGTCGTAGGATGACGGCAAATCAAGCGGGGAACCGCCTCGTATTGCTATCCAGTTGTTCCTATCGAACGCGCTATCACGATTACCTGAAGTGAGTCTCATGACGTTTCCAGCCTGTCTTAGTTCGCCACCGGACTCGCGCCAAAGGCATGCTCAGCGCCTCAGTCCGACAGTGATCATAGTCCGAGCCAACGTCACGTTGGTAGCTGGCGAACCCGATAGAGGTAGTAGGGGACGCTCAGCGTCGCCCCAACGAACATGGTAACTGAGTACGCGATCGCGGCACCCGTCGGTCCCCAAGTGGGGACCAGTGCCACGTTGAGGATAGCCACGACCACAATCGAAACAACGGCCACAAATGTGTTGAAGGCCAGTCTGCGTTGGGTCACCAGAAAAGCTCCAGTCGGAGCTCTGAAGGCTGCATTTACCACGAACCCAATCAGCAACACTCTTAACGGTGTGGCTGCCTCTGTGTACTGTTCAGAAAACAACAGCACTAGCAGCGGCCTTGCCCCCACGAACAGAATCGCAGAGACTGAGCCAAACAAGACAAGCGACGTGAGGACTAACTGCGTATAGCGCCGCAGCGTCCACTCGCGATCCCACCGCTTCGATGCGAACTGGGGGTAGGTGTATGTGCCAATCACGCCTGGAATAAACATCAGAGCAAAAGGGATTACCGTCGCGACTTTGTACACAGCGACTGCATCGGGTGATGACATCATGGCACCAACGGTGAACGTTCCAAGCAGAGCAAGCGCACTGGAAAGACCGCTGTTTAGAGCTGAAACCAGAGCCACGCTCCAGTATTCGCCCTTTTCTGTGGCCCCCAAACCTAGGGTGCGGTCGGGTCTCGTATCCCGACGCCAGAAGTGCATTACGACCATAGCCGATAACAAAGCTAGGTACTGGCCCACAATCAATCCGCTAACCGCGCCAATGTAGGCTCCCGTGAGGCTGAAGACTACATAGAGAATGGTCCGGAATGCAGTGTTGGCAGAATACACTTGGTTCTGGCGATTAACGCGCAGCCACGTCAACCTGAGGTCGTATACCAGCGTGAAAAGTGGGTAGGCAGCGAACGCCATCACCATGGGAGCGGCGCCCGGGATCGAAAAGGAGCCCCACATCCCCACCCCAACAATCGCAATTCCTAGAGCGAGGTCAAATCGGACGCCAGATCTAGTGGCATATGTGTAGAAGGCGCTCATCCGCGGCCGGTCCGCAACATACTCTGAACACAGCTGAAGTGTGGCCTCTACGGCGCCGGCCCCATTGAACAGGAGTAGAAGGCTAACGATGTTGAAGGCGTAGGAGTAAGTCCCGAAGTCGCTTTGGGAGAGAAGCCTGACGAGCACGACCGATTGCAGGGCCATGAGCATTTTGCTGACCGTTGCCGCCCCGAAAATGTGGAAAAAACCGGTGCGACGCAATGCGCGCAGCAGTACCGATCCCTTGAAACCCACTCGACTCCCCTACCTAGGTTTTTGCGGCGGCGCAGGCTCGGGTTCAAGCCTGGCAGCTAGGACTAGTTCCGAACCGACTATTATTGCTCACATGCGCGCTTTAGTAGTCACGACCTGGTTCCCGACCGAGAGCAATCCCAACGCGGGCATCTTCATCAGGAAAGACGTTGAGACCTTACAGCATGACAACAAAGTCGCGGTTCTACACTTGGCCCATCCTACGCACCTATCTAGGGAAGAACCTGAAACGACTGGCATCTCGGTCGCACGGCTGCCATACAACGTCAAAAATCCTCTCTCAGTCTTGAGAGCAGCCCGCACTATCTCTTCTGTGAGCTCCCAATTCGACATCGTGCACACGATGGCGGAGCCATCTTTGCTTGCGGTCGCCTTGTCTCGGCCACAGCTCCCGTGGGTCCACACTGAACACTGGTCCTGGCTAATCCGAGAGCGGTCGGTAAAAGACCCGCGTTCCCGCCTTAGAGAACATTTTTACTCCGCCCTATATGACCCTCTGCTTAAAAAACCAGACGTTGTGGTCGCAGTCAGTGAAAGGCTTGCTGTGGCGG
>CAYFQD010000058.1:3262-4012 GCA_964345275.1 uncultured Oscillospiraceae bacterium
AAACAAGGGGCCTCTTCAGGCAATCGAGACCATCGCAGAGCTTCGCACAAGAGGAATAGCCGCGGTCCTTACATGGGCAGGAAGCGGACCCTTGGAGAGCATAGCGCGCACAAAAGCAGCCGAGCTTGGCATTCAAGACGCGGTTCGTTTTCTTGGGTTCGTTCCACCTCAGGAACTGCCCAACTTCTACCTCAATGCCGACATCTTCCTGCTTCCCACATCTCACGAGACCTTCGGAATCGCCATAGCTGAGGCTATATCCCACGGCGTGCCCGCAGTCGTAACGGGTCATGGCGGTCACCGAGACTTTCTTCCCGATACAGGGTCTAGGATTGCATCCGAGCGAAATCCCGAAACCCTGGCTGATGCGGTTATTGACCTGCTCACGGATCAGCGACTCATGAGTCCTAGAGATCTGGTGTCACACGCAGCAGGCCACTTTTCAGAACAGGCTCGGCGAGCTTCATACCGCGAGATCTACAGACGAGCCGGCTTCCGTGACCTTGGCTCCGGATTAGGTAACCAACTGGTCTCAGCGCAAGGCGAGGGGTAGGTGTGATGCACTGGACGAAGATTACGAATCGGACTGCGTGCGCGCCTCTCCAGTGATACGCGCGCGAGAGCGCTTCACAATTAACCTTTCGATCTCCGCCAGCCACCGGGCGCTGATGACCTCAGACGAGTAACGTTGAATACTCTGGCAGGCCGCCCCCCCCAACATACTAGACTCTTCTTAAGCGCCCGAAAGAA
>CAYFQD010000059.1:0-3974 GCA_964345275.1 uncultured Oscillospiraceae bacterium
ATTAATACATCGGTTTATTTCCTGGCAAAGAGATTTATAGTTGATGAGATGATAAGGTACGAAAATGCATACCCGCATATCGGCGGCCTGCTTTTGCGAACAACTCACAACATTGGAAATGTTGATCTGACTCAGAAAAACAGAGCTTCGGGCAAATCAGGCTATACATTAAAGAAACTTCTTTCATTATGGGTAAACGGGCTGACAACATTCTCAATAAAACCGCTGAGAACTGCGGTGGTATTCGGCGGAATAATGGCACTGCTTGGGTTTGTTGCGATTATCATATTAATAATCGGAAAGATTGTTAATGCGGACATGGCCATGGGTTGGACGTCAATAATTGCCACAAACATTCTGGTGGGAGGAATAATTTTGATTGTTCTTGGTGTAATCGGAGAGTATATCGGAAGAATTTATCTGTGTCTGAACCAGACGCCTCAATATGTTGTGAGAGAAGTAATAGATAAAAGAGAAAGCAGATAGAGAAAGCAGATGATGGAAAAGATACTTATTCTGGGAGCAGGCAATCACCAGATTCACATAATAGAGCAGGCCGGGCGTATGGGTCTCTATACCATTGTTGTATCTCCGGATGGAGATTATCCCGGATTAAAACTTGCAGACAAAATATATTATGAAGATGCGACCGATGGAGAAAAAGTTCTGGAAGTAGCCCGGCGTGAGCAGGTAAATGGCATAGTCACCGACCAGGGAGAGATGTTCGTTCGCTCTCAGGCATATGCTGCGGAAAAAATGGGGCTTCAGGGCATAGGTTATGAAATGGCGCTTCTCTTTACGGATAAGAATGCACAGAAGGAAAAGTGCAAAGCCTTAGGTCTGCCTACCATAGAGCACGGACTGGTCAGAACCCCGGAAGAAGCAAAAATGCTTTTTAAGAAAATCGGCGGAAGCGCAATAATAAAGCCTACTGACAGCAGCGGCAGCAGAGGTGTGACGAGGATTGATACGGAAGAGGATCTTGCGGATTACTTTCCGATGACAAAAGCCTTTTCCGGAGACGGCAATGTTATCATGGAAAGATTCATTACCGGGCGTGAACTTGAAGTCGATTCAATCGTTGTAAACGGCAGATGCGAATATCTCATGCACGCCGATCTTACGGAGTTTGAGATTCCCAATGTTTTCGCGTGTTCCACAATTATGTTCCCGTCGGTGGCAGACAGCAATACAATTGCCGGATTAATTGACATAAACAGGAGAACCATAGAGGGACTGGGGCTGAAAGACGGGCTGACTCATGCAGAATATATTGTGGATGAAAATACAGGTGAGATATATTTAATGGAAGCTGCCGCCAGAGGGGGAGGCCTGTTTTTGTCCTCCCACATAGTTGAAATGCAGACCGGTCTCAATACAGCAGAGTTTCTGATCAACCTTGCCCTTGGCAGGATTGAGACCATGCCCGAATTCCAGAGAGAGCTCTGCCACTGCGGGTATGTATCCTTCTATCTGCCGGTGGGGGAAGTTCTTTCCCTTGACGGCCTTGATGAGGCGCTTCAGTTACCGTTTGTAACAAAGAGCCTGATTCGCGCCAGGAAGGGTATGAAGACGACGGCCTATTCGGATAAGGGAATGCGAAGCGTATTGTTTCTGAAGGCGCAGACCCGTGAAGAACTGCTGGATAATATAGAAGTGATACGAAACACTGTCCGAATAAAAGTAAAGACCCCTGAAGGAATCAGAGGTCCCATATGGCATTAATATAAACAATATCCGCTCCCGGTTTTACTGTTTGGTCAGAGTCACCTTAGTGTCATATTCGTCATAGATAACCAGTTTACACTTGTTACCGAAGAACAGCTCTCCTGACAGAATTTCACTGTCAAACTTAATTCCCTTATCAGTCTTTTCCCATTTTCCGGAGAAATCTTCCTCGGTTACATTTCCTGTAAATGTGCCGTCTTCCTTAATGGTAATTTCCAGATTTCCGTACAGGTATTCGGCCTGTTGGGAAGTTGCAACCCAGGTTCCGTAGAAGCTCTCCTCTTTCTTGTTCATTTCTGCAGCTTTCTCTTTCAGAACCTGCTCATCGGCGTTCTGAGTTGTTTCCGTTGGTGTTCCCGGCTCATCAGAGCCATTATCCTTGTCACCGCAGCCAACTAAAGCAAATCCGGACACTGCCATTATCCCTGCCAGAACTGCGGACATTATTACCTTCTTATACATTTTAAATCTCCTTTCCTTCTCTTCTCTCGTATTATTATCTCACTTTAGTTTGTATATGTCTATATCTTCATTACTGAAACAGAGGCTGTATCCTTTACCGGACAAATCTCCGAAATCGTTGAAGCGCTTGGAAACAACCAGGTAGTCGATGCCTGTTTCTCGGGCGGATTTGCCTCTGTCGGGATTGCCGGCATCGTAGAATGTATCGTTCTTTTCAATCATTTCCTTGCGGATTACCCAGTCACCTGCCGGCAGGTTGTAGCCGGAGCCGGCGATGTAGCAGAACCTGTTGGAATAGACCGCGTATAGGAAGAAGCGGTTAGTCCACCTGTCCTGATAACTGTACTGCTTCATTGGTACACTGGCATATCTGTCGGTGGCAAGGAGAGAATCTTTCGGAGTATTTTCGTCGATCCACCTCATGGCTTCATATTCAGGTTTGGTGATGCTCAGATAGATGTTGTGTTTCGTCTCGGGATCGGCGTAAATCTCAGCTTTCTTGAACATTCCTTCAAACTGCATAATCAGAGTAATGGTTGTTAGAAGCAGACAGATAAGAAATATTCCGCGGACAACATTCATCAGAGTGCCTCTGTTTCCCGACATATCCTCAAAGAACCAGAAGGCGATGAGCGGTGCGAAAAATACAGAAACCAGTCCGAAGTATACCTGGCTGTGTCCGCTGTAGTTCATTATGAACATGGCCGCAAGCCCTACGATAAATGCGGCATATACAAGAACCCTGGTAAAATTATATTCTTTTTTGCCGCTGAAAACCAGAATGAGTTCTCTGATATACCCGATGGTGAACGGCAGAACATATGCTGTAAGCATGAAAATCATAAACACCACAAGCATGATTCCCAGGCGTATAACCTTCGGCAGCCCCAGTCCCTTCAGGAACAGAACGAGCCCGTCGCGGAAGAATGAGAGGTTGGCAATTGTCGCCAGTGCGAAAATGGAATTGCCGCTGGCGTTGGAAACTCCCTTGCCGCTGAGGATTGTAATGTAGATGAGAAGGAATCCCGCAGTGATTATTAAAATGGGAAGTATTGTTTTTGCAGGAAGCCTGCGAAGCATCAGTCCTATAACAAAAGTTCCCCAGAGGGCGGCAACGAGAACCAGCGCGATGGGACCCTTGATGCCGGTTAACAGCATGACGAAGGCTGTAAGGAGGAGAAGTTCTCTCCAGCACATGCGGTTCTCCCGGCTGTAACGGACATGCCAGTTTCTGAACAGAACCACCATCAGCATGGCACCGCCGATGCCATAGCCTGCGGCGTTGTCGTTTATTATTGCAAAATGAAATGCCATAGAGGTGTGAAAAGTTCTTACCAGGAACAGATTGGAAAGCATCACCGTCAGAGAATACAAGCCGGCTCTTTTAGGGCGCCCGGAAAGCTCATTAAAGAAAACGTAAGTGGAAAGACCGAACACATAGGTGGTCATTATAGGGTTAAAGCTGAGCATAGCCACATCTGCGGTTACTCCGAACAGTCTTACGGGTACCGACAGAAGAAGTTCCGCAAACACATGATATTTGATGATTCTCCCCTGAACCCAGGGGCTCTCCAGCGGCCAGCCGTGTGAGAGGGAGTTAATGAGACCCATGTGATAGGCTTTGTCCGGATTCATGTATGTAAGCACGCAATTCTCCGGATTCATATAGAGATACTGTGTACTGGTCAGAGCGTATAGCAGCACTATGGCTGCGAAAATGCAGAATGCCGTGGACAGCCTGGTGAAACGGAATTGAATTCTGTTCTTCCGATTGCTGCGGCCCC
>CAYFQD010000060.1:0-1275 GCA_964345275.1 uncultured Oscillospiraceae bacterium
TTAGAAAGAGGGCTTAGGCCTTCTTTTTTTGTGCAAGTTAAAAAAATTTTCAAAATAAAATTCAAAAAAAAATATTTAGGCTTACAATTTAAAAATATAACTATGTAAAAATTATCAACTAAGTTCATGCTTACAAAAACAAAACACAAAAACTACAATATAATTCAAAAAACTATAATTTAGTATTGACTTAAAAAAATCTCTCAATTATAATAATAGTATCAATAATTAAGGAGGAAAAAATGAAATACAGTAAACCTACAATATATGATCCAGATTTTTTACCTAATACAATTTATAGCGGTGTCCCTTCATGGCTTAATCTACCAGTTATAGAAACTGATTCAGACTTAGATGAAATTGATGCTGCTATTATTGGAGTGCCATGGGAAGGCGGCTGTACAATTGGTGGTTACTCTTCAACTACTGAAGGACCTAAAGCCATAAGAAGTGTATCGATAAGATATACTGGATACTTGCCAGATTTTGACATTGATTCCTTTGACTATATCAAGGCAGCTGATTATGGGGACGTAGCTGTTAGAAATGGTGACTATGAATTTACATTTGATTCGATAAGGAAAAAAGTTGCTAAATTAGTAGACAAGGATATAATTCCAATAACATTTGGTGGAGATCATGGAATCTCTTTTCCAATTATAAGCGAATTAGCAAAAAAACATCCAAAGAGAGTAGGTGTACTTCACTTTGACTCACACCTTGATAACTATGATAAATTTGGCGATGATCCTTATGCAAGATGTTCTTCATTCTATAGATTATATGAAGATGAAAATATGGACCCGACTAAGATTGTTCACATAGGAATTAGGGGACCAAGAAATCATAAAGATGAATTTGCTAATGCTAAAAAGTTTGGTGCTACAGTTATTAGAGGAACTGATGTCCACGAAAATGGATGGGAGCAATCAATTGACAAAGCAATAGAAGTTGCGTTTAAAGATACAGATGTAGTATATGTAACTATATGTTCGGATGTATTAGATGCTGCAAATATGCCTCAAGGGCCACAAGATATGGGTGGATTAACATCTTATCAACTATTGATGATGTTACAAAAAGCTGGCCTAGCTGGTGCAAGAGGATTTGACTTTGTAGAAATTTATCCAGATACTAATTCATTGCAAACAGCTGCACATGTAGGATGCTGGGCAGCTCTTTATTGGTTAAATGGATTGGCTGCAAATATAAAAAATAATAAATAACAAATAACAAAAAAACTGCTTAATAGTATTAATTACTGTTAGGCAGTTT
>CAYFQD010000060.1:1375-3776 GCA_964345275.1 uncultured Oscillospiraceae bacterium
AAATAACAAATAACAAAAAAACTGCTTAATAGTATTAATTACTGTTAGGCAGTTTTTTATTGCAAGTTATTAACTTTTAAATAATCTTTAATATCATCAATTATTTTCTGATGATTAATTCTTATAATCTCTGAAGACCCAGTAGTACTAATTGTTGCTAGCAATTTATTGTCTCTGACTATAGGAACAGCAACAGAAGATGTTCCTAGTTCAACTTCATCATATTCATCAGAAAATCCATTCTTTTCTATTTTGGAAATATCTTCTTGGACCTTCTTATATTTTTCTTCAAAGCTATTTCTATAATTCTCTTTTAGATAAGACCTTACAAAATCATCGCCCATGTACTGTAAAATCAGTTTACCTGAAGAAGTGCTCTCTAGGGGAAGTAAATTAGAGTCTTTAATATATATTACGTACCTAGAATTTTTTGGGGTTTTAGAAATAATTTTTGTTAGGGTTGACTTATTGACATGATGGTATCTTGCATTTACATTATATTCATTAGCTAAGCAAGTTAAAAAACCATCTATATCATTTAAGAAGATATTATTATTGCTTTCAGCCATTAGGTCGTATTTTACTTTGAATGTAAAACCTAAAGAATAAGTATTATCTTCAATGTGATGTTCAAGATAACAAAAATGAACAAGAGTGTTGACTAGACCTCTTGTAGTATTGATATTAAGACCAAGCATTGAACTAATATCATTTAATTTAAGTCGTACATTATTTTCATCAAAACAATTTATAATATCAAAGGCTCTTTTAAGAGACTGTATTAAATTCATAATATCACCTGCCATTATAAATATTATTATAGCACAATAAATATTCAAAATCCAATAAATAGATATTGCCATTGTTGGGAAAACCTTGTATAATTATATTGTAGTTTAAAAAATGGTATTATAACAGGAGGAAAATATGAATTCAAAAAAAAAGTATAGCTTAAAAGACAAACTTAAGGCGATAGGTCCAGGTGCGATGATTACTGCGTCATTTATTGGACCAGGAACAGTAACCACTGCTTCAAGGACAGGTGCAGAGTTTGGATATGCACTACTATGGACAGTAGTATTCTCTATTATCGCCACAATAATTTTGCAAGAGATGTCGGCTAGGATAGGCATCATCACACAGAAAGGATTAGGGGAATCAATTCTTGAAGAGTTTAAACACAATAATAACATAAAAAAATTTATATCATACTTATTAGGAATATCCGTAGCTTTTGGATGTGCTGCTTATATTTCTGGAGACCTTACTGGTACATCGTTGGGATTAGAAACTATAACGGGTGTACCGGTTAGAATATTAGCTCCTATAATTGGACTCATTGTATTATTCCTTGTAACAAAAGGAAGTATAAAATTTTTAGAAAATTTTTTAACTGTTTTAGTTGGGATAATGGCAATAGTATTTTTAACTACAATGTTTGTAGCTAAACCAGATTGGAGCCAAGTTTTCAAAGGAGCACTAATACCAGCTATTCCAGGTAGAAGTATTGTATTTATTATATCCATGATAGGAACAACTATAGTGCCATATAACTTTTTTATTCATACTGGAACAGCAAGAGATACATGGAAAACACCAGGAGAACTAGTATTATCCAAATGGGATACAGTAGTTTCAATTACAATGGGAGGGCTAATAACAGGAGCTATAGTAATAACCTCAGCAACCTTAATGAAGGGGATGACTATTTCTAGTGCGGCAGACCTATCTATTCAATTAGAGCCCCTACTAGGAAGCTGGGCAAAGGTGTTCATGAGTATAGGACTATTTTCAGCAGGTCTTTCATCAGCTATAGCAACACCAATAGGAGCTGCATATACTTTAGCAGGACTCTTTGGTTGGGACTACAGTGATGAAGATAAAAGATTTTACTTTACTAAGATTATTATTGTGCTAATTGGGATTGTAGTAGGCGCTATAGGATTTAGCCCAATGGAAATAATTCTTATGGCTCAGGCTCTAAATGGTCTTATACTACCAATAGTTGCTATATTTGTAGTAGTAATAGCTTCAAGCAGCAAGCAATTAGGTGAATATAAGAACAGTCAAATCCTAAAATTATTAGGAGTTATTGTATGTTTTATTACAGTATTCTTAGGCGGATATTCTGTAATATCAGCTTTACAAGGGCTTTTTTAACCATAAATTTAAGTTTACGATAAAAAAATTATTATATTATAGTTTTAAACATGTTCTTTTAATCAAGAGGCCTGTTTCCTAATGAATAAAGGAAACAGGCCTTTAATCAATATCAATTTTTAAATAAATTTTAAAAAAACAGAATCTTAAAAAAACAGTTAAATACTTATAGCGTTCTTGCAAAATAAAAACCTGCAGGCTTAACCTACAGGCTTAATAGTCAAATTATACAATTAGTCTA
>CAYFQD010000061.1:0-3752 GCA_964345275.1 uncultured Oscillospiraceae bacterium
CCTGGCTCAAGAATACGACCGCTTTCATATCATCACAATGGCTACTAATCTTAGGTATAGTGACTTTTCTGCTATTTATTTTAAACGTGTACCTCTTCTATCCTGGCTATATGTCTACAGACACCTATTGGCAGCTTTGCCAAGCACAAGGTAATTGTGATTTTAACACCTGGCATCCTGTATCAATGGCTATGGCATGGAAAATACTTATAACTATTATGGGTGGACGTGTAGGAGGATTATTGATTCTTCACCTACTCTTCCTTTGGGGTGGTCTCTTTCTTATTTCTTTGTACATTTGGCGTAAAACTAAAAATAAATTTTACTCTACTCTCCCTATTCTTATAGGAGTGCTGCCTAATATTTGGGGATTGTCTGGCGTTCTATGGAAAGATGTTGGCATGGCTACTGCGCTTCTTGCAGCGTTTGGATTTATTCTAAACTTACCATACATACGTAAGAAATTATGGTTATATTACAGCACTTCTTTTCTTATAGTTGGCTTGCTTGTTTATGCAATTTCTCTTAGAACAAATGCTTTAGCACCAGCATTACCCTTAATTTTTCTTTTCTTATACCAGTTAGGCCTAAGAAGTAAAAGGTATTTATCCATTGCTGCTTTCGGTACTGCAATCATATTTTATCTAATTGCTTTTAACTTTTATAAGCCTTTTCACGTTGTAGTTGATAATTCCAACGCCTCAATCTCTATGTATGCCTATGATATTGTAAATATTTATCAAAAACATGAACTTGAAGAAAAAGCCCCAAAAGAAATTAAAGAAGGCCTTATGAAGATGTCTGACTGCTCGTTAAACAGCGCTTCCCATGAAATAAATTTAGCATGGTGGGCCTGTGTGCCAGGACAAGATAATTTTGAAGAAGCTTTTGATGGTGAGAAGTATTCTATTCTACAAAAGTTTTGGCTTAAAAGCATCTCTAAGCATCCTTTTAAATATATATTTGCCAAAGTTGCTACATCAAGTTTATTCTTATTCCCTTCTCATGGCTCAATTGCACCTACAGGTGCACACTATTCATGCAGTGATAGTCAGAGGTGCTATGAAGGTGATGTAAAAAGCGCTGCTGGTGTTACTATTAATAAAACTGCAAACAACACCTTACTAAAGGGGCCTTTTGCGCCCATTTATCAAGGATGGTTCTGGCTCGCTCTCTCTATAATACTGTTTGTATTATCCTTTAAATATAAAACTAAATTTTCTTATTTAACCATCACGCTTACACTTTCTAGTATTCTTAACATAACTTCACTATTGTTAGGTAGCCTTACACCAGACTATCGCTACATATACTGGAGTGTAATTGCAACCACAATCGCTACAGTATTATTTTATATATCTAAGAATACATCAGACAAACATAAAATAAAGAGCAGTTCTAAAAAATAATTATTTAGATTCGTGATACTCCTGCTCTACATTTACATTCCAAATATTATCCTTATCTTTTTTGCCCTCTTTTATATTATTAACGGCTTCAATTGCAGTTAACATGGAGTGGTCCATATTATTATACCTGTGCTGTCCGTTACGCCCTATTAGATAGAGGTTTTTAAATCCATCTGTAAACTCACGCACCTTGTCAAACTCATGATAAGTTCCAAAATATGCAGGATATGTCTTCTTTAGTTTAATTACAGTACTATCAATTACATCCTTAGGGTCTATAAGATCTATCTTTGCAAGCTCTTCTATCCCAAATTGTGCCATTTCTTTGTCACTTAATTTCCAAATGTCATCTTTTTCACTTACTACATATTCCATGCCAATCCATGTATTATTCTCATCTTTTACTAAATAAGGGCTCCAATTATTAAAGACCTGTAAACGACACACCTTAACATCTGGCTCTTGTATATAAATCCAGTTGTCTAAAACTTTACTGTTATCTGGAGTTTTAAGTTTCTTAGCTAAGATGCCTACTGTAATAAAATCCCTAAATGGTAAACCTTTGGCAACTCTTTTTACATCTTCTGGAATTTTCACGCCTGTAAAGCTATCTATCAATTCATTAACTGGCATTGTTGAAAAAAAGTAATCAGCTTTTACTGTTTCTACGGCCTTTGTTTCTGTATCTAATACATCAACTGAAGTAATCTTTCCTTTTTTAGCATTTATTTTAATTATTACTTTATTTTTTTCTACCTTACCGCCACCTTCTTGAACCTTTTTAGCTACCGTTTCCCACAAATGTCCTGGTCCTAGTTTTGGATAAAGAAAAGCTTCTATTAAACTGGTTTCTGTATCCTTTTGACTAATATCACCACCTTTTTTTGGCTTAATAGCATTTAAAAGGACTTTAGACACAGACAAGCCCTTTACCCTTTGTGCGCCCCAACTTGAGTCTATCTCCTTAGGGGGAACACCCCAAAGCTTTTCTGTATAGCTTGCAAAAAATGTATTATACAATTCTTTGCCAAACCTATTTATATAAAAACCTTCAAGATTGTTTTCGTCTAGTTTACGAAATTTGGTTGCAAGATAACCTGTTCCTATTTTCATAATCTTAGTAGGTCCTAAGTTAGTTATGGTAGTTTTATTTAAAGATATTGGATAATCATAAAATTTACGTCCATAATATATACGACTTAAACGGTTACGCACTAGCATGACATCATCTGTGTCTTCTGGCTTTGGGCCTTTTCCGCCCTTTAACTCCCCTTCTTGTCCTCTATATTTTAATTTAAATGTTTCAGATTCAGGAGTATCCTCTATTGGAAGAATATCATTCCACCATCTCATTACTGTGTCAGACTTAGAAAAAAACCTATGCCCCCCTATGTCTATTCTATTTCCTTTAAAATTAACGGTTTTAGATATACCGCCAATATCGTTAGAGGCTTCAAAAACTAAAGGTTGTATATCTGTATTTTTTATTAACTCGTAAGCCGCCGTTAAACCTGCCGGACCCGCCCCTATTATAATAGCTGTTTTTTTATTCTTTTTACTCATTTTTTAGATTCCTTTTCTTGTCACTAAATAAAATTGTTTTTCGTGCTACAAAGTTCCACATAAATGTGGCAAATATCGCTACAAGCTTGGAACCTATGTAATATAGCCCTAACTTATCTGTAAATAGCCACAGCAATAAGTTATTGAGTCCTAAGCCAACTATTCCTATAATGAGGAAAATCATAAACTCTGCGGTAGGCTTAAAATTAGATTTATCAAAAACCCATATAGTGCTTAAAAGGTAATTGGTAATTAAACCAAAGGAAAAACCTATAGTCGCACTAAGAAGGTAGTGCAGATGAAAAACTTCTGTCAATAATATAAGTAAGCCTAAGTCTACACCCAGAGAAACACCAGACACTAGCCCATATCTAATAAACTGCAATAATGTACTATCTGTTTTTTCTATAAATAATTTATTAAAATAATTTGCACTTTTCTCTAACATCTACTTTTATAATACCACACAAAATTAATGTGCATATCTGTTATAATATACCTATATGAAGATGCTCATTACTGGTGGAGCAGTGTAAAATAAGAATTGTTATGAGTTTTACTATTACTAATACACCTTTTTTTCGTTACCTATTTGTAGGTGGCCTTTCCTATACATGTGAACTTTTGCTCCTTTTAGGCTTAAGCGACGGGCTACATATTAGTATTCCAGTAGCAATTTCCATAAGTTTTGTTGTGGGGCTGCTTGTCTCGTTTTTATTACAAAAAATTATAAATATTTATCATGTAATAAAGAATTTTGTGAATTTATTAAAATTGAAT
>CAYFQD010000062.1:0-3508 GCA_964345275.1 uncultured Oscillospiraceae bacterium
CAATGAGCTGCTTGACCCCAGGGCGGTCGAAATTCGTGCCGGAATATCCATCGTCAGCCGCTGTCAAGTAAGGACTAAAGAATTTTGAGATTTGTTTACAATTTAGAGGGTCAAGATGCTACATTCACCGTTTCAAGGCAGTTCAGCAGTTCCTCCAGTTCGTCACGCAGGGCAAGCTCGATTGCAATGCCGCCGTCCTTGTAAACCGTTACTCGCTTCACCACATCGTTTGCAATCTCAGCGGTGAGTGTTTCAAGCTCGGTGTATTCCTTGTATTTTTCAATAAAGGCTCCGCCTTGCTCGGTGGTGGTCTGCGAGGACTTTTCCAGACGCTCCATCTTTTCGGTAAGCTCCTGCATCTGTGCCTGGTCGCTTGCCTTTTGGGATAGATACGTTTCTTTGTCGATGGTGCCGTCAATCAGCTTTTCATATAAATCCTGGAGGGATTTTTCAAACTGATTTCTTCGGTTCTGTAATACCGCAAGCTCTCGACGGGCTTGCTTTTTTTCTGCCTGTATGCGTTCCTTTTGCAATAGCAGAAGATGCTCCAGACTGACCGCATAGGCGGCATAGGTGCGAATCAAGGTAACGACCATTTCGTGAATATCCGCTTGCAGAATACCCTCGGAGGTGCAATCAAAACCTGTTTCCAAGTGGGAAGTACGGCAATGGTATTTTGCGCTTTTGGTGTTGGAAAGCGATATTGCAAAACCGCAGGTTCCGCATATCACTTTGCGGCGAAGCGGATTTCTTTCGGATGCGCTCGGAATAAATTCCTTGTACTCCTTCATACGGCTTGCTACTGTCCGAAACAGTTCCTTTGAGACGATGTTCTCGTGGGTCTCGTCAACCACAATCCAATCGGATTTGCTTTTTCTTACTGTGTGACAGTTGCCCACCATATCACGCTCTCGCTTGCCATATACGCATTTCCCAATGTAGCGCTCGTCTCGGAGAATTTTGAAGATGTTGCTTTGTGTCCAGAAGTTTTCCTCGTGGATGCTTGGCCAACGGTCACGGGAACATCCCGCAGCCCGTTTGTACAGCATCGGCGTAGGAACACCCTCACGATTGAGCATCGCCGCAATCTCCGTGGGCTTTACTCCCTCTGCGGTCAAGGTGAATATCTTCCGAACAATGCCTGCCGCTTCTTCATCAATGATAAGATGGTTTTTATCATCTGGGTCTTTCACATATCCATACGGAGCGAATGGACTGAGGAACAAGCCTTTCTCGGCTCTCATACGCTTGGCGTTTTTGACCTTGCCGGAAAGCTCACGGCTGTAGAGGTCATAAATCAGCGTTTTGAACGAGGTATCAAGGCTGTCGATGTCCTGCGGTCTGGAGCTGTCAAAGCCGTCGTTGACAGCGATGAAGCGAACGTCCAGGAACGGAAACACACGGCTGATGTAGTTACCGACCACAAGGTAATCACGCCCAAAACGGGAAAGGTCTTTGACTACGATGCAATGGATTTGTCCCTGCTTGACCTGTTCCATCATTCGGAGAAAATCCGGTCTTTCAAAGTTCTTACCACTCCAACCGTCGTCACAAAACTCGGAGATTTCCCAACCACTGAACTCCGGTCGGCTGCTGATGAAATGCTGCAACAGACCTCGCTGATTGGATATACTTTCGGATTCCGCTTTGCCGGTATCCTTTAAGTCGCCGTCCTCGCTGGACAAGCGAAGATACATTGCTACTCTCACACAGCAGCCCTCCCTTCGATAAATTTCAACAGTGCCATATATTCATCCCGATAACGCAGGCGAATGTCAATGTTTTTGTCTGCATCCACATAGATGCGTTCCACAAGTGCCGACGCCATTTCTTTTGTAAGCGTGTCCGTTCCCATAAAAGAACGGAACTCTGTGAGAAAACGGTTCTCTGCGGTATAGACCTTGCTTTCAAGCTGTTCCTGCTCTAATGCGGCGATAAGCTGTTCAGCTTTCTCTGACTCTGCCTTGTACCTTGCTTTGAGTGTCACATATTCCTGCTCGGTCATGAGCTGTTCCACATAGTTCTGATACAGGCTGTCATACAGAGATTGACTGCGCTTCAGAGTGCGCCTTGCCGCTTCCAGCTTGGATGCGGCATCGGAACGCTGACGGCGGTATTCCGGTTCTGCGTTCAAGCGCTTGATAATCTCCTCCAAATCGGCGGCAATCTGAATTTGAGATTGTATTGCCGTGAACAGAACTTCGTTCAGCTCATCTTCTCGGATGCTTACAAAGGAACAACGGGTAGGGTCGTCTGCGTGACCGGGGCAGATATAGGTGTACCACAGCTTTTTGCCGTGGCTCACATTTTTGTATCGTACCAACGGTCTTTGGCAATTCGGACACCACACAAGCCCTTGCAGAATGTTTTCGCTATGTTTCAAATGAGCAAACTTGCCGAGGCGTTCGTGATACTCGCTCTTTCTCTGATTGGCGATTTGTTGTACCTTTTCAAAGGTCTCCTCGTCAATAATCGGTTCGTGAGTGTTACGGACAACTATCCAGTTTTCTTTATCTACACAGGTCTGTCGCTTTCCCTCATAGAAGGATTGCTTTCTTCTGCCTTGAACCATGTGACCTATGTAAACGGGATGTGCCAGTATGCTCTTTATGATTTGTGTATGCCACAGCACACCCTTGTATTTCTCCGTTTTGACTTCGCCTGCCTCGTAGAGATAAGCGGATGGAGAAAGAATACCGGCATCGTTGAGCCTGCGTCCAATCTGCACCACGCTGATACCCTCGGAACGCCATTTGAAAATCTGACGGACGGTAGGGGCTGTTTCCTTATTTATAATAAGATGGTGCTTGTCGTCGGGGTTTTTGCTGTACCCATACGGTGCCCACGCTCCGATGAACTCGCCACGCTGTTGCTTGACGTGAAGTGCGGATGCGGATTTCTTGGATATGTCCTTGCTGTAAACCTCGTTGATGAGATTTTTCAGAGGCACGATATAGCCGTCCTGGGTTCTCTCTGTGGTCAGCGTATCAAAGTTGTCGTTGACGGCGATGAAGCGAACGCCGAGGAATGGGAAAATGCGTTCCAGAAAGTTTCCGGTTTCCTTATAGTTACGACCGAAACGGGATAGGTCTTTGACGACGATGCAGTTCACACGACCCTTTCTGACTTCCTCCATCATCTTTTCAAACTGAGGACGGTCGAAGTCTGTGCCGGTTCGCCCGTTGTCACAGAACAGGGAAACAAGCTCCATATCCGATTTACTCTCGATAAAGGAAGTCAGCAGGGCTTTCTGTCCCTCAATGGTATCCGCACCGGGCTTGCCGCTGTCCTCTACGGATAGGCGAACGTAAGCGGCTGTCTTATATGCTTTCCTCGCAGGAGCAGAGGATTCCACTTCCTGCACAAGAGGATTTGTCTTTCGTTTTGTCCTTGCCATTTATACTACCTCCCGCAATCTTGCACTCCGAAGAATGTCAAGCTGCCAAGCAAATTCATCCTGCCAACGATAGATGATTTCCACCACATCGTTTGAATGAATCAGTATTTT
>CAYFQD010000063.1:0-3337 GCA_964345275.1 uncultured Oscillospiraceae bacterium
TTATTAGGTATTATAACAGCTTTCCAAAATGCATGCTTAATAAGGTATAATGGTAAAAAGCAATAGGGAGAAATATGAATAATTTTGATAATTTTTTAAATAATAACGATGATAGTCCGACGGTAGTAAAAAAGATTAAAACAAAAAAGAAAATTTATCCACAAGTATATTCTTACATCCTACCAAAGGAACAAAAAACTTTTGGTGCGCAAAAGATAGGCTACACAGAAAGAAAGGATGTAGATAAGCGTATATATGAACAGACACATACAGCCGCTTTTCAGGTGGAGCCACAAAAACAATGGAGTGCACCCGCCTTCTTTAGTGATAATAAAACACATTTTTTAGATACAGATTTTCACCGTTACTTAATTAAAAGTGGTATAACAAAACGTAATGACCTTGGTACTGAATGGTTCCAGTTTGATGACCAGCAAGAAAAGTCAAAACAGCTATACGACACCTTTCGGCAAGAGGGTTATATTGCTTTACAAAGTGATAATGAAAAAACTCCTTATATTTTACGCAAGGAGCAGGAAGACGCCGTAAACCTTGCGTTAGAATATTTTAACAACAATGAAAAGGGTGAAGTTTTGTGGAATGCAAAACCACGTTTTGGCAAAACCCTAGCAAGCTATGACCTTGCAAAGCGTCTAGGCGCAAAAAAGGTATTAATTGTAACTAACCGCCCGGCTATTGCTAATTCTTGGTTTGATGATTTTTACAAATTTATAGATGGTTATATCTTTGTATCAGAAACATCGTCATTAGTTGACCGCCCGGCCTTAAACAGAAAAGAATATTTAGCACATATTAGCTCTATTGAAAATAGAGAAGATACTGCACAAATCACCTTCTTGTCACTACAAGATTTAAAAGGTTCAAAATATTTTGGAGGTGCGCATGACAAGCTTAGCTGGCTGGCGGATATAGAGTGGGATTTATTAATTGTAGATGAAGCGCACGAAGGGGTAGACACTGACCGTACAGATGCAGCCTTTGACAATATAAAACGTAAAAATACTCTCCATTTATCTGGCACACCTTTTAAAGCATTGGCAAATAATAAATTTCCTAATGAGGCCATTTACAATTGGACGTACTTAGACGAACAACAGGAGAAAAAGAAGGAGCTAGCAGATCCCGCCATAGGCGATGCAGGCCCCCACACAGATTTACCAGACATGCAATTATATACTTATAGAATTTCACAAATGGTCCAGGATGCCGTAAATGAAGGTATAGAAATAGAGGGCGAAACGCGTGATTATGCTTTTGATTTAAATGAACTTTTTGCCACACATAATAAAAAATTTGTCCATGAAGAAGATGTAAAGGCTTTTTTGCATAATTTAACAACTAATAAGAAATACCCCTTTTCTACACCACAACTTAGAGATGAGCTAAGCCATACATTTTGGTATGTAGGAAATAGGGTAGATTCTGCTAAAGCACTAGAGCAATTACTAAAAAAAGACCCTGTTTTTAAGGATTATAAAATAATTGTAGCAGCTGGCGATGGACGCACTTTTGAAGAAGAAGAACAGGACTTTAAAGCTAATGAAAAATCCTATGATAAAGTGCAAAGAGCTGTAAAGAAGTATCCAAAAACTATCACATTAAGCGTAGGTCAGCTTACAACCGGTGTCACTATAAAAGAATGGAGTGCTGTTTTAATGCTTACGGATATAAAAGCACCAGCACAATATATGCAAGCTGCCTTTAGGGCCCAAAATCCCTATAAATTTTATGAGGATGACCAGCTTAAGGCAAAACAAACAGCTTATTTATTTGACTTCTCCCCTTCTCGCGTATTAGAGCTTTACGATTCATTTGCTAATTCATTAAATCCATTAGCCGCAACAGGACAAATTACAGAAGATCAAAGGCACGAGAACATTAGCGAGCTACTCAACTTCTTCCCAGTAATCTCCGAAGATACGGAGGGCGAAATGGTGGCGCTAGACGCAACAAAGGTCCTCACCTTCCCTAACGCTATTGCGGCCAATGAAATTGTAAAAGCCCAGTTTATGAGTAACTTACTCTTTAATGACAATATAAAAGGTGTATTTAATATCCCTAAAGGTGCAGAAGACATTATTAATAAGTTAGACCGTGAAAGTAATAAAAGAGTACAAAAAACTACCCGCAACTTACACCTAGATGAAGCAAATACTGCAGCCGCCAATAAAAATACAAAAATAAATGAAAATAAAAAACTTATTTTAGGAGAAAAAATATATAGCCATAATGTTGACAGGCTAGTAGATGATTTTGTAACTAAGGATAATAATTTAGAAAATACAAATAATCTAAAAAATGAAATTTCTAACCTTACAGAGCCTCTTATTGCCACTTATAAAAACACTTATCATATAACCCAAGCAGAAGCCACAGAGCTAAAGAATGAGGCGGTAGAAAAAGTAGCAATTATTGTGGATGAATATGTAAATAATAAAGACAGTAATCCTGAAGAACTAAAACAACAATTAAAAGACACCATAGAAAAAGATGTTATAGAAAAAGAAATAGTTAAAAAGGAAGAGGATGCTGTTCAAGACATACAAAAAACTAAAGAGGATGAAGTACGTGACCGGTTACGTGCCTTTACTCGCACCATCCCTATGTTTATTATGGCAAATTCCAGTCGGGATGAAATAACTATAGATAATTTTGATGAAGCTATTAGTGAAGAGGACTTTGAAGACTTAACAAATATAACAAAGAGTGAGTTCCATATGTTAAGAGATGGTTTTGACTATACAGATGAAAATGGAGAAAGAAAAACATTTGGTGGTGTATTTGATAAATATCGCTTTAATGCATCCATAGCAGAATTTGTAGCTGAAAAGAAAAAACGGGCAAATTACTTTGTTAATGATAAGGATATTTTTGAACTTATTCCTAACCAGAAAACAAACCAGGTCTTTACACCGCGTAAAGTAGTAAATATGATGCTGGATGGATTAGAAAAAGAGGATCCACAAATATTTAAAAACCCTAATAGTAAAATTATTGACCTTTATATGAAATCTGGAATGTATATAACAGAAACTGTTAAAAGGCTTTATAAAGGCACAAGGCATCTATATAATAATGATAGAGAGTGTTTAACACATATTTTAGAAAACCAAGTATATGGACTGGCACCAACTGGTGTATTACATGATATTACAAATTCTTATATATTTGGTTTTGATCAAGACCATGAAATAAACACAAAAAACTTTAAACACCATGACTTACTACCAGAAGCAAAAGAAGGCACCGCCCCACAAAAACTAGCAGAACTATTTAACCAAGGAGAAAGCATGAAATTCGACGCAGTTGTAGGCAA
>CAYFQD010000064.1:0-3187 GCA_964345275.1 uncultured Oscillospiraceae bacterium
CTTCACATGCCAGCACCATTCTGTCCCAACCACGGCCAAGTTCCTCACACATCTTTAATCGTCGCATGAGTGATGCAAGCTTTTCGTTTCTTGACTTTGGAGGATTGTCGATAATGCGAAGAATATCAACCAATGGAGTACCAGGATTCGTCACCTCAATACGATTGTCAAATATCTCCACTACAGGAGCTGCCCCGGTAATATATAGGTCCTGGTGAATGAGGCTATTCGCAATGGCTTCTCTTACAGCTGGCAGAGGGAACTTGCTTTTTGTTGACAGTTGAACGGCATTAACATCCTCATTGCTTGGCAGCAAGGCATTCACGTAGCGCACGATATTCTCAAAGCAAATAGCATAGCCTTGATTAAAAGGCTCTTCTTTTTGAATCAACAGACGGTTTATGCCCTTATACTGCACTACTCGCATAGCCTTACGACCTAAACGGGCAAACTCTTTCAAGTCCTTGGCAAACAATATGGCACCAAGGTTGGTAATAGAATATAGCCCATTATCCTGCTTCTGGATGATGCCATCCTCGTTCAGATAATGCGCTACAGCATCCTTTTCTGCTGGCTGGGGTATTTTCAGCAGGGTAAAATAGGCATCCACCTGAAGCAGTCTGATGATGTCCTCATATCTTTGGTCAGTCTTGACGCATACATCCTCAAACTGGGCATGGCGCAACTTGTCCCATAGCTGAGCACGGAATACAGGGAACTCATGCAACTTCTTCGTGTAGCTACCACTCCGTATGTAGTCAACCTTCTGGAAGCTTACTGGCTCATTTAGAGCCTTATGAATACGAATCAGTTCAACATGCTTGCCATCAATCTCAGCATCATAGTATTCAAAATCCGCATTCTTGGAGAGCATATAGCGAAGCCAGTTCTCCAACTCCTGCTCGCCTTTCTTTTCCATCTGTAACCGCACCTTAGTGCCAATTATCTCATGCGTAGTATCATCTACTCCCCAAATCATATAGGCATAGTCGCGATCATTCAATGTAGCGGTATTGGCAAGGGCACTTATGTCCTCGCCAATCATATTCGGCTCACAGTTGTTATGTTTGAACTCAACCCACCCTACTTCCTTGGGCAGTTTGCAGAGTTCCTTTACCAGTATGTCAATGTTTCCTATCATATAATTAATGTTTATTTTTAAACTCAATCCTGTTGGATTCTATCTTCTGCTTGTTCAGCAGGTTTTCTATGTTTATTGCCAGTTCCATATGCTATTGTATTATTATGTTATATGGATTTCCAAATTATATAATTCTAAAACTTACACCGAGCATTCTCTTGAGGGTACTCACTAATAATGTTGGGAGAGTTCAAGCATATAGGTAACTTATCGCTTCAAGAAATTCTTTAATGATATTGTTGAAATACCCATTATTTTTGACTTAAGTTGTAACCCATTATCAGAAGTAAGCATAATTGGATTATCATCCTTGTATTTTAAGGCTACAGAAAGTATCATGTTGTCTGGAGACCTCTTGTCATAGTCATCTGGTAATAGAGAAACATCAGCGAACTCGTATAAAATCTCATGCTGTGACTCATTATTAAGATTTCGTAAAGCCTTCTCCGCGTTTTGCCTTCGTTCTTCAGTTAATTTGATTTTCATCTTATCGAGTTCATCCGTCACCTTTGCAGACAAGATGATAGGATACTTTCTGTCAATCTTAGAAACAATATCGGGATAGTCTACAAAAACATTAGTATCAATGATATAATAGTTTTTCTTGGTTATACTTAATTCCTTCTTTTTCCGTTCAAATTGAGAGAGGTCAATTTTACCTACAACTTTCAACCCTATTGTGGAGGAGACCGTTGATGCTGTTTTTTCTTCAGATATAGGTTGGACTATAGGGCTTGATGATTCTGACTCTTGCAAATTAGTTCTCCATACATTTGTTTTACCATCAAACTTATCACAATTATCTATAAACTGTAATACTGTAGGCGAGACTGTATGAAATTCGTTAAGAGGTATATCTGAAATAATGAGAGTCGTACTAAGCGAACGGCTTGTTGCTACATTAAAACGTCTATCTTCTAGTGCGAAACCTGGATTCCTGCCAGGAATGTATAGAATAGCATAATCAACAGTCATACCTTGGATTCTATCTATCGTTTCGATAGTTATATCCAGTTCAAGGTCAGACGTACAGAAACGTTTCTGCAGTTCCTTTACAGAATCTCTAAAAGGTGTTATGATAGCTAAAGAACGATTAGGATAAAATTTTTCCAGCTTTTCAATCACATCTCGTATAATAGCATCTGCTCTATCTGAATAAACTCCATTGCGGACATCTAGCGTACAATGGTAAAGTACACCGCCATCTTGTGGAAATAAGACACTATTCGCTTTGGTAAAATCTAAATAGTCTTTCTTCACAGAAACAAAACGATTCCCGTAAAAGCATTTTGTGAGGAAGGCAGATCGACTCGTGAGACGGAAAGTGGTAACTATACGATAAGATTTTATCGATGTCCCCAGCGCCATAGTCTTCAATCCTTCAACTTGTGTTGCCACATTCCATGAATTATATTGTGGATTGTTAAGTTTCACGATAGGAGGCAACTGCATAGGATCACCTACAATTAGGCAATCAACCCCCAACTGCTTAAACGCAACTATAGCCGTGAGGAAAGCCTGAGAAGCTTCTTCTATGACTACCAAATCGTATTGTGGCAAACCATACAGAGTCATCTTCTTTTCGCTAAAAACGCTTGACAACTGATAGTTTGTCGCACAGAGCATTTCGCCACCAGAAACCTGCAAATCGGCAGAGGCAGCTTTTACGCCAGACACCTGTTTGCGTTCGTCAATAGACAGATTTGTCTTGCTGACACGACCTTCATTCACATACTTTTGCAAAGGCTTCTGCTTTATCAACTCAATAAGGCCCTTGTTCGCCATGGTGGTAACGCAGACGGTTTTGCCAGCATCAAGATACGATGAAATCACAGAAGCGATGGTGTAACTCTTACCAGTTCCGGGAGGGCCTTGTACGATACAATAATGTTCATTAGCGAGCGTGTATATGATTGTTTCAGAAATGCCTGTTGGCTTCTGTTCGTCAAACGCAAGTTCCTCGGGTGTCCATTCCTCATAATCTATAGTTGGTTCAAGGTTCAATTCCTCGTTTGAAGAGAATGCATCCATGTAGCTGGCAAGGTT
>CAYFQD010000065.1:0-3055 GCA_964345275.1 uncultured Oscillospiraceae bacterium
GAACGTATTCAGGGGTTTGACGATAATTGGATGTACACGATGCCAGAACGAAGGAGATACTTTTGTACGGGAAATGCATTGGTTGTGCCTATGGTTACACGTATGGCAAAATTTTAGGAACCGTCATGGATAATGAATAGAAGTATTTGTTTTCTAAATGATACAGCTGAAAATTTTACAATATAATCAGGAGCTATCATGGAAATATTAGTTTTTTCACTTGAATTAATCGGCGCGTGTGCCTTTGCAATATCAGGAGCACTTGTCGGCGTAAAGAGGCATATGGATATCTTCGGGATTTGCATCCTCGGTTTGTCGACGGCTGTCGGCGGCGGTGTGATACGCGATATTATTTTGGGGCATACCCCGCCGGCCATGTTTACGAATCCTATCTATGCCATTGTCGGGCTCGCATCCTGCCTGATTGTTCTGGTGCCAAAGTTCAGAGAACTGATAGGAAAGACGGATATAGTTATGATGCTGGCCGACGCAATCGGACTTGGTATTTTTACTGCGTCCGGGACGATGCTGGCGCTTAGTTCCGGACATGACAATATTTTTCTTGCCGTATTCGTAGGAGTTGTAACCGGAGTGGGCGGAGGGCTTTTGCGCGATATGATGGCAAATGTATCACCCTACATTTTTTCAAAACATGTGTATGCGACAGCATCTATAGCCGGGGCATTATTGCTGTGCGTACTCTACCCCCGGTTTAATAAGTATCTGGCAATGATTTTTGCGGCAGGGCTGGTTGTGCTGATCAGAATACTTGCACACGCTTTTGACTGGGAGATACCGCAGGCTAAGCGGTAGTAAGGGTGCGTAACTTTGCTGGTTGCATTTTTGTTGTCATCCCATTCGAATCTAACAATAATTATTTTCCAGCATAAAAAGTTATTAAGCAGAATTTCAGTAAGATAAAAAGAAAAGATATTACCGGAATGTGATATAATATGCGAGAAAAAACAAACAGCATCTACCGCTAAAACTGCAGAAAGGGGATAAGAAAGTGCGACATTTTAAGATAGCAGCGGATAAAGCTGCCGGCATTCGAAATACATCAGACGATAAACAAAAAAGGGCGGTACAGAAGAAAAAGACAAAGGTAATATTAGAGAACAGGATAGCATGCAGAACAGAACAAAGATTAAAAAATGAACGGATTATAAAAGAACTTAAAGACGAAAACGAGAGGCTGAGACATCAGCTTACAAGGGACAAGAAAAAAGCGGAAAAAGTAAAGAAAAAGTCAGAGGTTATAATTTTCAGTACTATTATTGGCTGTATTATTGTATGCGGACCAATAATTTCCGGCGAAATTCAAATAGATACACAACTCTCGCTGAAAGCAATGATAAATGCCTTTGCGGAAGGTGCTGCAACGACGGCGATTATTGCGGTAATTGGACTTATTTCAGGTGTGATCATAAACTTGTGGGCTGTGCCGTCAAAATCAAAGGTAATAAAATATATTAAGATAGCAGTGATAATGACTGTTGTCTTTGTCGGTATTTCTTTTGTGATATCGCAGATACCTGCTTACCATATCCAGAACTGAAATCTCAACCGATGAAACGGTATTACCGATGTTGCTCATCAACTTGGACATGCAAATCCATCTATCACTCAATCAACTTACGCCCATGCACTGTAAGAAACAAGAAACCGCAAGGCGCATGGTTGTCGAAGAAGGGGCTGTCGCACTAGAGAAAACTCCGGTGCGATAGCCCCAATTGAGTTGGTCTAATCATCTCGAAATAATGTCTGGCAGCAAAACTGCAAGAGTCGGCGATGTTGCCAGCCGACGATATTACAGACGAAGACAACTAACTGCAAATTATGTCAACGGTGCTGACGCAATTCACGGCACAGGTTAATGAATTACAAATAAACTATATGTTGAAATACGCTTATTGGTAGAGAATTTTCTTGATGAGAGGCAATTCAACCACAGGTCGTTAGGTATCTTTAGTCAATAATGATACTGTGTTATCAAGGAGGTGGTTAACATGATGTCAGAACAATTTGGAACGTTTTTTACTGAGCAGCGAAAGAAAAGAGAGTTAACCCAGAAGGAAGTTGCAAAGAAAATAAAGGTATCTACGGCGGCGGTTAGCAAGTGGGAACGAGGACTTTGTTTGCCGGAAATTTCTAAGTTTGAGGACATTGCAAAAGTTTTTGATCTTACCCTGCTTGAGGTAATGCAATGTAAAGAAGGAAGTGCATCGCCGGAAAAATTTACAGGAGTTTTGACGGAGACAATAAGTATTTCGGAGAAGCAGCATAAACGAAAGTTCCGTAGGAACATTATTCTTGTTTTGGGTGCGATTGGAATTTGCATATGCATGTATTTTTTCCCGATCTACCATATGTTTCAAGTGTGGTCTTTAGATTATTATTCAACCGGCGAAATATCAAAACTTGCTTACATAGGCAGTCGGGAGGATCTTAACAGGGCAAGACTATTTGTTGCTCAGGCGGATAAAGCTTTTTCTGATCTGAGCACTCCGGAAAAGCAACTGAATAAAAAATATGGACTCTTGTCTAGATATGCCCCAGGTGCTGAAGCAGGTGGTTCCAGTGAAACTCATTCAATTAAGCTGTGGTCAGCGCATTTTGGTGATAGCGATACAGATGGTTACGGTTACGTGTGGGTATACTATTCCAACGAAGTAAAAAATGAAAAGGGTGATGTGGTGCAAGGCAGCTCCGAGGTTCCGGCATTGTGGTTGTTTGAAAAAGATGATAAAGGGATATGGAAAATAATTAATATTAGGGAACATCCGTAGAACCCTGTTTAGTACACCTTCGGGGGTTTTGCAGATTCGCTGAAGGTGAATCTGCCGTTTTGCGCCGCTCCGCTGACGCTTGCAGCGGCTTGAACACATTGCTATTCCAGCGTCCACAGGACGCTTCCATTGACGCAATGGCCCTTTCGGGTTCGAACCCCCGAAGATGATTTGTCTCAATAGTAAAAGTGATAGACAATAACGCCTATCACTTTTACTATGGTACACCTTCGGGGGTTCGAACCCCGGACACCCTGATTAAGAGT
>CAYFQD010000066.1:0-704 GCA_964345275.1 uncultured Oscillospiraceae bacterium
CAGACTCTTGAGACAATCCAACAGCCATATATGCAGCAGAACGTTCATCAACACAAGAGTACATCTCAAATCCTCCATCATTTTGACAACTCAAAACAAAAGGAATATTAGTACTTCCTGGACTTGCAACGATCTTTTTGATACCATTTGCTTTCAGCAAACCTATTAGTATCTGAACATTACGTTCACTTGAATACATTTCTTTCATATCTTATTTGTTTCTATTTTAATGGTAATATGGTTCTTCTTAATAAATATTTGATTTTATCTTTTAATGATGATATTTCAGACAACGGCATCCACTCACTAGAAATTCTATCATACATGGCAAAATCACCATAACCACCAATCCTGTAAGAGGGATGATGTATAAAATCTCTAAGACACTCTTCCATCCCATCTAAAGTAGGCTTAAAAGTGTCTACATCTATGTATCGAGCTATCTTGCTGTTGTCAAATACACGATTATAGTAGCGATCGTATTTCACCTGCCATTCATGACCTTTAATCTTCATCCGAGGATTCTCTTCTAACATTAACACCTTAGGCTTTTTGCCAAGTTCCTCCTCTAAGACACGAAGATACATATCAAAAATCTCTTGCCATTTATGATGTTCGGCTATTGTGATATGGAATATCTCACCCAAAGCACTATCTTCACCCAACAGAGCCGCAATACCTCGAGCGACATCATACCATAGGTT
>CAYFQD010000066.1:714-2807 GCA_964345275.1 uncultured Oscillospiraceae bacterium
CATAACCATATGTTAGCGTTGTTGTTTTAGAAGCAATATCCTTAGAGAATACGATGGTTCTATTATGAAGAGCCTGATATAACCAATAATCCTTTTCCAAGACTCCTAATTGCAGACGTATCTCACTATAGGTTATGTAAGGACGAATTATCGTCCAATTCTTATATTCTGAATTAAACAAAAAATTTTCCTCTCGTGCCTTACTCAATGCATATTCGTCTGTTTTCAGATATTCTTCATCCTTACATACATCAAGTAGACGAGGAGACTGCTCTGTTATAGGCTCTTTACTATCAGCATAGACTCTTGATGAAGACAGGAATACATATTGCTTACAGGCATCCAACAGCAGATTCACTCTGCAAGCAAATTCAGAAGTATTGTAAATCATAAAGTCTACAATTACATCCCATCTCTTCATATTTAATACTTGCTCTAGAAAATTGTCATCATGCGCATTGCCTTGAATATAGGTTACTCCAGGTCTATTCTGCCGTGGGCTTCTGGATGTTACAAACACATCATGTTTGCCATCATTTAATATTTGTACAAGGTGGTTGCCCATAGCACCAGTTCCTCCTAATAACAATATGGATTTATTCATAATTTATCTTGAAATTATCGTTTATCTATTACTATTTTTCTTACCTTTTCTATTACCATTCTTCTTTCTTCAGTAGTAAGACCTATTAAATAAACTACTAGACCAATTGCAATACAACTTATCAATGTAGTTACTAAAATCCTCAATATACTAGGTGACATAATAAAGGGCACAACTAAAGATATAAGAATACTCAATATAGCTACAGGAATGAATCTTGCTAAAACTATCTTCAAATATTGTTTCATCGGCAAATTTATTTTTTGCTGAACAACACGCAGACGCACATAAAGCACTATGCAATAGATGATAAAATAAATTATATAAGTAGATTCTGGAGTGGCACCTAACTTGTATGCGACCCAAGTAATTGGAAATACCAAACCACCCCAGAACGTTACATACACCTGATATTTTTTAATATCACCTGATGCAAAAATTGCAGTCATCAGACTGTTGGAAAGAACATTATCCATCAATATGCCTAACAAACCCAACCTAAAAAACAACACAGCATATTCTGGCGGATTCTTTAACCATAATTCAAAAATCATAGGAGTTTCTATTGTTAGGGGTATAGCCATCAACAGAAATAGAAATGCCGAGAATTTAGAACTACGACAAACAAGAGAATGCATATAAACCATATCACCTGCAGCATACGACTTAGTTATCTGCGGATTTACGGCAGTAGTGAAACTTTGTACAAACTGAGTTATTGCAGCACTTGCTTGGACTGCAATACCTCTTGCAGCATTAACAGCTACACCAAAATACAAATTCATCAGGATGTTCACGCCCTGAGTATTTAGTGTTCCTGCAGTAACTCCAAGAAAGTTCCAGCCAGCAAAGGATACCATTTCTTTCAAAACAGCCTTATCACGTACCAGATGATAGCTACACTCTTCAAAATTACGTTTGCTGTAAATACCATATATGAATCGTATAACTAGAGCTTCCAACAACAACAGAACGCCATAGGAAGACAATCTATCATAAGGTGAGAGCATAATAGCATAAGCAACTGCTAATTTCAAAGAAATATCAAGGATGGAAATATATGCGTATGCTCCCATCTTCTCATGGGCTATTATTGCAGAATTATAAGGTACGCTTAATAAATTCAAAACAAAGATTCCTAAAGAGCATTGTAATATATAATTAGCCGCTTCCATTCTCTCAGGAGGAATATTCATCTGGGAATTAAGAAACCAAATTCCACCAATTTCTCCTATTAGGACAATTATAAGCGAAAGACCTAACTGTATATTTACACTGGTAGAGAATATCGTTCGTAGCTTACCAAGATCTCCCTTGCCTAGTTCAAATGTTATAAACCTACTTATTGCTGACGTTAAAGAACCACTTACAATCGTAAACATCGCCACTATACCACCAACGACATTATATATACCAAAATCCTCAACTCCTAAAGTGTTAAGAATAACACGACTGGTGAATAAACTCACCACCATAAGGAAAAGCATTC
>CAYFQD010000067.1:0-2793 GCA_964345275.1 uncultured Oscillospiraceae bacterium
CTATTATTGGCTGCGTATGTAAATACTGCACCTATACGGATTTTAGGATTCAATGATTTGAAGATCTTGTAATAGCGGATAAGCATAGGAACAGACTGCACAGCAAACAATGCGTCAAACTCTCCATCAAATGTAGATTTATTAAAGTTGTTAAGGATAAATCTTGCTATCTCCTCCATACGAGCTTGATTATCGTTATCAACTATTTCGTTGCCATGATAATACTCCACGAGGAAGCCAAGCACGTTCTCATCAGCAATAGCATCTTTGATGAGATATTTATGAAGACAATTACCGAAAATTTCTTTTGTCGTATGTCCATCCACTGCATTTTCGGTAAAGATAGGTGTTCCCGTAAAGCCAAAAATTTGGGCATTATCAAAGAACTTCATAATCTTTTTATGGCTATCCCCGAAATGACTACGGTGACACTCATCAAAAATCATCACAATGCGTGAATGACGGATAGCATCAATCTTGCTGCTATACCACGTCTTACTAACTGCCGCATTAAGTTTTTGAATAGTAGTGATAATAATCTTGGAGTTGCTTTGAAGCCGTTTCACTAGTTCATCCGTATTATCAGTACTATCTACAGCCCCTGGTTCAAATGCTTCGTATTCCGATTGAGTCTGGGTATCAAGATCATGTCGGTCAACAACAAACATCACCTTATCCACATCATCCAATTCTGATACAAGTTGTGCAGCCTTGAATGAGGTCAATGTTTTTCCGGCACCTGTTGTATGCCAGATATAACCATTATCATTGGAGTTTTGTACACGATCCAAAATTTTCTCTACCGCATAGAATTGGTAAGGACGAAGTACCATCAAGCATTTGTCGCCCTCATGAAGCACAATATACTTTCCTATGATTTTGCCAAGCGTACATTTTTCCAAGAAGAATACGGCAAACTTATCCAATTCATTGAACGGATGATTGGCAGCATCTGTCCAGGTGAATGTGAACTTATACCCACTATTTGGATTATTGGCAAAATAGCGAGTATTAACACCGTTGGATATGACAAACAGTTGGATATAATCAAACAATCCATGAAACGAAGTCTTGTGATAACGCTGTATTTGGTTGTATGCCTGTTTAAGTTCCACGCCACGACGTTTCAATTCAATCTGCACAAGTGGCAAACCATTGATTAGAATCGTCACATCATAACGGCATTTTTTACGTCCTTCCACCGTAATCTGGTTGGAAACCTGAAATTCATTCTGACACCACTTCTGCCTATTTAGAAATTCCACCCATATACGCTGTCCATCAGCCGTATCAAGCGGATATAAGTCACGAAGTTTCTTTGCCTTTTCAAAGCGAGTACCACCTTCAAGGTATATTAGAATCTTCTCAAACTCTTCTGCCGTAAACTCAGTACGTCCGTGCTCTTCCAATCGTTTGCGGTTGTGAATCTCCAACTGCCGCTTGAAATTGGCATAAAGATTATCTTCCTCGACAATCTGAACATACTCGTAGTCCATTTGTCGGAGTGTGGCTATCAGTCCGGCTTCCAATGCCGCTTCGCTTTGTGTTGACATATTCTTGCGCCCTGTTATGGTGTTATTACTTATTTATTCCAGCTTGCAGTATTCTGATTCCTAATGCATTTTCTATTTTACACAAGGTTTCCAATGACAGATTCTCGCGACCTTTCAACACCTTGGAGACATATTGCTGGGTGCAGTTCATTTTCTCAGCTAACGCTCGTTGTGTCATGCCAAGTTCCTCCATTCGGTTTGACATGGTTGCAGCTATAGCTTGCGAATGGTACATCCACTTTTCGCCTTTATTCTCCACAGCCTCTACGTCCAATCCTAAAACCGTATCTATCTGTTCTTCAGCCATTGTGTACATCAAAAAACACCTTTGCCTTACTCTGTAGGCAAAGGTAGTATAAATAATCGAGATGGCACAACTTTCAAGTTGTTGACTGCCAACTAAACAATTAAATCTCACATAATATCCATACTTAAATTCATGAATTAAAAAACAAGAATATCATACATTTTTCAAGCTCTTGTTTTCTTTAGAATATTTCGATCCAACAACGTAAGGACTATCATCCAATTCTTTAGTTATATATGATGTCGTATAAATAACCTGATATTCATCGTCAGAATAATTTGCAAGTTTATCAATCAAAACACGTTGAAAATTTTGAGCTCTTATTTCTTCTATTCCTTTATCTCAATACTTCGGTAAATTTTTACCGAAGTATTGTTACTATCAATCAATGGTTTTATATAATCATTAAACTTCAATAATATTTCAGCGAATAAATGAGAATTTATCCATTGTGCAGATTCGTAATATTTGTACTTCTCTTGTTTCTTTGCAAACTTTTGTTTTTGCCTAAGAGCCAATGTTATTTCATTTTTATTTCGCCCCCCCATCTGTTAGTTTTTCCTCTAATCCCTTTGTTCCATCTAAAATCGTCTCAAAGTAATCCAAGTCTTCTATAGTTTTATTATATCGTTGATCAAGTTCAACTTCCTCTGCTAAACGAAGAAATTTACGTTGATACCAAGTAACTTGAGGCAAATAGTTCTTATATATATCACGTCCTGCAACATCTCCTCCTGCTGAAATATTCGACTATTTAGTCGTAGTATTGTTGCAATTTTTCTTTTCAAAAAGGCGAACACTTATTCCACCAGCTATCAGCCCTATAATAGCGGAAATAATAGCATCCAAATGATTAGCCAAAAACTGATTCATAATTATATCATTGCAGACAATCAAGATATCACCAAAGCAGGCATGATGTTCCTATTGGGC
>CAYFQD010000068.1:0-2685 GCA_964345275.1 uncultured Oscillospiraceae bacterium
CGAATTGCAGGGGGATTTGCCCCCCCAAGGACGTGTCCTCATCAGCTTTTGATTGCTTCACCGCTAAGCTATCTCCCCAATAAGAAGAGAAGAAATTGAACCTTCGAATACATCAAAAGAACGAAGTGCATTGCGCATGCAACTTGTTCGGGCGCACATCCGGCATACCGGGAAGCAGGGCTATCGGCACCGCGCGGCGATAAAACGCCGCTGCATAGGACTACAGCGCCATATTACAAAGGCTTAAGAGCCTCTATAAACAACTTTTTAATAAGGCTTTGCCGAAAACTATTTCCGGCTTATCCGGGGGTTCAAAGCGCTTGCATGTATGTGCGCAGCTTTCTGAAAAATAGATGCTTTGACGCCGGCCGTTACAAATATTAGTTACCTTCAATTATACAATAATTTATTATTGACTGATAACTATATTTTAACAGAAAGGCTGTCGCGTTATCGTATTCGATATTGGTGCCGATGTTTCTATGCGGTTTGCTGTTTTTTGGCGGTGTTAAGGGATAAATTTCTATGGCGCTGCAAGAAAAGGATAAGCTTTGTGAAAAGCACTTTTCCTTAGAGGGTTCCCCGATTATTACGCCCAAAGGGCCTGCAAACTTTTGTTTGCAGGCCCTTTGCTTTTAGTTTATTGGTGTGCCGTAAGCAGATTTAATTATACGTTTTTCCGTTTTTTCAATACGATAATCAGTATAACAACGATTACCGCGGCAGCTGCCAACAGCCCTACATACAACCAGATGTTGGTGTTGTCACCGGTCTGGGCCACTTCACTATCGGTATCGGGTTCTTCCGTAGGCTTGGCGGTTGGTTTTTCGGTAGGCTCCTCAGTGGGCTCCTCGGTAGGTTCTTCGCTGGGAGCTGCCGTAGGTTCTTCCGTGGGTTGTGCCGTAGGCTCTGCGGTCGGTGTTGCGGTGGGCTCTTCGGTAGGTGCTACCGTGGGTTCCGTAGTGGGTGCTGTTGTGGGGGTGGGGGTAGGTTCTTCAATCTTTTCCCATTGGGCTACGTAAGTAACATCTTGGGTTACAGTGTCGGCTACATCCGGCTGCCAACCTTTAAAGATATAGCCTTCCCGGGTGGGATCCTCGCCAAAGGCAGGGGTTGCTTCGCCTTCGTTTACGGTGTGCACCTGATCGGCAAACACTTCATCATCATCTACGCCGTCAGTGTAGGTGACGGTGTATTTGGGAATGGGTTTCCACTGCGCCACGTAAGTAACATCTTCGGTTACGGTATCGGCCACGGCTGGCTGCCAGCCTTCAAAGGTGTAGCCTTCCCGGGTGGGATCCTCGCCAAAGGCGGGGGTTGCTTCTCCTTCGATCACCGTGTGCACCTGATTAGCAAACACTTCTTCATCATCAACGCCATCGGTGTAGGTGACGGTGTATTTGGTAATGGGAGTCAGCCTGTAAGTTAGGAAACCACCGAAAGTGTTGTTGACTTTTTCCGCGGTTTGTTTCCAGGAAAAGTAAAACCATTGTTCGCCCGAATCCAAGGCTTGCGGTGTAAGTTTGGTCATGTCCACGACCAACTCATCCGTAGCGGCGTCGTAATAATAGGCATCACTGCCGCCAAAGGAATCGGCCAAGGTGGGCTCTACCGCTTCGGCAATGTTGACATAGCCCTTAAGTGGGTTGGGGATCCGGTAGGCGGTATCGTCCATATCCACCTCGCCAAGGTTGTAGTCGCGTTGTTGACCGCTTACCCTGGCGTACTTAATTTTGCTGGTATCGATATTGCTGGCATCAACAATGTGGTTGTTGTACAGTTCAAGGGCCAAGTTCACGGCAGTCTGTTGATCCAGCGCAGAGATATCGTAAATATCATTGTTGCCCAAATACAAAGCGCTTGTAAACTGCATGCCTTTTAGGGGCTAATGTCCCGGATTTTATTGTCATCCAAGTACAGATTTTGGAGTCCGGACCTTCCTTGCAGGGGTGACAAATCCGAAATGTTGTTGTCGCTGGCATAGAAAACGTTCAAGTTGGGCATGTTCGCAGCAAAAGCGATGCTGGAAATTCCCGTGTTCATCACGTTCAAAAAAGTTAGCTTGGTGAGGGAGGAGAAAAATGCGGTGTCGGAATCAGAAAGCGGTACATTTTCCAAATTCAAGTTTGTTAAAGTTGCCGCAGAATTCGTCAAAAAAGCAAGACCCTGAGGCGTGCTAGAGACGTTAGATAACCTGAAGTTCTTTATCTTGTTCAAGTTTTGCAGCGGTCCCAGATCGGTAATATTGTGTTTATCAAACTGTATGCTGGTCAGGTTGGTGGCGTGCTGTAAGCCCGCTACGCTTGTTACGGAGGTTCCTCCAAATATCTCGACATAACTGAGTTTTAGGATATTTTCGGTGGTTATGGGCTGGCTAGCGCTCAGCCCGAGTTTTCCACGCACGTAAGCCAACAAAGTTGGATCGGTAAAATCGGCGGTGATGTCGGTGACCTCGTCGGCAAAGAGTTCCATCTCCGGCTCTTCGTCGGCCAGCAGTTCTTCTTCACTTTCGATAGGCTCGGCGGTTTCTTCTGGAGTCTCGTCGGTTGGGGCGGGCGCCTCGGTGGGCGTCTCGGTGGCTTCTTCAGCAGGAGCTTCAGTGGGCTCTTCGGTGGCCTCGGCAGTTTCTACCGGTTCCTCGGTTTGGGCCGGTTCTTGGCTTTCTTCAGCTTCAGCGGTTTCTGC
>CAYFQD010000069.1:0-1214 GCA_964345275.1 uncultured Oscillospiraceae bacterium
AAAAAAAGAGATATAAATGGATGGATAAAATTAGCCGTTAGGCTCGAGTCGGGGTCTGGGGGTGGCTCGATTTAACCCCCAGGTGTAAACAATTATAACAATTAAAATTATTAAAAATATATAATTATTAAAATTATTAAAATTATTAAAATTATTAAAATGATATAAAAGTCACGAGGCGAGTTTATGATTACGCTTTGTAAGTGGAAGACACCCGACTTACTATTTAACAGCCGGTGTAGTAAGAAAATTAAAATTAAAATAAAGAGGTCGATGAAAATGCGTGTAGATAGAATTTTAGTAGATATAGAAAATAATTTTTTAAATGGTCTACAGGAAATGGCTCTAGAGGATCGGGAGATATCCGAAATTACCTGTGATGAAAATTTAGAGTACAGCGGGGGGAGGTATTGTAAAGCTATAGCTAATCGGTTGGTAGAAAATTTAATAAAGACGGATTGGATAAAGACGGATGTGGAGGAATGGAGTTTGTTTGGGACTTGTAGATGGGTCGAGGTCCCCATGTCGAAAAAGAGATTAAAGAAATTAAAGAAAAAAATTATAAAGAAATGTTGGTGCGGTTTGGCAGAGCCGTACGGTAGCGGATATTATGAAGTTAAAATTGCCCCTGATTGCAAGAAGTGCATGGATGGTGATGTTGACGTGATGGGAAAGTTTGGGTTTGCTGATGGACACAGATGTACATATTATTTTGATCTGGATATTTTATTTAATAAATTTGAGGAGGAGCTTGTTAGTTTTTTTGATAATTATAATTTAAAATGGGATATCGAGAATGTTGGTCGGGTGGAGGAGTTCCCAGAGCTTGATGAGGAGGCTTTATTATTTTTAGAGGAGGTAATTTTTTATATAGATGATATAGGCTTTGAGTCAGGGGACTTTGATGTTGTCGACAGGGTGGAGGATATTTTGAAAAATTCTAACAGTGCATTAATTTCATTTTTTAAAGATATAAAGAATTGCGAGGGTAGTGCATTAAAATTTGATATATATAAAATTTTTAACATGTGGAGCGAGTTTGATATAGAGCGAGTCAGGGAGCTGGAGGCAGAGGAGAGGTACAGGGAGTTATTATTATATTTGCAGGATATATTTTATAGATATTTTGAAGTTAATTTATTTGGGAATTTTATAAAGTCATGGAGGGAGTTCCTGGCGGTTGTAGAGGGCGGTAATTTTGATTTGCGGGGTTT
>CAYFQD010000069.1:1314-2626 GCA_964345275.1 uncultured Oscillospiraceae bacterium
TTAAAATGATAAAATTAAATTGATATTGTTAGTGTATGGGTCCACTGCACAATTGACCTATGCACTAGAATCAGTAACAATTCTGGAGAGTCACGTCACAGGAATGATATAAAATTTATTCCAGGTACTAGAGAATTTGACCTACTCGGTACCTGGAATTTTTTATATATATTTTATTAATTTTATAAAATTTGGGTTGTTCTGATATTTGCAGTATGAGCCTAGCGCAGTGGGCTTGAAGAGGGTCATAGACGTGAATCTTGAAGATATAGAAAAAATTAATTTCTCACAGGAATTTTGGATTGAGCCGAGGTCGGAAGTCAATCACTATTTGCAGTCCTGTTGGGATGAGGCGACGGGGAAGTTCTATTATTATGAACACCTGTGTAAACGGGTACGTTGCGGTGATCCAGAGTGTAGATATCGAGCTTATAAAGATAGAAGGAGCGCTTTGTACCATGCTATGCGAGGTCAGCGGGTCAGGGTGTTAACAATTAAGAAAATTAAAGATCAGAGAGTCGGGGATAGAAATACCGCTGTTTTTAATTATATTATTGATGATCTATTGAAGGTGTTTAAGCGAGTGAAATATAGTGACCATGAGTTTAATTATTATAGCGTGGTCGAGCGTCATGGTACAGGTGACTTGCATGTTCATATTTTATTAAAGTCGGATATATCTACTGATTGTTTAAATGGAATTATGGATGAATTGTTTAAAGAGTGGAGATCGGCAGACGCGTTTTTTTTAACGAAATGGAGTGGTTATGATATATCTGAAATTAGCGTGGATGGTGACTACAGCGCGCCTTACTGGGTGAAGGGTATGTTAGTTAACGAGTGGAGTCATTTATATTTAAATAATGGAAAGTTGGGGTTCAGACACTCTAGAGGTTTTTTTAGGAATGAAGATATATCTGGGATTGGTCGTTTTACAAAAGCTGAAAATGAAAGAAATGCAGTTTTTTATAATTATTTGGTTCCCTTGATTGTTGATGCAGACAGGGCGCGAATGTTGACGAGTGAATTAATTAAAGCGGATGATATAGAACGGTTAGTTAGATTGTATGTTCTTGCTGACAGGGTCAATTGGTTGCGTGATAGGGTGGTTAGCGGTCGTGCGTTGGCTCCTGAAATTAGCGTTGTTAGGAATTTTAATTCTCCATGGTCGTTGATAGAAATTAGTAAATTGTTTAATTTCTTAAATTTTATTTTATTGTTTTTATTATATATATATTTTATTAATTTTGTAATTGTAGTAGATATAGAAAATTATTTCAGTGTAGTTAATTTTAATTATTATAGTGGTCGG